>VGJQ01000050.1 GCA_016867375.1 Candidatus Kaiserbacteria bacterium | reverse complement strand
GCAAGGATGCGCGCGTCTCAGGCGTCTCTACGAGCTTCATGGCGAAGTAAGTCTCTTAGGTCCCGTTGAATGTGTCCAACGCAAAAAAGCGCCTGGAGGCGCTTTTTTGCTATCCAAATATCGCTTTTGTTTGGGTGATCAATTCAGCCGCAATTGTGTCGGGCTCTTGATCTGCGATCGAAATGGATTCTTTTTGTTGCCGTAACTTTTCAATACTGGCTAATGCATCTTCGTATGCCCGTGTGGCGTTTTTGTGATTGTGGAAATGGGCATAGTCGGCCATAGCCTTTGTCTGCACGTACATCTCCTCAATGAGGACTCGTTGTGTGGTATGTGTTTGGAGAGCATCTGAATCTCCCTTCATCCACAAGGAGGCGATAGCGAGTGTGTGTTCGGGAGAAATCCCGATCACTGTTCTGGGAATGTTGTTTCTCGTACCCATAAAGTCGCCGCGGGTGTCTTTGAAATACCGGATTGTCCCCAGTCGATCGGAATCAATTTCAGTCTTGATGTCCTGAAGCTTCTTGGAGAGAGCCGTCTTTCCATATGTGATATCAACGGCCATCGCGAGGACGCGAGACCCTTCAGTGTTTTCATGCCACTCTGTAAACATATCCGTTTTATTGAATACATCGTCGAAGAGAGATGTTTTCATGGTGACAGAGTCCCCGAACCACCCATTTTCACGGGCATTTACAAGAATCATACCTTCGAGCACCTCCGCTAATACTTTAGAATTTTTTTCTTGCGAGGACTGCTGCTCCCATTGTTTTCGGTAGGTGGCGATCTTCTGCATGTCTGCTATGATATTCTCCTTGCCGTAGATGCTGGAGAATTCGGGAGCCTGGATGCTATAGGATTGATTTGAAAAGACTTCTCGTTTGAGACGATTATGGGCCGTCTTGATAAGGGGTGGCAGTTCGATTCGTGAGCGAATCGCTCGCTCATCATCTCGTCTTGCGTGAGAGCGCGAGAAATCGACCTGTCTCAGGAAATTGTCTTCAAAACTCATACGCGTATAGTATACTATTTTCCACAGAGCATCTATTTCCAATCGTATGTCCCTCATCATCGGTCTTATCGGAGAAAGCGGCGGTGGCAAGGATTCTTTTGTGAGCGCTTTGCGTGCATGCCGCTCAGACCTCTCGATCGAATCATTCAAATCCTCGGACATTCTCTTCGAGACGCTCAAAATCTGGAATATCGAAACGACCCGTCAGCATCTGCAGGCGCTGCCTGTCGCCATGGAAAGCACGTATGGTAAGGGAGTCCTCACGCGTGCGACGGGGATACGCTTAGAGGGGAGTGCGGCTGCCGTCGCTCTGTTCAACGGTATCCGCTGGCAGAGTGATGTCGACCTCGTGCGCACATTTCCACGCCACGTACTCGTCTACGTGACGGCCGATCCCGAGCTGCGCTTTCAGCGCCTGCATGGTCGAGGCGAAAAGGTGGGGGAGACCGATATGACCTACGAGCAATTCCTCATGGAAGAGCAGGCCGCGACAGAGCGCGACATCGCGCGAATAGGGGCGGCTGCTGATCTCATCATACACAACAACGGTACTAAAGAGGCTCTTGCCGGAGAGGTGCGGGCCTTCGCAGAGGAATATCTAAAAGGTGTTAGTGCATAGTGCTACGGCCTCGTTCCATAGAAATGGAACGAGGCCGTTTGATTACGAAACATGCCGAGGTATGAAATATCTCGAGAATTGCTCGAACGACATGTTGTAGTTGAATCCAGGATCGAAGTCTTGCACTCGTGGCCACCGCTCCTTATTGAACCGATGGCTGGATTCGAAGTCGACGAAGAGCACCATGGCAAATCTGCCACTCCGCCGGGTCTCTGGAGTCGACATGATCCGATGGTAAAGGGCAGTGAGCTGACACGCCGATCGGTATTGGAGTCCGAGGCCGGGGAAAATGATCGTTTTGTTTGCACCTACTTCCCATGGCTGCCAC
>VGJQ01000049.1 GCA_016867375.1 Candidatus Kaiserbacteria bacterium | reverse complement strand
GTCGCAGTAGTGCTTGTAGGATTCATCTCAGTACTTGCCGATATGTTTTTGCGTGTGAGCATCTTTGGCGGCAACGACAACGACAGCAAAGCGGGCCCGATCTTGGCGATCGCGGCGCTCCTCGCGATGATCTTGGCGCCGATAGCGGCCCAGCTCATCCAGCTCGCCATATCGCGCAAGCGCGAGTTTCTCGCCGATGCTTCGGGGGCGCTCCTCACGCGCTATCCGGATGGTCTCGCATCCGCGCTGCAGAAGATAAGCTCGTATACGGCTCCTATGCGGCGAGCCTCGACCGGGACGGCGCATCTGTTCATCTCAAATCCTTTCGGCAGCCATCAGAAGGGCCAGTTTGTACAACGGCTCTTTTCGAGCCATCCGCCGGTGGCGGCTCGTGTCGCCGCTTTGAGGGGCTTGCAGGTCTAAAGTATGGTATGCTAGAGGGGTAGTACCGTTATTTATTAATACGCTTAATAATGTAAAATATATTTATGGCAGAAAAGAAGAATTCCGCATTTATGAAGCCGATGACCATCAGCGGTGATCTCGCAGCAGTGGTCGGAGCTGGCCCCATGCCTCGCTCGGAGGTGGTAAAGAAGCTTTGGGTGTACATCAAGAAGCATGGCCTGCAGGATGCCAAGAACAAGCGCAACATCAACGCCGATGAAAACCTCAAGAAAGTATTTGGCGGCAAGGGTACGGTGAGTATGTTTGAGATGACCAAGCTCGTCTCCAAGCACCTCTCCTAAAAACCTATAGCATATGCGGCTCACGCGCGACGGCAGATTCGAGCGGACCGATATATGGAGAGAAGGGAAGTGGCTCGACCTCTGGAGTGTCGTCCACTTCCTTTCTGGTATATCGATTGGACTCGGTATCGCGTTTTTCGATTTTGGGACGATTGCGTCGACCGTGATCGTCTTCATCCTACTCGTCGCATATGAGATGTGGGAGGCGATGGTCCAGATCCACGAGACACCGCAAAATCGCGTCATGGATGTGGTGGTCGGTATGGCGAGCTTCTTGCCGACATTTGCGTATTTTGGGCGCGCTCACGAGAGCTCTGCTTTCATCCTTGCTTTCGGTATCGTCCTGACCCTCAATATCGTCTTGGCGACCATGGGATGGTATGAATCCCGCAAGGCCGCCGCGCTGGAGAGTCGTCTGCGGGCGGAGCTCAAGGAACAAAGGCAAAAATTCAAAGAGCGCCGCGAAAAAGCGCGCGAGAAGCGCCGTCTGCACAAGCTTCAAAAACGGAGCTGATTGGCTTATACTGAGCCGGTTAGCCACTGGAGAGGTGACTGAGTGGTCGAAAGTGCTCGCTTGGAAAGCGAGTGTGCCGCAAGGCACCGCAGGTTCGAATCCTGTCCTCTCCGCAAAATGCTCTTCACAGCCTGACAGTGGAGTGTGACAAAAGGGTTTATACTACATGCATATGGGCTCGCGAATTGGAACAGGCATCGTGTGGGCGCTTATTTTGGCGTTTGTGGTCGTTGGTTTTGTCTTGGTACAGAATGGTTCGATCAATCCACCGACTCTTTTTCGTGACAAATTTGTATTGAAGCAGATCCGGGTCAACGGAGGGACTCTGAGTGTCCGCGTCGCTCGGACTCCCGAGGAACAGAAAGCGAGCCTCAATGGTGTCGCGTCTATGCCGAAAAATGAAGGGATGTTGTTTATTTTTAAGGATGATAGTCGTTACAGTATCTCCACGTCAGAGATGCTCTTTCCGGTAGATATCATCTGGATTGGTCGGACGGGGGCGATCGTCGATGCGCGCGCCAATGTGTCCCCGGGATTGCGGGATCCAGTAAAACCGCTTGCAAATGCGCGCTATGTGCTCCTAGTCAATGCGGGGACCATGGATCGGTACGACATCACTACGCGTTCCTCGGTAGATATCTCGGATATCCAGTAATCGCTCAGAGACATGCTCTCGGCTCAACTGTTTTTGTGCTGGGGGGGAGACTCGAACTCCCACCTCTTGC
>VGJQ01000048.1 GCA_016867375.1 Candidatus Kaiserbacteria bacterium | reverse complement strand
CCAGTATCAAGACTTCCTTGTACTTGTGCAGGTGCCTCGAGAGTCGCTGGCACGATAGGAGCAGTACCGGAAATCGTTGCGGGTGTCTCAGAAGGTGCAGGAATTTCGACTGGAGAGACGCGCACGATAGTCGTACTCCGCTGATCCAAGGCCGTACGAATCGGCACATCGGTCCGTAAAGTAGGGGCACGTGCAACTACTTGACCCTTGGTGCCTCTTGCCATTGCAGAAGCCTCGGCGTCGGCGATTGACATCCCTCTATTAAGCCCCTCGATAACCCTCTCTCCGAGTGTGGGTGTCGAATACACACCAATCGGTGTGATCGTCACCTGCGCTGGTTGGAAGCCACGGAAGCCGATCGCTCTCGCCAAAGCGGGCGAGAGATCGGCCTTGCGGAATCCGTATTGTGCTCTATTAAAGCCTCCCACGTCGTTGACAAGAGCAAATTCCCCTGCGCTCGGACCCTCCACATACGCGACGGTTCCCGGCAGGAGCCCTCCCTTCCCGAGCGGATCAGCAAAGGATCCGGCATCCGAAGCAAATGTCATTGCATTTTCATTGTATGGCTGACCACTCTTGGTAATGCATGCGGAATTGCCACAGTTGATCGTGCCCGGCTTGCGCTGATACACACTCGCCTCACCGGTAAACGACTGCATACACGCTTCAACATCGCTCAGACATGTCTCCTTCTTGAGAGTACGTGCCTGTGCAGATGTGTCGAATATGCTTGCCGGATGAGTGATTGCATCCGCAATCTTTTCGAAAATTGGTCTTCGTAGTGTCTGCAAAGAAGCCCGAGGTCCTGGCTGCGCGGAAGCCGGTCTAGTGGACGGTGCTGTCTGCCCTGTCGTCAAAGCGGGAGAAACTGCGTCACTCGGCAAGCGATACGTCCCATCCGCTGCCTTGTAGTATCCGTTTGCATGCATGAGATCTTCGGTTGCGCGGAGACGCGATGCGCCTGCATCACGATACGTAAACTGCGATGGCGTGGACCTATCAGACGCAATCGGCTGCAGCGGAATGGCGGAGTTGGGTGGCGCTGTGTGTAGGATAGCAGGATCAAGCTTTCCACTCGGAGAATTGCGACGCGCCTCCTCTACTCTGTCATACATTTTTCCATCTTTCCCCACATACAATGCGTGTTCTTGGTAAACACGATCTGCCGTGACACGGTCTACTCCCGTGTATTGCGGATAGATAGCTTTGATAGCGGCGACTGACTGTGGCAAGACTTGTGCCGGCTGTGCTATCGCCGTAGAAGGACGAAATGCTGATGTAATGGCTGGCACGGTAGCTCGACTCAAGCTGAACGCGGCAAAACTAGGAGAAGGCGACACAGCGAGCGTGGGTAGTCCCGACCGCGCCACCGCATCAGCTGCCGCGTTTCGGACGGCAAAATCACTGGCAATAGTACGCATAGCGCTTTGTTCTGCAGCGCTCAATGTGCGTACCTGCGCGGCAGTCGGCAATTTGGGCCATTCCGCCAAGGCAGGGGAGCCTTGCAATAGCTGCGCCACGGCGCCACCCGCCTGTGTCAAACTTTGACGATTGAGATTGGGCTTACCGGGAAGTATGCTTTCGAATTTGGTGCTCGCTATAGCCTTAGTCACGGGGAGAAGTTCCGGACTCAATACACCCGGGCTTACGACTGGCCGCTCTAGAGCGATCGATGACGTGTACGTACTGTTGATCTTGGCAAGCGATGCATCCGATGCTGGTATCTCGAAATATGCCGCGCGATTGATCGACGGCTTTGCTACGACCGTACCGTCACTACTGCGAATGATGACGTTGTCAACAGAATCAAACGGCCGCACGCGATCGAGTCCAGCTGCCTTGAGCTGTTGGTCCGCGTCCCATACCCTTGCACTGTAAGCTTCGATGTCTCGTCTCGGCACATCACTTCTAAATAAGCCTTTATCGAAATAGGATTCGGTAAGCTTGTTGACTCTCTCTATCGCCGCCCGTTCCGCCGCACTGATCGGTGTGGGCGCACGAGCGGTACCACCTCCATCCGCCGCCGCACTACGACCTTCCATTTCAAGTGCCGGCCCGGTATTTCGCCCTGGGACTCCTTCGGGGGCGAATGGTCTACTCGTTTGCCCTGCATCGAATGCGATGTCTGCCTCAGTCCGTCCGAGCGCCGTTCTGAGTTCTTGATTTCTTTGCACCAGCGATGCATCCCATTGCTTGATAGTCGATGCATAATCCTCA
>VGJQ01000047.1 GCA_016867375.1 Candidatus Kaiserbacteria bacterium | reverse complement strand
TCCAAGAATGGATCCCTTCAGCAGGTGCTCAGATGATGCCGGAGTCTGTCGGACGGAGAGCTGCATCAATGCGACTCTTGATGGATTTTCGGTATCTCAGTGACGGGAGCATTGTGCCGGATTTCGTGACGGCGTATCAGCGTGTCGCCCTGTATGATTTTGATCAGGAGGAAAACAAAGAAGGAGATTACCTGACAAATAACGACCTGTACGTCGTTAACCGGCATCGTGGATCTCACTCAGTCCGTGTCTCTCCAGAAGAAATGGAGTTGGGAAAGCGCGCTGCCGAAGCGATCATACAAAACATCGCGCGTGTGTATAAGGCGCATCTTCCACAGGAAAAGAATGCCCGCGTGGATTCCGCAGAGTCGGAGGTGGTCTAGGTGTACTATTGTGTCGTGTATGAAGATTGATTAACGGCTAAAATCTGGTACTTTGTACGGGTACATACGGGCCCTTAGCTCAGTTGGTACCCGCCAGAACGACCAGTCGTTCTGGTCGGGCGGGGAGTGCCACATATGCAATATATCGTCTACGTCCTCATTGATGAGAGTGGTAAGGTGTATAAAGGGATGACTTCCAATCTACGTAAGCGACTGTATGACCATAAAAGTAAACATACCCGAACCACATCACGAATGGGGGATTTGAAAGTTGCATATACTGAGGATTTTGATACCTTTGAAAGCGCAAGAAAACGAGAGTTGTACTTCAAGTCAGCTGCTGGGAGACGTTTTCTTAAAGATAAGTTGGGCCCTTAGCTCAGGCAGGTAGAGCGCCACATTTGCAATGTGGATGTCAGCGGTTCGAATCCGCTAGGGTCCACTCGAGATAAAAACCTGCCCTGCGGCAGGTTTTTATCTCGAGTGGACGGCCGGAGCGATGTCGCGCGAGTACGCGCGACCGCGCCTCGCCGCTTGACACAGGTCCATATATATGATAGACTTTCCCTGGTTAAAACCCGAGGCTCCTTTAGGGGGTGCCCAAGACAATGGAGGGAAGAATGAACCCCAATCTCTACCGCCAAATCGGTGTGTTAATGACTGTTCGGTCGGTTCTGCTGGCCGAATTTGAAGAGAAGCTGGCTCGGCTGGCTCAGCAGGACGCAGCTGCCCAGAAGCAGTTTCTCGAAGCTGCTCCTGAGGATGTGAGAGAATGGATCGACGGGATGGCGATTTTGTTTAAGCTTTTCCGATACGGAAGAGCTGATGATAAGATCGCGTTAAATCACCGTTACGGCTTCGGCGACTACGATGACGTTGTGGCGAAGCTGAAGAAGCTTCGGTTCGCGTGGAAGGATGCTGTCTCCATCAAGTGGGACAATCATCCGGAAGCAGGGGAAGTCGAAGTCGAGCTCAGGGTTCTCATGTAATAAACGGTCTCACCTTAAAAACCCACCTCGGTGGGTTTTCTTTTTTTGCTGACAATAAAATTCCCCCGCATTGTTAGGTGCGGGGGAATGGGGATCACGCGTCGTGCTTGAAGATGTCGCGGGCGAATATCTCGGTGCCTTCGTGATCATACACATGGATCGTTGCGCCGAAGCTCGCCGACGTAGGGTACATGCCTGGCATGAGTCCGTTTTGACGGAAGAATGCAGACAATTCCTCCTCGGTCAGTTCGCCGTTTTTGCTATATGCCACATCATCGGTCTCATCATCGAGGGTGACCATGATGACGAGATAGCGTCCCTCTTTCGACGATTGCCACGCCGGCTCGGGGGGAATCGTCGGAAGATCGTCCGTGGTCTTATCGCGGAGCATAGCTCTGCCTTTCGGGTGAGTATTTCGATCTGTCCGCAGGATATATTGACATCCTGCAAGATGCAAGTGTTTCAAAAAAATTTGATAGTCTGCACATCCTTGAAGCAATGAGAAAATCGGCGCTCTTAGCAAGCGCCGATTTGTAGATTCACTCCATCGCTGGGTCATCTCTGTGTCCCCCGAGGAGTGGTCTGCCGAAGTAGCGATCCAGCTTTCCAGATCGCCACAAGCGGACGACCTCGAAGAAGCTTTTGCGGCGTTTTCCCGTCTTAGGATTGCGATACTGCGGGTCATATCGCCACAGTCGCCATCCAGTGAGTAGGCGTAGACGCCACAGACCAAACATCCGCCAGGTCCGCTCAAGCCATCCGACGCGCTCGATCAGCTTATGGTGCTTGTCACCGACCACTCGGTCGATCGCCGCGTTGGCGAATTTCCCGAAAAGGCGGCGATACAAACTCTCGACGGCATGGATCACAAATCCGACAGGGAACAAGATCACCCACTCGGACCAGCGTGGCAAGAGAACGATCTGTCCAAGGATCAATAGTACGGCGACTATGATCTTGAACAGGATCGGTGAAGCCTTCCACCTCTTCCCGAGTTTCCTCGTATGGATGCGTAATGACCTCCGCCAGTTCGAGACTCGTTGACCCCACACATCGGTCAGTACTGCACGGCTGAGATAGCCGAGATTGACTGAAAAGAGTGCGAGGAGCACCTGCATGAGGCGGGTTCTGATCACCGCTCCGAGGAACACGTCGGGTCTGCGAATCACGATACTTATCGCGACGACAAGACTTTTCCAGATGAAGTTTGCTATCATTCCGGTTAGGTTTGTCGCGGTCATTTGGTCCACGAGTACGATCGCCGCTATGAGCAAAGCGATCGTAAAGATGCGACCTATATTCCAGTCGCTACGGTACGCTTTTGCTGACATCTTCTTCCCCTTTCTACTCGTTTAATTATACCATATATACATATAAATGCAAATATGGCCCATTTTGGGTCTCTTTTAGTAAATAAGTGCAGCGCAAAAATGAGCGGGACCATTAATGTAGTCCACGAATAACGGGTACGTAAGCTCGTG
>VGJQ01000046.1 GCA_016867375.1 Candidatus Kaiserbacteria bacterium | reverse complement strand
TAGAGATACAAGAGAGTCAGGAACAACGAGATAGAGAGTGGTCCAAGGAAGACGCCGATCGGTCCGAAAAACATAATGCCACCGAGCACTGCGAGCAATATGAACAGCGGATGCATATGCATACGATTTCCGATGAGGCGGGGCCCTAGGAAATTGTCGACGAGCCCGACAGCGAGCGCCCCCCAGACCACAAGTCCGACTGCTTGCACTATTGCACCTGTCAGAAATAGAAATAGCGTCGCAGGGAAAAAGACAAGTGTCGTCCCCACGCCGGGGATGAGCGCACCAACGGCGGCTATAGTCCCCCACAAAATGCCGTTGGGAATGCCAAAGATCGTAAAGCCGATCGCGGTGAGGATGCCCTGGATGAGAGCGATCGTGAGATTGCCCTTGATGACAGAGTTGATCGCAAGCTCCAAGCGATCCAGGATGATCTTGTCTTCTGCGTCATTGAGCGGGCTGAGCCGAATGACCGCACGCCGGAGTGCGGCGCCATCGCGCAGGAGATAGTAGAGCGCGAAGAAGAACGCAAAAAAGCTTAGGAGGAGCGACGCGATCTTTGAGAACGCCGTACCCATGTTGTTGATAATCCATTCGAGTCCGTGTCGTAAATAGGTGTCGACATCCAGAGAAAACGCATCGAGAAAACGGGTATGGGGGAAATACGCCTGGATCGCACTCTCGAGATGAACAAGCGGCGCCTGCAGATATGCCTTCACACTTCCCTGCGTGAGCGTGATATAGAGCGACTCCGCCTGATTGACCAGGAGCACTCCCAAAACCACGAGCGGCAAGAGGATGCCGAGTACGCCGATCGTCTCGGTAAGGAGTGCTGAAATACCCGGCATGGAAGGCATCGATACATGGATGCGTTTATGGATTGGGCGAAGCACCACGGAAAAAATGAGGGCGAGTGCGAGTGCTGCGATGAACGGCAGGAAAATCACGAATGCGAGGATGAACGAAATACTCAAGAGGAACAACAGGAAATAGAATTGGAATGTCTTGGAGTCCATATTCTACAGTATACCAAAGCAAACCTGTCGCGGCAGGCTGTTCTCAACACAGAACAAAGAGAGGCACTAGTCTTTGCGAAACAGCGTGTGTAGGCTGCGCTTGGCAAACACGAATAGATAGATGATCTCGAGGATGCCGAACGTGTTGATAAAGAGGAATGCGATAAACCACCACTGTTCGCTGCGGCGCGCGCTATGCCAGAGTGCCAGACCCTTCCAAAAGATTCCCCATAAAAGAAGTGGAATAAAGAGGGATGCGAGCCAGTGAGGCAAACCCATCCCAAAACCCTGCATCATGATGTCGTTGTACATATGCAATAAGTATAGCATCGAAAGAAAAGGGGCGCCTTACACTGAAGTGCCAGGCGCCCTACCGAGATCAAGAATCAATCAGGGGAAGTATGACTCCTCGATACAAGTCTGGATATCCCTTCACCTGTATCCGAGCGATGCCTAGCACGCGTGGTCTGCTAGACTTTTCGTTGTCGAAATTGTCGTCAACGCCCTCGCGTCGATCGACCTTCCATATGAGCTTCGTGGGAGTGATCTCGATGACTTTGTATGTCGCCGTCGGAAGTGTCACGCACTTCTTCTCTTTCACCAACTCGTTGGCGATCTTTTGCGACAACATAACCGCCCGCTCCAGAACAATGGTCCGCATGAAAACGGATTGAATCGCTTCCACATAAGCAGGTTCCACACAAGCGTTGAGCGATTCACGATATACCCTGCCTGAGACCGCCCAAAACGCTTCCCTCTGGAGCGCCTGATTGAGGTTTTCGTTCTCGACCCTCAGCCAAGCCCTTTCGACTCGATCGTAGATCCGCGGCCCAACCATCACGATAAATAAGGTCGCATAGCTCAACGCCGCCGCCACAAGTGTGACGAAAATACGGAACTTCATCCTCTACTCCTTTTGTAGGAAGATTTTCTAACGCGACGATACCATCTCCGCAAAGGCGCGTCAAACAGACAGTGAAAAGGTGTCGCCTTTTCACTCATTTCGCCGCGACAAGTGTCGGCGGCATGCGGCCCGCAAGCGCCTCGATGATATTTTTTGCGGCAAGCTCTACCATCGCATCGCGCGTCTCGACGGTAGCCGACGCGGTATGCGGCGTGAGCACGACGGTAGAGAGATCGGTGAGGCCCGGCGCACACTGCGGCTCATGCTCGAATACATCGAGTCCGGCGCCGGCGATTACTCCTTCTTGCAGCACCTTGACGAGCGCCACCTCATCGACGACCGGCCCACGCGCAGTATTGATGAGATACGCGGTCTTTTTCATCATGCGCAGTCGCGCATCATTGGCCAGGTGCTCTGTAGCAGGCACAAGCGGCACATGCAACGAGACAAAATCTGCCTCCTTGAATACATCGTCTACGCTTTCATGATACACACCTCCACAGTCTGTCTCGAAGGCTTCTGAACGCTTCACGTCGTGGTAGATGACCTTCATCCCAAAGCCTGCCGCGGCAATGTGCCCGACGCGCGATCCGATCGCGCCGAGGCCCACGATACCGAGCGTCTTGCCCGTGACCTCATTGCCCAGAAGCATCATCGGCGCCCAGCCTTCAAACGTGCCTGCACGGATGAAGTGATCGGATTCGACCACGCGGCGCGCGACCGCAAACATGAGCGCAAAGGTGTGCTCGGCGACGGCATTGGAGAGTACGCCCGGCGTATTGGACACGAGCATCGTGTGCGCGGCAGCGGCAGCGAGATCGATATTGTCGAAACCGACGGCATAGTTTGCAAATATCTTGCACTGCGGACCTACCGCATCCATGACCTCTGCATCAATCTTGTCGGTGAGCAAGCAGAGCACCGCATCATACCGATTTGCCTGGAGTGCCGCGATAAGCTCGGCCCTGGAGAGTATGCGATCCTCCGGATTTACCACCACCTCAAAACCCTGCTCTTTGAGCAGATTGATGCCCTTCTCCGGAATGATCCGGGTGATGTACACTTTCATATTTATTTCTTCTTGCCGTTGCCCTTGCCGCGCTTGGGTCCACACGCAGCTGCGCGTGCCGCCTTGGCCGCGAGACGCTTTTTCGTCTTGTGCGAGCGCGAGGTCTTGTTTTTAATATCTTGATTTGGTCTTTTTGCCATATGGATTCGATTATACCCTATTTCCCTCCCTTTTTCTGCTTGTGGACGGGATTCATCCCCGCGTTCTTGGCCTTGCCTTCCATGCGCGGCGGAGTGGTCATATGATCCGTCTGCCGCAAAATCTGCTTTCTGTTAATGGGATTATCTTTTTTCATATAGATGAAGTATACACCCTTCATACGAAAAACGAGATACATCACTGCACACGAATCACTGCACACCACCTGCTTTTGTAAGACAGACATGAGCCCCGGCGCTATCAGCGCGCCGGGGCTCTCTCTTTTTCTCCCCCACTCATCACCTATCACACCACGAGTTTCAGGAATTAAATGTGCCTGTCCCCTTTTGTTCTAAACGACAACGCCAGCTGTATCGACTTTCTCCGGGATTTATCGAAGTCGGACTTCACTACTTACTACCAACAGGCGAGCCAAATACCTGCGCGCGGCGGCGATCGAGATAGTGGAAAAGTATGGCGGTCGCGTCCCACGCACCGCAGTCGCTCTACGCTCGATAGCTGGTATCGGCC
>VGJQ01000045.1 GCA_016867375.1 Candidatus Kaiserbacteria bacterium | reverse complement strand
AATCGGGGCGTACATTGTCGGTACGCAATACAGCGCACGCGGCGCGTGCGCATCAGATCGGATTCTTGCGAAAGTGGGTTCTGACTTTCTGATACAATCTCCACAGAAGTCTTTTTTGACTCTATAGTTTATTACTGGTATACCATAGCCAGACCAAAGAGGTCTTTGGATTCGACACACCTGAAAGGAAAGGTCGATGCGAAATACACAAATAATCCGTCCGGGTGCCGTGCTCGGTATTTTGGGCGATGGTCAGCTTGGCCAAATGATTGCGATCGCCGCGGCATATCTAGGCTACAAGGTGGCGGTACTTGGCCCGGGCGGGCGTGACAGCCCAGCTGGCCACGTGGCCTATTGGGCCAAGGCCTGGAGACCTGATGGTGTCGTGAGCGAGGAGCTCCTCGATGAGTTTTGCAGACTCGTCTCCGTAGTGATGATCGAGTGGGAGAATATCCCCGTCAGTCTTGTGGAACGCATCGAAGCACGGGGTATTCCGGTACGGCCCAGCTCAAACGTCTTACGAATTGCACAAGACAGACTTTTCGAGAAAGAATTGGCCGAATCCCTCGGGATACCCGTGCCAACATATCGCAACATCGAAGTGCGAACACAGGATGTTGGTCCTGGACGCGAGACGACAGACAGAGCGAGTATCCTTAAGACGCGCCGCGATGGCTACGACGGCAAAGGTCAGATCAGGATTCCTCGCGGAGGGTCTATCGAAGACGCGTGGCGGCATCTAAAATACGTTCCATGCATACTCGAAGAGGCCGTTTTCTTCGAATGCGAGATGTCAGTTATAGTCGCACGCTCACCGCCGACCGCGGACCTGATTATTCCGGAAGCAGTGGTATACGGTCCATTCGAAAATGTGCACGAAAACGGCATTTTGCGACAGACCGAGTATCCGGTCACCAACGACCATGCCGCGCTGTTCTTCCCCGGGGTCGCGGAAGCGGCTCGTAATGCCGCACTCACACTTGCTATGAATCTCGACATTCACGGTCTCTTGGCTGTCGAATTTTTTGTCGATGGGAACGGACAGGTGATCTTCAATGAAACGGCTCCACGGCCTCACAATTCGGGCCACCTCACGATCGAGTGCAGTGACACGAGCCAGTTCGAACAGTATGTACGTGCCGCCTGCAACTTGCCGTGGGGATCCGAGCATTTCCATTCGAGCGGAAGGATGATCAATATCATCGGCGAGGAAGTGAGCGAATGGATGGACCATGCGCGCCAACCACGCACAGGACTTCACCTCTATGGAAAAGGAGAAGCTAAGTCTGGACGGAAGATGGGGCATGTTACCCATCACTGGACATATGATGACGAATGACGTCTAGACGATTCCTGCAGGATTCAAATGGTGCGACCGCGCGGTCGCACCATTTTCTTTTTAATAGGAAGTGCCGCAGGTCAGCCTGAGGATAGAAAGGTTGATTGAAGTTTCAGACAAAAATGAAAACGATTTCGATTGCCTAGCCGGTATGTGTATCAAAACCACCAAAAGGATTCGTATCAAACTCGCGATAATCTTCGGTCAATTCTTCTCCCTCTTTGATGTCCCGAGAAGCGATGGTAGCAGAATCCTCATCATCGGAGTCTTCTGTGCAGTGAGTATTCGGATTGTCAGAGTGATTGACGAAGCGGGCATCATCTGCACAAAGTACATAGTGCAAGGTTTGAGGATTTTGATACGCGTACGTCGAGAAGAAACTTTTCGCAGGCTCTTGAAGTGTGTCCGGATAGTCTTTGCCGACACGCATATCAAACCCTTTTTTGAACCTCCAAATAAAAGTACCTTTTGGAATAAACTCATCTGCAAAGAGACCTGTTCCGGCAATAGGGCTCGCCTTGATCTTTGTTTTTACTAAAAGCATACCGTTCCCATAACAACATAGTATCAGAAAAGACACCTTACAAACACTGCATTTAATACATTGGAGTCGTTATGCGACAAAGTCCGGACTTCATGACACAAGTCAGACTTGTGTCATGAAGAATTGTAGGAGCGGCGTGATTCCTGGAAGGAATCGCGCCGCTTTTTTCACTTTTCCGATGGCCAACTGGGGATAACTGTCTTGTTGTGGGAGAAAGTGGTGTATTATCTGTATTCAGTGGGAGAGAGTGGGAAATCCAGCGATTTTCCGCTTATATCTCACGAAATACCATGCTTATCGGTGAATACGAACACACGCTGGACGACAAAAAGCGCGTCATGCTGCCGAAGTCCTTTACTAAGGATTTGGGCAGAAAAATGGTCATGACCCGCGGTCTCGACGGCTGCCTGTTCCTTTTTGCTGAATCCGCATGGGAAAAAATGGCTGAAAAGCTGCAAGCTTTGTCGTTTGCCCAGGCAGACACGCGCGGCTTCAATCGTTTTTTGCTTTCAGGTGCGGCAGAGGTCGAAGCCGACAGCGCAGGCAGGATCTTGATACCAGATCACCAGAAGCACTTTGCCGGATTGAAGAAAAGCGTCGTCTTTGCCGGAGTGTCCGATAGGGTAGAAATCTGGGATGTGCATACCTGGAAGCAGTACAAGGCGGGCATCGAGAAGAAGGCTGATGCCATGGCAGAAAAGCTCGGCGAAATTGGCGCTTTGTAATGAATGGGTGGCAGGTTTTTGAAAATGAATGCAGTTTTAGGAGCACAAGCAATCATGGAGGGAGATGTGCACGTGCACATTGACCGACATGTTGCGCAGTGCGACAACGAAATGCGTCATTTTCATAAAGCCGAGTGGTAGTACGGGGTCGTTGGGGGATTTGAATACGTCATGCGCACGCGACTTGTCCTCTCCTCCAGCGACTCGGTGCCATCACCAGAAGGTGGTCACCATAGCGTTCTTTTACACGAAGCAATACGGGAATTGGCGATCCGACAGAGCGATGTCTGTGTCGATGCGACTCTCGGCGGTGCGGGCCATACCCGCTTGATCGCCGAAGCGCTCGATGCGTCAGGCACGCTGATCGGTTTTGATCTCGATGATGAGGCGATCGCCCGCGCACAACAAGCGCTCGCAGATACCTCTGCCTCAGTGCACCTCATCAAGTCAAACTTCCGCCAGCTCGGCACCGAGCTCACCGCACGCGGCATCAATCGAATCGACAAAGCGCTCTTCGATCTCGGCTGGAGCGGATACCAGTTATCCGCCGGCAGGGGATTCTCATTCTTGAGCGAAGAGCCGCTCCTCATGACCTATGTCAAAGACATCACGTCCGAGACACTCACCGCCCGCGAGATCGTCAACGAATGGGAAGAACAATCTCTCGTCGACATCATCGCAGGCTGGGGAGAAGAACGATACGCCCGGCGCATCGCCAGGGGAATCGTGGAGAGACGCATGCAAAAGCCGTTTGAGACCGCGCGCGACCTCGCAGAGGTGATCAAAGCATCCGTGCCGAGCGCATACCGATACGGGCGCATCCATCCCGCCACTAAGACCTTCCAGGCCCTGCGCATCGCCGTCAACGACGAGCTCGGCAGCCTGCAAGAAGGCATCGCAAGCGCATGGCAGATGCTCGCCCCCGGAGGACGCATCGCCGTCATCACCTTCCACAGCATCGAAGATCGCATCATAAAGCAGACCTTCGTGGAGTGGGAAAAGACAGGAGAAGGGAAGCGCGTCACCAAAAAGCCCATTGTACCGACTCCCGAAGAGCTCGCACACAATCCACGCGCCCGCAGCGCCAAGCTTCGTGTTATAGAAAAAAT
>VGJQ01000044.1 GCA_016867375.1 Candidatus Kaiserbacteria bacterium | reverse complement strand
CCTTCCTTGTGTGCTCCAGCCGACGGGTCGAGGAATGTCATGACACGATCGCGCACATACGGGCGCATCATCGCCAGCATGCCGAGCATGAGGATGGCGATGAGACCGATAAGCACTATGTCTCTGATGCGGCCGCCTCCCATCCAGAAGACCGCAAGCACCGACATGCAGATGATGCCGAGTGTCCCGAGATCGGGCTGCATCAATAGTATGAGGACGGGTAGCGCGAGGATGCCACCCACCCCGGCAAGACCGTACTTCCATGTGGCGATCTTGCCGCGAATGCCGGAAAAATAGGTCGCCGCCATGATGATCGCGGCGATTTTGAGGATTTCCGAAGGCTGGAGTGAAAAGCGCCAGAGGTGCAGCCAGCGCGTACCACCGCCATGCTCGAAGCCGACGTAGGGGAGAAAGACTGCTGCGGTGAGTACCAGTGCAGCGACAAAAAAGTGCGGTGCAAAACGCCTCCATGTGCGGTAATCGATATGTGCGGCAATGGTGAGTGCGACGAGTCCGAGGCCTACGCCGAGGACGACATGACTGAAGACGATCGACGAGACACTGTTGCCACTGCGTGCGAGATATCCGAAAGAGGCAGATGCAAATATGAGACACCCGCCGACAAGGAGGATGGCGAGCAGGATGAGTAGTGGTCGGTCGATGTGATGCTTGTGCTTGGACACTCCTGTATTCTACCGTATTCTCTTGCTCGCCATATTCACACCCCCGAGAGACTCTGTGCGGAGAAATCCCGCTTCACTACCCCACTCTTGCTGTCATATCCGATATCCACTGTCGTTCTTTGACATTAAATAGTACGAGACCTGAACGGCATCCTACAGCACCGAGCGGTAATTCCTGAGCAGGAATATCACCTCCTCGCGCAGATGCTGTTTGACCCACACCTTGTCTTTCTCGCTGAGGAGCTCGCCGAGCCCATGCAGGATTTCGTTGTCCTTCACTCCTTCGATGAGCGCGATACAGTCGGCAAGGTGATCTTTGACGCTCTTGCCCGTCTGCGCCTCCACGATAGAGGCGTCGATATTCCAGCCGCTGTCGGCGAAGAACCAGATGTCGTAGATGTCGCGCATGGCCGTCTCGCCGCGCAGGGTGAGAGCGGCGAGTTTGCCGCCGAAGAGATACTCTTTCTTGCCGGCGAGGAGCGGGATGCCGAGGTAATCCTTCGGCTCGTAGCGATTGCGCAAATCGGGCAAGAGCATGCGCGTGTTGATCTCCACCTTCACGTTGTGATCGGCGTCGCCGTACGAGAGCAGGAAGAAGATCGTGAAGCGCTTGATGCGCGCGTCCCTCACCTCGCCATATCGCGCAAGGATCGATCTCACCGCCTCGAAGAGACGCGTGGGCGCGCCTTCCTCATCCGACAAGAGATCGAAATCCAGATCGACGGAGAACCGCGGCAGATCGTAGAAGAAATATGCGCACGTGCCGCCCTTGAAGCCGATCAATGGCGCGATGGATGCTTCGCCATACAGATCGCGCAGGATCCGTCCCATGATTAGCTGATGCTTCTCCCTATTGAGCATATTTCTTTTCGTACGCGACGAGCCGTGCGGCCAACTGCTTGTTGCCGTAGATATGTGCGAGCTCGCGGCACTTCGTCCAGTCGATCGGGCCAAGGTTGTCGAAGTGGGAGCGGGGGAAAAGGTAGAGCATATCGAGGAAGGCGCGCTCCGGCGTCGCGATGCTGTAATTGTTCTCGTTGCGCACGCCCGCCGGATTGAAGAGGACGGTGTCTTTCAGTTTCCTGAAGGTGAACGCATGTCCGTCGATCGTCTTGGTGAGTGACCACGGCCCGGCGGCGAAGACCGTGTCGTAGTGTTGGAAGATGACGCCCGCTTCGCGTAGCGCCGTCTCGAAGCTGATGTACGATGGCGCGTAGAGGCTCGTCGCCAACTCGCGCGGATCGTACTTCTTGTCCTTAGCGAACACGCCGCGCGTCAGGCGGACGAGTGCGCCGCGGCCGGCGTAGTAGCTGATCTTGGATTTGAGGTTGGCCGGATTCGTTTCCTGCCACAAAAGTGCGATATCCTTGGTGGTGAGGATCGTCTTGGGGGACTGATACAGCCGGGCAATAAGGTTATCCATATCGTGCGATGGAAGTGATATTTATCCTTACTTGCATTGTATATCTTTCATACGAGTGGTCAATTTCTGCTGTGTGGATAACGGCCTGACATCCACCCCATCAATAATACTATGATTCCCATATGAATCGGCGCGGGTTTTATTCTTTCTCAGTGAGTGCGACGAGTCCGAGACCTACCCCGAGGACGACATGACTGAAGACGATCGACGAGACACTGTTGCCACTGCGTGCGAGATATCCGAAAGAGGCAGATGCAAATATGAGACACCCGCCGACGACGAGGATGGCGAGCAAGATGAGAAGCGGCCGGTCGATGTGATGCTTGTGCTTGGACACTCCTTTATTCTACCGTATCTTATACCATCCCCAACTAAGGTCCCATTCATAAATAACTGCAACAAAAAATGAACGGGCCCATAAGTGTAGTCCACAAATAACGAGTACGTGATTTGTGGACGAGCCCTTACCAATGGTGTCTTTGCGAGCGAAGCGAAGCAATCTAGGGTGAGTGGTAGCACTCTGGATTGCTTCGGCCACAGGCCTCGCAAAGACGACAAAGACGGAATTTCCCATTGATGGACGGTTGATGAGAGATGATATTACTGGCTCCCCTATCCACATCACCTTATCCCCACTCCCCAGTACCCCCCCCGCATGCGTATAGATGCAAGGTATAATAAACTTCATGTCTGCCGTTGTCGGTTTCTTTGCGTCGATCATACTTTTTGTGCAGGGTCTCTTTGGTTTTGCGGGAGGGAGTCCTGAGGCTGTGCCTGTAGCGCGTGCCCAGCCTGCTGCGGTAGCTACAGCTTTGACACAGCAAACAGCGTCCGCCGCCAACCCCTTCTTCGATCCCTCTGCGCCGCCTGTGTCTCCCGCTGACACTGCTCCCGTATTCTCTCCACCCCCGCCACGGACCGTCATCAACCAGCCGGTTGTCGAGCGCATCATCGAGCGTGTTTACACCGAGCCTGTCGAGCGTGTCGTCCCGCAAGGCAATGCGGGTATCTCCGCCGACAAGCTCACCGCCATCCTCACGGACTTCGGAAAATCAATCGAGGCCCGACTGGCGTCGATCAATCCGCCCAAGGCCGACATACCCCAGCACATCGCTTCCGCGGGCAATGCGATAGGCTACTACTTCGCACCCGCCTCGCAGCGTATCGACCAGCTTACGAGCACGGCGATCAACACACCGACGATCACCGGCGGCACCATCTCGGGTGCAACCGTCTCGGGATATCTTCCTCTCTCCGGCGGCACACTCACGGGTACCCTGACTGGTACCAACCTCTCACTCTCGGGTGTGCTCACTGCTCCCTACTTCACCGCCACCTCGACGACAGCGACGAGCACATTTGCAGGTGGGCTCACCGCAGCAAACGGCTCGTTCAACATCTTGCAGAATGGCAATATCGGCATCGGGACGACGGGTCCTCTTCAAAAATTAACAATCGTTGCAAACACAGATGACCAAGGGAGTGAGGGTATGAGCCATGGTTTAGCTGTGAATTCTGGGTCTGCCGGGCAAACAATATGGATGGGATATGATGGAACCGATGATGTTGGCTACATAAATGCGGCAAAAAGCGGACAAATAAGACCTGTGGCATTACAAACAAGAGGTGGCAACGTCGGCATCGGCACAACCACGCCGTGGGGCAAACTCTCAATCACCGGCTCGGGTACCGGCACCGGCCTCGCATTTGCCGTTGCCGACTCCGC
>VGJQ01000043.1 GCA_016867375.1 Candidatus Kaiserbacteria bacterium | reverse complement strand
TGGCTCCCATGAGTTTACCCTGGCCCGCTGCATCGGTGACGCCGAGCTCGGTCTTCTTTGCCTTTGCCACGCGCTCGATATCTTCGCGGCTCGCAGAGGCGGGGAGATAGGCTTCGATGATTTTGAGCTCGACCATCTCCTTGTCGGCGAGTTCGGGGCGACCGCCGGCGGTGAATTGTTCGGCGGAATCCTTGCGCTGCTTGGCGAGGCGCTTGAGAACGGCGAGCATCTCGGCTTCATTGAGCTCATCGGTCGGTTTGCGGCCCTTGGCCACCAGCTCATTCGTAAAAGCGGCGAGCGCTCCGCGCAACGTATCCAAGCGTACCTGATCCTTGGCCCGCATCGCGTCTTTAACGTCTTCCCGAATTTTGTCTTTCATACTCTGCATCATAGCATATGCGGAAAAGAAATGAGCGCCTACAATGAGGCGCTCCTGTCACTGGTTATTTTCTGTATTTGCTCTCGATTCTCTCCTGCTCTTTCGCATCGGCGATGAGTCGTCTGAGATACGTTTCCGCATGCGCGACGTCCGAGGTATCCGGTCCAAAGTAGCGGGAATGCGTCAGAGGCAGTTCATGCGGGTGTTTTCCGGTGAGCAACCTGTCGCCCATGAAGACCTCCAGGAGCCACGTCTGCGGCATATCCTCGTGTGTCGGAAGACTTGCCCGGCCTCGAAATTGCCCATCCTCGATAGAGAGGTACTCATGCCACTGCGGGGGAAGTGGTTCGCGGTACGGCGATACAATCCCTCCATTGAGGCTGATGATCTTCTCGCTCATGAGCGATGGGATGACTTCTGGGTCGAAGTATCCCCCCATAATTGATTCAACGGTCTGGAAATAGAAGTATCCTCCCCAGAACGATGCACCTTCGCCAGTCTCGCCAATGAATTCGCCCGCTTTCGCACGCTCGATCAGATCAAGTACGATATTCTTCGAATACTCGACGAGGCTATAGGGATCGCTCGATCCAGGAGCAAAGCGTGTCAGGTATTTGCTCTGGAGTTCGAGGCGTCGCAGATGCATAGCCGTTTTGCGGCGGACACAGCAATCTGGGCCCATGAGCCCGACCACCCCATGTGTGGCGTCCTTTTCCCACCCGACACCTTCAGTGAAATGGCATTCACAGTAGAGCTTGCGGCCGAGATATGGTTGGCCTGCGCGCCCCTCTCCGGTGATGTCATAGGTGACGGTGCCGCGATACTCCATCCATGCGACTTCATGCCCGTCTATTATGATCGAACGGACGTTTTTGAATGTGGGATTCATGCCGTGTGCGGCGTAGTAGTGAGGCAGAAGATCTTTGATCATGTGCTCCTCCATCCATAACTGTTCTTGTCTTTTTTAATTGTAATATTTGTGCTGAGTGAAGCAAATCATAAAGAAATCGGCGCGAGGATGATTTCCTCGCGCCGAGTGCATGGGATGGACCTATGCGGATCTCTGTATCACGCACGCGGCCAATAGTCTTTCCATTGGGGAATACCCAGCCACTTCGCGCGGCGAGACCAAAACGGGCCACCGCAGAAGAGGTATATCCGCCCACGCCATGTCGGATACCACGCTTCGCACGCTTCATCAAACCGGATTTTTGCCGCACGCTCTGGTGCATCGTCGAGCCATTTCTGGTGAAGTGCCTCAGGAGAATAGCCGCTTACGACTAACGTCGCATAGCACATAGGGCACTTTTTCACGTGACTGAAGTCATCGTCGGACAACCCCTCTTGACCCACTCGATCCAATGAGGAGAAGAGGTGGGTGTCGGGATTGTCATGCGTATTTTGTGTCGAGGTGTTCGGACTTTTTCCAGCTTCATTATCCATCTTTGTGTACCTCCCGTAACCTGATCTATTCACTTTCTATAGTATGCATCGATGTCTGTCAAGTCATCCATTATCAAATGAATCGAGGGATCATCAGGCGAAATAACCTTGGAAAAGAAAAAGAGCCGGTTGCGAGAGCGCGGCTCTTTGAGTGGGGGAGGTCATTGTGCCACGTATGTATGGGATTTAATGCATCCACCCCTTTGTTTCGTGATCATTTGGAAGGAAATCTGCAGCCGACTGCAATCTGCGCACCATGCGGGCGCACGGTGAATGGTCCGTTTTTGCTGCCGAGGATGGTTTCCACGGAGCCACCGTCCTTAGCTGCTATCGCAGAGAGTAATGCGATGCATGCTCGCGGATCTTTTTTCTCCACGATAATCTCGATGACTTTTGGCCCTCCATGTGAGAGCATAACTTCATCATTATTGTCGATACTCTCTTGTTCGCCCCAGATATCGTTGGCGTGCCTGGCGTGCACACCTAATGCTTCGAGCATTTCCTTGATCTTTGTGCCCGCGACGTCATTTGGGAGGACGACATGCATTCGCAGCGGCTGCTCCTGCACTTCTCCCCCCCCTTGCCTTTGATATAAGGGCGACATGATACATCGTCACGGGTATAGCGACGAGGAGAAGAGTAAAGGCGAGAAACCGTAAATCGCTTCGTGTCGGCATTTTCCGACTCCTTCTTTTTGTCAGAGGATACATAGGGAGAGAGGATCCTAACCCTATGTATGCCAAAATATAGCGCAGATAGGGGCAATCGTAAACCATATGCATATCTGATGCGTGGTATGATTCAGGTCATGGAATTCCTCGTTATCTTTCTCCTTCTCGCCAACCTCGCGGTGATCGCGTACCTTGCATTCGGTAGAAAATCTGGGGTGCGTGACGACGGCCAGCTCCTCATGCTCCAGCAGCAGATGCAATACATAAAAGTGGCGCATGTGCTAGAATCCGCGCATGCTCAAGACGGTCATCGACATTGACGCGGCAAACATCATCTTGTCGGCTCAAAATCTGGATTTTGATCTTGATATTTTCAAGCTCATCCGGCATCTCAAAGATTCTTATCGTTCCGCTCATATCATATACTTCACCGGTAATTTCAAAAGCAAAGAAGCGGAGTTTCGTGCACTTGCCGATGCCGGGGTCGAGATGGTCTACAAGGAGATATTCAACGAAAGCAACAAGGCGAAAGCGAATTGTGATGTCGAGATCGCGCATCGCATGACGTCCGATATCCTGCTCGACGCACCAGAGCGGATTGTGCTCATCAGCGGTGATGGTGACTTTGCATGTCTGTGTGATTTTGCGCACGCCAAAGGCATCGCGGTAAAAGTGATGGCAGTCGATCCGGTGAGCTGTTCGCGTGTCATAAAACAGCGCGCGTTTACGAGGGTCTCATTTCTCATCGAGCTCGGTGCCCTAATCACCAAAGAAAAACCCCCAGCAGGCACGTGACCTGCAAGGGTTTTTTCTGATTAATGTACAGTATATACCGGCGAAGGCAGATGTCAATGACATGTGTGTGGATGTGTGTGTGTGGAAAAGATGAACCTGCCAAAGAAAAAGAGCCGGGCTACGAGAGCGCGGCTCTTTGAGTGGGGGAGGTACATGCATCACGCGTTTGCGGAATTACAGGTGCCTACCCATACTGTCCACCTCACTTATCTGTTTCTTGCGGTTGTTAGGATGATTATTATGAGAAGACCCAACGCACCAAAGACAATAAATGCGCTGACGAGTAAAGGATGGTTATGCACCCAATCTGCCTTGAGACTGTCGCAGAACGGGTGTTCAATTGCACCTGCATCACACAGACGGATCATCTCATAATATTTCTGAGAAGAACTCAGCTTATCAAGATCAACGGTCAATTTCTCGGCGTGCGCTCCCGCACTAACCATTGAAAGAATGATAGCGGGTAGGATTCGAAGTGCCGTACGCATTTTTTGACCTCCATCTGATTTCTGCTGTCGGGGGCGTTCCCCTTTCAAGTGTGTTACCAGATTGACTCCGTTTTGTCAAATGCATTCTTCAATGCCATAATCACCCCATGGAATACCTCATCATCTTCCTGCTCCTCGCCAACCTTGCGGTGATTGCATATCTGGCGTTTGGTCGCAAAGAGGAAAAGTGTGACGACGGCCAGATGCTCATGCTTCAGCAGCAGATGCGGCAGATGGTTGTATATACAGTATATTGACAACCAAATATCATTTGTT
>VGJQ01000042.1 GCA_016867375.1 Candidatus Kaiserbacteria bacterium | reverse complement strand
CGTTGCGTATGACCGCAGCGCCGCCGAGCGCAACCGTCCAGTAGTCACGAGCCAGCGGTGAATGGATCTCATCCATAAAGAAACGGCGCTTACACAAGTCGCCATATTTCTTCCGATGAGCGATCAGTGGCTCACGAAACTCCGCTTCGAGACAGTTGAGCCCCTCCATGAAGTCATTGATGAGCTTTTGTTGTTCACGTGCCCACGCCAACAACCCCCCGCTGTACGGCTTGATCAAGATCTCAGAGAGCAGGAGGAAGTCGATAGGACTCTCCAGCTTCGTGATACCGAGCTCAAAGTCGAGCGTGACCACATCTGTACTCGTGATATCGATGATCTCACGGTGATAGGTCTCAAAGATCACCCGCAAGACACTTCTCATCCAAGAATACGCCGGCATATAGACGGGCTTCTTGAACTGATCGGGACTAATGATGATCGCAGTCGGATTGGTAAATCCATCACAGAGATACCACAGATTACCTTTCTCTTCGGCGACCTGCGGACTCCATCCCGCACCATCGATGAAAATGGTGCGACATTTCGTCGGTTCGATCCCCATCGATGCAAGCGCTTTGTTGTAGCGCTCGATGAGTAACGACGTAAGCTCTACCAAACCCGTATTTACAAGACCGCGCTCAGCGAGATAATCCGATTTAGGCATGGACAATCTCCTTTGCTGAGTCATGCATCCCCGACTCTTTCGCGCTCAGCTCACGCTGTGCGAGCTGTTGTGCTTCCAAGCGTTCCAGGGTATCGTCCGCCATTTTGCGAATACGATACTTACGACCACTGTCGAGCATCGCGATCGTGGACTCGACGTAGTTTGTCATTTCCTGGAAAAGCACTTGCTCGACCGTGAGGCCTTTTTGATAAGTAAGCGCCGCTTCGAGGATCATCGCCTTCTTCGTATCGTAGTCTTGCGCGACAAACTCATCGCGATTCGATAGCCACTCCGATGGGAAGTCAAAGCCAAAGAGCCTCGACGTCATATTCGTAGTGACATTGCGCACGTCTCGCGACGTGAACTGTTCGAATTGCTTATGCAGCTTCGCGAAGAAGGTCCCATACAGATCGTAGGAATTCGGTGAGAGCTTTTTATGCTCCACCTCTTCCCAGATCTGTTGGAGTCCTTTGTCCTTGAACCCAGTGAATGCCTCGACTTTACGCTCCCGCTCTTCCTTGGACATAAGCCCTTGATCGGAGAGGAATACGTAGTCAGGAGGAAATTCGAGATTAATGAGAGAGGATCCCGTCTTTTTGTTGAGACCATCGCCCGTAATCTTGAGCTGATCGCAATAGTCATTTCGCGTTTCCGCACCAGGGACCCTGATCCGGAATTGATAGCGCGAGAAGACCGGTGGATCAATCATGTCGGCATTGTTGGTGGCATGCACCTGAAGGACGCTACCGGTATTTTCGGCAGTTGAGCCCTCGGAGAGCCGTAGATGCGACATCACCACGAGCTTGCTGCCCTCGGACGATGACTGCGAACGGCGATCGAGATAAACCGCTTCCGAATCATCGACTGGAGCGACGCAGATGAAGTTGGGGTTGAAGGTACTCCGCCACCACTCTTCATACACATTAGCCGATGCTCCTTGTAGGGACTGTACGATCGCATTCGGGATCGGCCGCAATTGAAACGGCAGACCGAGCGCTTTACAGTGATCATGGACGAGTGTCTGCAAGTACGAGAGTCCCATGGACTTTCCGGTACCGGCGCTCCCTTGCAGGACTCCGAGCCACGGAAAAGCCCCGAACTCAAGCATGGGATTCATCTTGCGCTGAAAATCATACGCAAGGATCATCTGCGAGAGACGATGAAGCATGCGCTTCATTTCATGATTGCCCACGATGTCTTTCTCATAGACCCGTTTGAACTCCACCACTGCGCTGCTTGAGGGCTGTGCCTCGAAGCCACGTACGACGAAGTCGGTCTTTTCGAGATGATAGGTATTCTCCGTGAACACCTCTGCATGCTTAAGCGTCTGTGCCTGCACCACCAGATCATCGACGACAGCCTTAAAGAAAAGCTGTGTGATCTTGATGAACCCGAGGTCCGTATGAACGGACTTCAGATACGATGCCCAATGATACACGACGCAGGTCAAAGCTCTCACAGAACCACTCAATGCGAGCGGCTCAGGCAGGCCGATGAAATCGACAGGCACGCCGTCGAGTTCCTCGTCTTGTTTGAACTGAGAAAGCTTCCACGTGATGTAGCTTGAAGCGCAGAATACGGTGATCGCGGCCTGCGTAGATGCCATAGCACCACGCGCAGCCGCATCGGCATCCGACGTCTCTTGTCCGCGCTGTTCTTTGAGCCGTTCGAGCCCAGAGCTTTTCGCGTAGAGCGCGCCGACATGCATACCGATTTGTATGCCCGTACGAACGATATTGAGCGCTGTCGAAACCCTTTCTGTCAACAACACATCGTCGTTACTGATTGTTCGTGCGAGAGCGATGACGGAAATAGATCTTGCTTCCGGAATACCTTCAGTGAAGGCTGAGAGCGAAAAACCTTCCGTCTTTCTTTCGGGATTACGATCAGCACGAGCAGCCGCAAGATCCTTTTTGGGAGCATACGAGACATTTTGGATAAAATTACTCGCGTCCTTGAAGAATCCGCGCAACTCAGCGTGCGTGATCGGAATTGATGATGTGCCTTTAGCCGACATGGATCACTCCTTCTCTGTCGTTTTGGGAGAGGAGGCGCTGGGCGCCCCTGAACTCGGGAAGCTGATCGATATCCGCTTCCGTAAGATGTTGCTGAAGCCACATGGGCATAATGACAAAACGCTGCACCGCAGATGCACCGCGACGCTCCACCTCACTACGCACGTGGTCAATCTGGTAGATCTGACGAACCTTTGTATATCCATATTGCTCGCGCGGAGGAGACTCTCGAGCCGAGACTACGACCTCCACATCGAAGAATAGGACGAAATCGCTGTCTTCGGACCCTGCCCGCCGTAAGGCTGGCAAGATACGGGCGGCAAGCGACTTCGGATCCAGCTCCCCTTCACCCTTGTAGAACAAGGGAGAAACGAGGGGGCCGATCAAGATTCGTTTGAGTGTTTTCGGATACAGTGTCCGGAAACTGTCATCGATCTGACATGCGACCATCGACAATTTCTCCGGCGTATGTGCAGTGATATGACCAATCGTGTCGCGGAATTTTTCGAATTCAGCGCTTAAGATGTCGAATGGAGGATCATGTTCATCCTGTCCAAAGAGCATCGTATACAAGATCGGTGCATTTCGTTCGTGTTCGAATGTGCCCCAGGAATACACGTATGCTCGTCGCCCTACTTCCGTATAATCATCCTGAGCAACCACATCGAGCCTCCCCGGCGTATATGTGAAGAATTGTACACCAATGTCTAATCCTTCTAGAAAGGCTCGATCAGACAACTGGTACAGACGATGAATTCGTTGTGCCAAATGTCTTTCTTCGCTTTCCAACTCCGGTATCGTCATGACATTCTCGAGCAGCATCGATTTTAATGCTTCGCTCGAGGGCAGTTTGACAAGGCGTTCTGCCTTCGTCGATACATCTGCATACAATGTTGAGATGTCATACGCATGAGGAAATCCCGTGTATGCGAGATCCACCCCCGGACGCCGCACATACGAAGGACTGTACATATACTTGAGACGCAAGGAAGCAATCGTTTGCAAAAACCGCCTCGCAAAATACGAAACGGATTCGGCCTCCGAAATCCCCGCGTCTTTCTCTATGTCGGCATAATACCGCTCGAAGCACGTAAACACCCGATTCAATAACCGCAAGTAATCGCGATATCTGACCGGATCGACTTTTTCGATCAATGGACCCACACTCATTTTCCGATCTCCTTTGCATTGTGAATGATAGAGTGAAGGGGTCCTGTTCGACACAGGACCCCCCTTGATATCGATCGAGAGATCGTCGATATCTGACATGAATCATTACGCCTGTCGCGAGGGTCTTTCGTCCGCTTTTCCAGAGAAGATTTCTTTAGAAAGCTTGCGCATATCGTCCAAACCCGCTTCGAAACGATCACTGGACCGCTTGTTCGCCTCGCCAAACTCACGCAAGAGGCTCGTCTGCTTGGGAAGTGCTCCCAAAGAATCCAGCAGATCGTTTCTC
>VGJQ01000041.1 GCA_016867375.1 Candidatus Kaiserbacteria bacterium | reverse complement strand
GTGAGATTCGCGCCTTCGTACCCGAGCAATACTGGGTTGTCACCGCCGACCTATCCACCAAAGGTGGATCCGCCTCCGGCGGAAAGAGTGTGAAGAAAAGTGAGCAGTTTACTGCCACCTGCGTAGAGGAACCCAAGTCACAAGCGGATGCTGATGCAATCGTCAAAAGGGCACTGGCTGGTTCCTGGATCGTAAAGGGGGTCGAGGAATCCGAAGCGTCGCGGGCGCCCCGAGCACCGTTTTCCACATCCACCTTGCAGCAGGTCGCTTCGACACGCCTCGGCTTTTCGCCGTCGCGCACCATGCGCATTGCCCAAAAGCTCTACGAAGCAGGCTACATCACCTATATGCGCACCGACTCGACCAATCTCGCCAAGGATGCGCAGGCAGCGATCCTCGCGCGCGTCCGGATAGAGTACGGCGAGAATTACGCACAGCCTCGCGTATTCAAGACGAAGGCCAAGGGTGCCCAAGAAGCACACGAAGCTATCCGCCCGACCGACCCCACCAAGCGCAATCTTGGCCACAACGAGGAGCAGAAGAAACTCTACGCACTCATCCGTGCCCGCGCGCTCGCGAGCCAAATGGCCGACGCCAAGCTCGCGCGCACCAAGCTCATGACCACTATCGAAAGCGGCGACATCCCCGATTTCACGGCGACGGGCTCGCGCGTACTCTTCGACGGATGGCTTAAGGCCGACACCGCAGCACGCGGCGAAGACGTCGAGCTTCCGCGCGTCATGGTCAACGAGCCTCTCACGCTCGTCGCCGCAGAGAGCGAAGGCAAGGAGACGCAGCCGCCCGCCCGCTACAGCGAAGCAGGGCTCGTCAAAGAGCTCGAGAAGCGCGGCATCGGCCGCCCATCCACCTATGCTTCGATCATCAAGACGATCGACGACCGCGGCTACGTGGAAAAGCAGGGGCGCACACTTATCCCCACGCCGACCGGTGATGTCGTCTCCACCTTTATCGAGAACAATTTTGGCGAGTACATCAGCGACACTTTCACCGCTGAAATGGAAAACGAGCTCGACGAGATCGCCGAGGGCAAGCGCACCTATGAAAAGACGCTCGCCGATTTCTACAAACCCTTCGTCAAAGCGATCAAAAGCAAGGCAAAAATAGAAAAGATCACCAACATGGGCGACGCACCCCAAGAATTCCCCTGCCCGCTCTGCGATGGCCCCATGGTGTACAAGCTCTCCAAGACCGGCCGCTTCATGAGCTGCGCGCGATTCCCCGACTGCCTCGGCGCGCGCAAGGAAGACGGCTCGATCATCGAGGCACCTAAAGATATCGGCGAAGCATGTCCGCAATGCAAAGACGGCAAGCTCCATATCCGCGAGGGCCGTTTTGGCACCTTCATCGCATGCTCCAATTACCCCAAGTGCAAATTCGTCAAGAAAGACCCCGAAGAGGAGGCCCGTGCCAAGACCGGTGTCGCCTGCCCGATCTGTGTAGCGGAAGGACGCAAAAATGGCGAGATGGTCGAGCGCCGTGGCCGCTTCGGACCATTCTTCTCATGCTCCAATTACCCCGACTGCAAACTCGCCATCAAAGCCCGTCCCACCGGCAACATCTGCACACTCTGCGGCTCGCTCATGATGCTTGGGACAAAGACCATCCCGGAAAGATGCTCAAGCAAGACGTGCCCCATGCACAATCCGCACAAAATGGATAAGGCGTCAAAAGGCGACGCCTTTTGACGCCTTTTGACTCACACCATCTCTCACTAACTATTCGTCAATGGGGAAATTTCGTCTTTGCGAGGCCTTTGGCCGAAGCAATCCAGAGTGCCACCACTCACCCTAGATTGCTTCGCTTCGCTCGCAAAGACGCCATTGGTAAGGGCTCGTCCACAAATCACGTACTCGTTATTTGTGGACTACACTTATGGGCCCGTTCATTTTTTGTTGCAGTTATTTATGAATGGGACCTTAGTTGAGGATGGTATCACTCGACTTAGTGGCGATTTTCTTTTGTACTCTCGATTGTGGATAACTATCCACACACCTTATGCTATCTTACTGTCTGGCACTGATCCTTTCTTGGCCCTGTCGTAAGACGGGACTGAGATTTTAGCGCCGCCCGAAAGGGCGGCGCTGCTTTGTCGGGGTTCCCGAATATTCCCCTTTCGGGGTCTCTGCAGCTCGACGGAGCGAAGCCGAGGGATTTTTCAGCAGAAAAATCCCGACCCCGAAAGGAGAATATTCGGGAACCTAAGCAAAATCCCCGCTTCCGCGGGGATTTTGCCACATACCACACCAGACGATTATTACATCGTTGAAGCGACGCAAGACTTACAGTCGCCCTTGTGTTGGATGACGAGCCACACTGCCGAGAGACCGACGAGGACATACACGATCGATTCGACGATCGGCCATGAGCCGAGGATCAAATAGACGAGATTCCAATTGCCTCCGGCAAACATGCCCACACCGACGAGACCCCAATTGAGGGCGCCGACCATTGCGAGCACAAACGCGACCATGTGTACCATTTTCATAGAAATACTCAGTAAAAAGTGTAAATAAGGGAGATCGACCATGCCTACAGAAGACAATCATCTTTCGACAAGGCAGGCCTGCTGTATGTATAGGCCAAGCAGACCAAGCTCCCTCCATCATTATGACACGCCCCAATACCCTCGGCAGCGTGGGATGTGCATATCCCCCTACCCGTTTTTGTTATATTCTATAGCTATGAACCCCGCAAAACAGCGCAGTCTCAAGGAAATACTCGATGCAATGGCCAGTAAAGACCAGCGGAACACTGATCTGGTCAGTCGTGCATACGAATGCGCACGCGAGGCCCATGGCGACCAAAAACGCTACTCCGGCGATGCATACTTCACCCACCCCGCTGAAGTCGGCTATATGCTCGCCTCCGCGCACATGGGCGGTGCTGTGGTCGCCGCAGGCTTGCTCCACGACACGATCGAGGATGCCGGCATCAAGCGCGATGCGATCAAAGAGCAATTTGGTGCCGAAGTCCTCGCACTGGTCGAGGGTGTGACCAAGCTCGGGAACCTCCGCTACCACGGAGCCGAACGCCATACCGAATCGCTCCGCAAACTCTTCGCCGCCACCGCCAAAGACATCCGCGTCCTCATCATCAAACTCTTCGATCGCCTCCACAATGCGCGCACACTTGAGCACGTACCCGTCGTCGAAAAGCGCACCCGCATCGCGCTTGAGACGCTCGAAATCTACGCCCCCATCGCAGACCGACTCGGTATGAGCGTCCTCAAGCAGGACCTCGAAGACGCCGCATTCCCATACGCCATGCCTAAAGAATACGAAAAGACGCGCGAGCTCATCAAAGAGCGCCGACGCGAAAACGAAAAACGCCTCGAAAAAACCGAAAAAGACCTCAAGCGCGAACTCGCCGATGCCGGAGTACGCAATTTCCGCGCCGAGGCGCGCGTCAAAGGCGTCTACAGCCTCTTTCGCAAGCTTGAGCGCAAGTCATGGGACATCGACAAGATCTACGACATCCTCGCACTGCGCATCATCTTTCCCTCTATGGCCGATTGCTACACGGCGCTCGGCATCATCCATGGCCATTGGCGACCCGTGCCTGGGAAAATCAAAGACTACATTGCCAACCCAAAGCCCAACGGCTATCAGTCCATCCATACGACCATCTACACCGGCGATGGCGGCGCCTTGGAGATCCAGTTGCGCACCGAAGCCATGCATCAGGAGGCACTCTACGGCATCGCAAGCCATCTCTCATACAAAGAAAAGCAGCTCCAGAATGCCCCCGGAGGCAAGCGCGTCGGACTTGAGTGGATCCGTCAATTTTTCCCCATCCTTCACAAAGAACAGCAAGGGTCGTTGAAAGCGCCGCGCGGCGACACAGAGAAGATCGTACCCGACTGGCTGCATCAGCTCGCACATGCTGAGCCGGGAAGCGGTGGCTCCGAGCAATATCTCGATACCCTCAAATCAGATTTTTTCAGTCATCGCATCTTTGTATTTACTCCAGAAAATGACGCCATCGACATGCCCATCGCCGCCACCCCAATCGACTTTGCCTACGCGGTTCATTCCGAGCTCGGCGACACGATGGCGGGTGCGCGCGTCAACGGCAAGATGGTCGCCATCGCCACAGCGCTCAAAAACGGCGACGTGGTAGAGATCATCACCAAGCCATCGGCCAAACCCTCACGCAAATGGCTCGATATCGCCAAGACCAACATGGCCAAAAAGCACATCCGC
>VGJQ01000040.1 GCA_016867375.1 Candidatus Kaiserbacteria bacterium | reverse complement strand
CCTATGTCCCACCAGTAAAATCCGATGTGCAGCTCTTTTATGAGCAGCAAGCCGCGCGGCAGGCTGCTCAATCGGGCAATGTCGTGCAATTCCCATCAGGCAAGCCTTTTACCCCGTCTGGGGCAGTACGCGATCTGCCTTTCGGAGAGCGTACGGGCGTGTCGGGTGGAGGAGCGGCGCCCGCGTCTGCTGCCACCAAGTATCCGACTCCCGAGCAGTTATTCAGATATGAATCTCGTGAGCCCTCAGTGTCGGTGTATTCCAAGAAGTGCGACGTCTGTTATCTCGGCGGCGATCACACAGGGATCGTCATAGATCCGGGTGTGAAGCCTGGTGGTGGACCTGCTATCACCTTGCCTAAAATCGCTGGGGTCGATACGACAAAACCATTCACCCTCTCTGCCGATGCGGCATTTAATAAAAATCCACTAAATATCTTCTCCAGAGAGGTTAATTACCTCGTGAAGTCCCCTAACTTGGCAGGAGATATCAGAGCGATTGCGAGCGGTAAGGCGACGCTTGTCGAGGTGCGTGTGCCAGCTGGTGTCACGACGGAGCAGTTTGCACAGCGTATCGTGCGTTCATTCAATGAATTACCCGACACCGTATCGCAATACCGGATTCTGGGTAGTAATGCCTCTCCCATAAAATGTGCGGGAAATTGCAACAATTTCACCACAGAGATGCTTTCGCGCGCAGGAATGTCACTCGATGAGATAGCGACGCTTCGCCCCACAACCGGTGCGATTGGTTTTGGTAAGCCAGTGTTTGATCCTTCGTTGTCGGCGCAGGGTGTATTGCGTCCATATATGGGGAAAGAAATCATCAGCTACAAGACACCACTTGCAGCAGATGTGCGCAGGATTCCCGAAACTATGAGTTTGCCGCAGTCTGTCGCGAACCCACTTTCACGTGTGGCGTCATATACGGAACGTCCGCGTATTGAAACTGGTTTCTCCACGGAAGCTGAACGTGTCGCCTGGCGCGCTGATCTGGAGACGAGGAATCCGCAGGCGTTTAGAGCACTTGAGCAACATGATCTTCGTGCCACGAATGTCACGGGAGCATTAGATAATGCCAAAATAGTATTGAATCAATTGGAGGAAACGCTCGGTAGGCGTACTGTCGCAGATTTACAAGCAAGGTATGCATCTGCGGTCGAAAAAGCAGACGCGTTATGGAGCACAAAAGCGCCACGAACGGACGCCGAACGCATTGCGTTTGTCGACAGAGAACTGAAGCCACTCCTGCGCGATACGTATGATGCCTCGATGGATTATTGGTCATCGTTACAAAAGACTTTGAGTCCTGAGGATTATGCATCGACTATCAAGCAATGGGATGCATCGCTGGTGCAAAGAAATCAAGAACTCAGAACGGCGCTCGGACGGACTCAGGCAGACATCGCATTCGATGCAGAGCAAACGAGTAGACCATTCGTCCCCGAAGGAATCCCGGGGCGAAATACCGGGCCGGCACTTGAAATGGAAGGTCGTAGTGCGGCGGCGGATGGAGGTGGTACCGCTCGTGCGCCCACACCGATCAACGCGGCGGAGCGTGGGGCGATAGAGAGAGTCAACAAGCTTACCGAATCCTATTTCGACAAAGGCTTATTTAGAAATGATGTGCCGAGACGAGACATCGAAGCTTACAGTGCAAGGGTATGGGACGCGGATCAACAGCTCAAGGCAGCTGGGCTCGATCGCGTGCGGCCGTTTGATTCTGTCGACAACATCATCATTCGCAGCAGTGATGGTACGGTCGTAGCAAAGCCGTCGATCAATCGCGCGGGGTATTTCGAGATACCGGCATCGGATGCATCGCTTGCCAAGATCAACAGTACGTACACGTCATCGATCGCTCTAGAGCGGCCAGTCGTCTCACCAGGTGTACTGAGCACTGAGCTGCGTCCTGTGACTATGGCTCTGGCGAGAAGCAATGTGGAAAGCATGCTTCCCGGTAAGCTCAATCTCAATCGTCAAAGTTTGACACAGGCGGGTGGCGCCGTGGCGCAGCTATTGCAAGGCTCCCCCGCTTTGGCGGAATGGCCCAAATTGTCGACTGCCGCGCAGGTACACACATTGAGCGCTGCAGAACAAAGCGCGCTACGCACTACCGTAAGGGGTGGCACAGAAACGCGTGTAGGTAGCGAGTTGAGGACACCGCGTGGTGAGGTCTTTCCGTTTGTGAAGGATGCCAATGGTGCATGGGCGATGCCGCAGCCGGCAAAAGTCTTGCCACAGTCAGTCGCCACTATCAAAGCTATCGATCCGCAATACACGGGAGTAGACCGCGTCCTGGCAAATGGTATTTACCAAGCACACGGATTGTATGTGGGGAAAGATGGAAAAATGTATGACAGAGTAGCGGAGGCGAGTCGCAATTCTCCGAGTGGAAAGCTTGATTCTGCTATCCTACACACAGCGCCACCCAACTCCGCCATTCCGCTGCAGCCGATTGCGTCTGATAGGTCCACGCCATCGCAGTTTAAGTATGCTGATGCAGGCGCATCGCGTCGCCGCGCAACCGAAGAACTCATGCATGCAAACGGATACTACAAAGCAGCGGATGGGACGTATCGCTTGCCGAGTGACGCAGTTTCTCCCGCTTTGACGACAGGACAGACAGCACCGTCCACTAGATCGACCCCCGCACAGCCAGGACCCCAGGCTTCTTTGCAGACTTCGCGGCGCTCATGGTTTGAAAAGGTGACTGATCCCACCGGATGGTCATTCGTGCAGTCTGCGGCGGCGAAGGACCAGCTACGAATCAATCAGTGTCTTGATGGGGCATGCCTCGTCTCTACTCCCACAAATGTCGATCTCACGGTGTATGATCCGCGTAAGGGCGGCATCAATATTCAAGGAGACGGTCGCCATACTGCAAACGGTGAACGTACGAATATCTTCTCCGATACGATTGCCACACCGCTCTATCCGCTCGGTACAGTCGTCAAAGTCACGCTTAATACCGGCGCTTCGCGATACGCATACGTCGCAGACACTGGTGGCGGTGTGAAGTATGCCGACATGATGGTCGGATTTGCTCAGAAGCTCGGTGTGCGCGGTACGACGCCAGGGACACTGGAGCCGATCGCCAATTATGCGAATCTTGCCTCGGCAGATTTCAAAGACGGTGCGCGGGCGGCGAGTGCGGTGGTGGACTATCTCAATACGCATCCAGGAGCGAGTCTCGAAGAGGCGGAGCGTGCAAATATGTCCAAGATTGCGGGGCTCACCATCACGCGTCCTGCCACACCCGGTGTCGCGGCGCCATTCCGCGATCTCCAGGACGCATTTGCGAGTGCTCAAAGAGGCGGAGCGCGCGTCGAAGAGGCATTTAGGAATACGATTTTGCATCCTTTGGATACGGCAGTGACAATTGGTCGCACCTTTTCCGACTATGCACGACATCTTGCCGAGGGTGCGAAGCTGATCAATCCGCGGGCACAAATGACTGTTGCACCGGGCGAGACGGTCACGCCGCAGCTCATCACTGAAATCCTCTTCAATCATTATGCGAGTACGGAGAAAGTGGATAGATTTGGCAATTTTGCGCACAAAGATGCTGAAGCGGCGCAGCGCGCTGGCATGAGCCTTCAGGAATATGTCATCGGCGGTATGGATTCGGACTTCCGCATAAGTCTCTTCAATATGTTTATGGCTATGGAGGAAGCGGGACTCCACGTGGGTATCACATCTGGATTCCGTAGCGATGATCGTCAGGCAGCGGTTGATAAGCGTGGTATTCACGCCAACCCCACCGTAACCTGGCATGGTGGAAGTGCACATGGCGGGTATGGCCACGGACTCGCTGCAGATATCGTCGGTATCAATGGTACGTCCAATGTCGATGTCTGGCATTGGGTGGATACACACGGATTGGAATACGGCATCGGCAGGCCGTATGGCAATCGTGATGCGCCGCATGTGGCACCCACGAAGAGTATGGAATATACAGGTCGACACGGGGAGCCACGGATCGCTTATACCCGCACACTTGCCACAGCAAAAGAAAACTGGGGACTCACCGCTCAAGTGGCATTCATTGAACCATCCGTACCAAGACCTCCAGTGCGTCCACCTGAACTCAAGCAGCCTGATGCCGCGCTTGCATTCGCAGATTCGGGTGCGGCCATTTCTCCCGATGCGTTTACGGGATTGTCTGGGGGAATGACGCAGACATTTGACGACCCAGTAGCGATTCTTGATAGTGGATCCTTCCGACATCTGACACTCGCCAATGCGCCGGGCGCTACACCGGTGACGCGATCGATTTCGCCTGAGCCTGCCCCGGTGTATACCAAAGCTCCGTTTCCGCCTCGCCGTCCTGCCTTACTCGCCGATATCCAAAATCCGTTTGCGGGCAAGACCATCGCCTCACTTTCGGGCACTCCCGCATCATTCCTCCCGCAGCTCATACAACCGGTCGCCCCGATCAATAATCCGTTGGCCCAGTCCTCGT
>VGJQ01000039.1 GCA_016867375.1 Candidatus Kaiserbacteria bacterium | reverse complement strand
GATGGTCGCCATCGCCACAGCGCTCAAAAACGGCGACGTGGTAGAGATCATCACCAAGCCATCGGCCAAACCCTCACGCAAATGGCTCGATATCGCCAAGACCAACATGGCCAAAAAGCACATCCGCGCCGCCCTCACAGCAGCAGAGGCCAAGAAGCGATAAGAAGCTAGAAAGTCTGACTCTGGAGAGTCTGACTCTCCAAGGAACTAATTTAGAAATGTATACACCATTTCTAGTACTGTTTTGTCAATTGATTTTTCTGAATCATTTGTATACACTTGCTACATATGTCTACATCAGTGGTCATTTCTGTTCGCGTGCCTGATCAGCTCAAACACCAACTCGATTCGTTGAGCCATGCCACACGAAGATCAAAAGCGTACCTCGCCACAGAGGCGCTCACAGAATACGTGAGGAAGAACGCATGGAAAGCGCATGAACTGCATACAGCAATACAGGAAGCCGACAAGGGCGCTTTTATCTCGCACGAAGCGATGCTCGCATGGGCTGACTCGCCCGAGCGAAAGAAGGCAGCGCCTTTAAAACCTGACGTGTTTCTCAAAAAACGTCGCGCCTCATGAGGATTGTTTGGCTCGTTTTTGCACAGCGCGATCTCGTATCGATCGCTGAGTACTATCGACAAGCTGCCGACGCGGACATTTCACGTCACATCATGCGCACCATCGTGCATAGTGCATCACTCCTGAGCGACAACCCATATCTCGGTCGTCCATCCGAAAGCACGGATGGCGTGCATGAATTACATGTGCCGCACCTACCCTATCTGCTCCCCTATCGCGTCATTGACGATCGTGTAGAGATTTTGCGCGTATTCCATGAGTCGCAAGACCGGCCATCGGCGTGGCAATACTGAAAGGTCCTACACCGTAAAATTGCTGATCGAGTAGAGACCCTCGTCGGGGTCTTTTTGGCGTATTTCTTCGGGCACACTTGCGAGCGCTTCTGCCACGATAGCCTCAGTACCATCCGATGCGCCGGCAAGCGCGGGAGGATTGGCGAGTGCGGTGACGAGCGCAGTGAGATCATCGGGCGAGAAAAAGTCGATCGTCACTTTGCCACCAGCCTCATTCTTCTCGATACGTACGCGCGTACCGAGCCGCTCGCTCAATTCCTTTTCGAGCGCGACCACATCGGGTGCCAGATGTGCTTTGCTGCGTGCGCGGTCTGTGGCTACGCGGCGCGCGAGGAGCTCGGCATCGCGCACGTTGACCCGGCGCGTGGTGATGTCTTTAAAAAGAGTCTGCTGCTCTTCAGGCTTGTCGGAGAGCATGAGAAGCGGGCGAGTGTGGCCCTCGGAGATATCGCCCGCGCGCAAGGCCTCGCGCATCATCTCAGGCAAGCCGAGGATGCGCAGCGTATTGGAGACGTATTCACGGCTCTTACCGACACGTGCACCGACGTCACCGTGTTTGAGGCCAAATTCGTTGACCAAGCGACTAAATGCTTCAGCACGATCGACGGCATTGAGATCCTCACGTTGGAGATTTTCGATGATCGCGAGCTCGAGCTTCATGCGATCAGAGTCTTCGGAGGTGCGGATCACCACCGGCACTTGCTGCACACCTGCAAGCTTGGATGCACGCAGACGCCGCTCGCCAGCCACCAACTCGTATTCGACGAAGATGCCTTCGCCCGGTCGCTCGATCTCTTTGCGCGTGACCGTGAGAGGCTGAAGCACACCATACTGACGGATGGATTCGGCAAGCGAAGTGAGCGCCGCCTCTTCAAAAGTACGGCGCGGCTGATACGGATTCGGTTTGATCCGCTCCACCTCGACCCAAAAAATAGAATCTCCTTGATAACTGCTCATTGCACATAAGTATATCATCCGCTACACTCTTTGAGAAAGCCGGGATGGCGGAATTGGTAGACGCGCACGACTCAAAATCGTGTATCGCAAGATGTGGGAGTTCGATTCTCCCTCCCGGCACAGAAAGTTTTGCGACACTGGGTGCTCAAAAAAATACTCGGCTCACTGCAAGCCGAGTATGATGATCGCCTATTCATACAGGCGTATCTCCGAAGAGATTTTGTCACGCGCTTCGCGCGCCTTTTCTGCGCTTTCGAAGTAGCCGTTCATCCGTTCATGTGCCCAAGCAGAAGTGCGCCAGAGCCCATCCGTATGCAGATAAAAGGTCTTGAAAGGCCTCCAACGCGACGTTGCCGCCTGTGCCACCACCCACAAACCTTTAAGATCCCGGTGGATGCCGGGCTTTGCTGCTTGTATGTGGGGTTGCTCTTTAAAGAGTAGTGAGGGTGTCCGATACGCGGTCATTTCGAGTGACTCCTTGCACGGAAAGTTCTGCTCGCAGTATAGCAAAAAGATTTCATCAGACAATAATGTGACGGGTAGATTGAAAACCACCCCGTGAGGGGTGGTTGAGAGCGGTATCAGCACACGCCGTCGGTGCGGCCAGAACCCGCGCACTGGTGACGATGACGCGGAAAGTCCTCTTGAGATCTTTGGAAATTGGCCTCCAGCTTTTTAAGGCGGTCTTCAAGGCCCTTAAGGCGGTCTTCAAGAGATTGCTCGGAGGGAGGATTTTTTTCGCCTGATTCGGCAAGCTTTTTGATTTCTTCCCTCAATTGGGCGTTTTCTCGGCGAAGAGCCTCAATATTAGCCAGAGTAGGATGCTGCGCCACGCCGTCATCGATGCTCATCATGGCTTCTCTCCATTTTGTGCTACATTAACTGTGAACTGCGCAGACCATACCATGACTTCATCAAAAGAGCAAAAGATACTTATCATCGTCGGGCCGACTGCTTCGGGTAAGACCAGGCTCGCCGTCGAACTCGCCAAGACACTCAATGGCGAGGTGATCTCCGCCGATTCGCGCCAGGTCTACCGCGGTCTCGATATCGGGACCGGCAAAGCCACCAAGCGTGAAATGCAGGGCATCCGTCACCACCTCCTCGATGTCTCCTCACCGAAAAAAGTCTTTAGCGCCGATGATTTCGTGCGGCACGCACAGCGAGCGATCGCCGATATCAGCAAGCGTGGCAAGCTCCCCATCATCGCCGGAGGTACCGGATTCTACATCGACGCGCTCGTCGGCCGCATGACACTGCCCGATGTCCCGCCAAACCCAACGCTACGCAAGCGCCTCGCAGAGAAAACCCCCGCACAGCTGTATACCCTTCTCAAGAGAAAAGATCCCGTCCGTGCCGCATCCATGGACACCCCGAGCGAACGCGGTAATAAAGTCCGCCTCATCCGTGCGCTCGAGGTCGCCACCGTACACGGTTGTGGAGGTCTGACCTCCACGTGGAGGTCAGACCTCCACAACGAATACAACGCCCTCTGGCTCGGTATCAATCCCCCATTTGAGGCCCTTGAACAAAAGATCCGCGCACGCCTCGCCGCACGGCTCAAGCGCGGCATGATCGCCGAAGCCAGGCGCCTCCATGCCACAGGACTCTCCTATAAGCGTATGGAGGCCCTCGGCCTCGAATACCGCTCACTCGCACGGTTCTTGCAGGGCACGATTACCCGTACACAGATGGAAGAAGAACTCGCCCGCGACATCCGCCGCTATGCCAAAAAGCAGCTCACTTACTGGAAGCGCAATACAGATATCAGATGGATATCATCGCCACGGGCCAATACGCCGATAGCAGCAATTCGCCGCTGGCTGTCCTAAGGGCTACCGTAGTGCTATCCTCTGAAGAGAAGAATCGAAACGCAAAATGGGGAGACTCTCATGCCTTGGTGCACCCTTTCACTCCCAAAATCCCTCTCTGCCCCGATGATCGCCCATGCGCAGTGGAATCATGAGAAAGAGCAATGCACGCTCTGGCTCTTTACCGACAAAAAAGAGGCACAGAAACATCTCAAGACACTCTCAAATAAAGAAGAGATGGAGTCTTTCCACGACATACTGAAAGACCTCGAAGACACGTCGGATGAAATGCCGGTCCTTATATTCAAGGGAGTGATGGCATTCATGCTCACCGGATTTCTGGTCCAATTCCACGACAGCCTCGATCAGGTCACTCATGTCCCGCAAAAATCCTGTATATTCGGCTTCTGGGGACCTGGCCAAAAAGATGGGTATGAGGAAGGAATGCTCACCTGGTATGAGACCGACACCGACCACCACGCGGTGATCGTCCACTCAAAAGATCAGGCCGAGCGCATCCTCAATGATCTCTTCTGGATGAACCCCGACGAGCTGAAAGGTTGGCAGGGAATCGTGCGTCGATGGGACATGCGCCAGTATTCATCACAGAAGCTTACTCATGTCCGCGGAGTCTTCGCAGAATTGATCTGCAAGCTCTTCCTGCTTATGGAGCGGATCCCATTGACGCCACCTCATCAGACTTCATAATGAGGTCTGGTAAGGGAGAAGAAAATGCTCAAAGGAATCGACTGGAAGCAGCTCATCGGCGCCGCCATCTTTGCGGGCGTGGGTACGATCCTGCTTTGGATCGTCTTTGTCAATAAATGAAAAGGATCCCGGACCATCATGGCCCGGGATTTTTCTTTTCGACTTTAGTGCATTCAATCTGCGGGCCCACGAGGATTCGAACCTCGGTCAACGGTTTTGGAGACCGCTATTCTACCACTGAACTATAGGCCCATGTTAGCCACTAGTGATTAGTGACTAGCCAATAGTAAATCAATTTAGCCTTCTTTGCTATTCCCTAAACCCTAAACACTAGTGGCTAGTGGTTATTTCTTGAGCTCCTTGTGCTTTGTATGGGCCTTGCACCAGCGGCAATACTTCTTGAGCT
>VGJQ01000038.1 GCA_016867375.1 Candidatus Kaiserbacteria bacterium | reverse complement strand
ACCTTATTTATCCTCCTTTAGGTACGCATTTCCATGCGACCAAAGTCGCTTTCCCTGTATCCTCGAACGCTTTTTTGGCTGCAAGCCCGGCGTCCTCGCAAGCTGCCTTGGAATAGAACTCGTGCATGGCAGGGCCGCCAGCTGTACCGAGGTATATCGTTACGAGGAGAATGAGAACGTACGTCATAGGTTCCTCCATCTTCGGCAGATCGGTCATATTTGATCGCCAGCACAATGTTAGTATGTAGATTGATGTTTGTAAACTCACACGTGCCAAGTGCGATAATCACCCCATGGAAATCCTGATTATCGTTCTCCTGGTGCCCAATCTCATCGCGATCGCGTACCTTGCATTCGCTAGAAAGTCTGGGGTGCGCGACGACGGCCAGCTCCTCATACTCCAGCAGCAGATGAGGCAGATGGAGTGTGCTCATTCTTGATTCGCAATATCATCTAAAATACGCTTGATCTGTTCGCAAAAATCCGGCAACTGATTTTTGCCGGTGAAGTAGACTTCGTCGATAACGACATTGGGGTAGTCGTGGATGAGCACATCTCTGAAGCCGGTCGCTTCTTTCCACGGGACGTCTGGATACCGCGAACGGATGTCTTCCGGGATCTTCTTTGTCGCTTCGCCGATGATCTCGAAGCGGCGGATCACCGCGTCTTGCATGTTCACATCGTCTCGGAACGCCTCGATAGCGACACTGTTGACATTCGCCATGATGCGATCACATGATTCAATGATGTCGCCGAGCGGGATGCGCAGATCTTTTTGCATAATTATACGATACGCACTTGCTCTTTCTCGATAAACGGTCGCAGTAAAGGATTCACTGCCTCCATTTGTACGAGATCAACGCGCCGGCCGCCAAGCGCTTCCTCAAGTTCGAGTTTGATGCGCATGTACTCAAAGAGCCCGCCGAGTCGCTTAAAGCGTACAAGAATATCCACATCGCTATCCGGCGCATCCTCACCGCGTACTGTCGAGCCAAACAGGTATGCTTCGGAGACATCGTGTCCGCGCAATACCCGTGCCGCATGTTCTTTGATTTCTGCGATTGACATAGTGTCATTATACCATATCCACGCAAAAACCCGGCAAAGAAAAAAGAGCCGGCTACGAGAGCGCGGCTCTTTGAGTGGGAGGCACATGCACCACGCGTTTGTGGAAATATATGTGCCTGTCCACCCCCACCTTATTTATCCTCCTTTAGGTACGCATTTCCATGCGACCAAAGTCGCTTTCCCTGTATCCTCGAACGCTTTTTTGGCTGCAAGCCCGGCGTCCTCGCAAGCTGCCTTGGAATAGAACTCGTGCAGATGCGGCAGATGGTTGTATATACAGTATATTGACAATGAAATATCATTTGTTACCATAGAAATATGCCATCGTTTGGGGGAAAAAGAATCGAGTGGGACGAAGCAAAGAACGTATGGCTAAAGAAAGAGCGAGACATTTCTTTCGAGGAGATTGCGGATGCACTTGAGGACACAGAGAGAATCTTCGACGTTTTTCCACATCCCAACCGTGCGCGATATCCTCATCAGTGGGTCGCCGTGGTGCTCGTCGAGGAATATGTGTGCGCTGTCCCTTTCGTCTTTGACGAAGTAAAGATCTTTCTCAAGACGGTTTACAAAAGCAGACAATTGAATAAGAAATATTTAGCGGATAGCTGAAAGATTTATATGAACAAAAGACAACAGCAGGATACCGAAAGGGGATTCGACACCAAGGAATATTGGGATGAGCTCATTGGTGCTATGGAGCACGGTGAGACAAAGACTGTTCCCAATTTCAAACGCGTGCGGCGAGAGCTTGCGGCAGCGGCACGAGAGACGCGCACCGCCACCAAGCAGATCAGCATCCGCGTGAATGCTGCCGACCTCGCCCGCCTGCGCGCCGAATCGATCCGCACAGGCATCCCATACCAGACCCTGATCAATTCAATCCTGCACCGGCATGCTATGGGGCAGCAGAGATAAAAGATTTGCAAAGAAAAAGAGCGGGGCTGTGAGAGCGCGGCTCTTTGAGTGGGAGGCATATTTTAGAACACGCGACTGTCGTTTGTGCGGGGTCTGACCCCTCCATGTCGCAGGTAATGAGCGCATAGTTTCCATAAAGAAAAGCGCGAGGATGAAATCCTCGCGCCGAGTACATAGGGCTGCCCTATGTATTATTTTTTTCCGCAGGCGGCCAATAGTCTTTCCATTGGGGAATGCCCAGCCACTTCGCGCGTCGAGACCAGAACGGACCGCCGAATAGCATATACATCCACCCGCGCCACGTTTTGTACCATGCCTCGCACGCTTCATGGAATCGGTCTTTTGCCTCACGTTCTGGCGCGTCGTGCAGCCATTTCTGGTGAAGTTCCTCCGGACGGTAGCCGCTTGCGGCAAGCATCGCATAACACATGGGACAGTTTTCCACGTGTGTGAAGTCATCGTCGGACAAGCCTACCTCATCCACACGATTCAATGACGAGTAGATATGATCGTCAGAATCGTCATGCATATTTTGTGCCGAGGTATCCGGGCTTTTTCCAGCTATGTTACCCATTTCTGCGTACCTCCTGTGTTTGATCTATTCAATTTTTAAATTATTCATTGATATTTGTCAATGTATCGACAAAGATGCGATAATCCACCCATGGAAATCCTGATCATCGTTCTCCTCGTGCTCAATCTCGTCGTGATCGCCTACCTCGCCTTCGGCAAGCGATCGGAGAAGCGTGATGACGGCCAGATGCTCATGCTCCAGCAGCAGATGCGGCAGATGGAGCGGGCGATGGAGGAGCGCTTGGGCGAGGGTACGGATCGGATGTTTGAAAATATGCGTGCGCAGTTTGAGGATAGCCAGCGTCTCGCTGTCGGCATCCGCGACTTGGTGCACAAGCAGCTCACCGAAGTAGCCAAGGGTGTGGCCGAGACCAATGCCTCGACGCGACAGGTCTTCACCATCGCCGAGCAGCTCCAGAATCTGGAGAAGGTCCTCAAGCACCAAAAGCAGCGCGGCAATCTCGGCGAGCGCGTGCTCGAGCTCACACTCTCCAATGTGCTCTCGCCGAGCGACTACAAGATGCAGTACCAATTCCCCGGCGGCGAAGTGGTCGACGCGGCGATATTTACCAAAGAGGGGATCATCCCGATCGACGCCAAATTTTCCCTCGACAATTACAATCGCCTGGTCAATGAGACAGACGATGCCCGCCGCACTGATCTCGAAAAGGATTTCAAAAATGACCTCAAGCTCCGTATCGACGAGACGGCCAAGTATGTGCGCCCTAAAGACGGCACGCTGCCGTTTGCCTTTATGTACATCCCGGCCGAGGGTATCTACTACGATCTGCTCGTCAATGAAGTGGGTGCGGTCAAGGTCAACACGCGCAATCTCATCGACTACGCGTACAATGAAAAGAAAGTCATCATCGTGTCGCCGACGACCTTTGCCGCGTATCTGCAGTCGGTCCTCTATGGCTTCAAGGCTTTCAAGATAGAAGAGACTGCGAAGGACATCGCCAAAAATGTCGAAGCGCTCGGCCGCCATCTCAAGGCGTACGAAGACTACTACAAGAAGCTCGGGGCCTCGCTCTCGACCACCGTCAATCACTACAATGCCGGCTACAAAGAGCTTGGTAAGGTGGAAAAAGATGTCACCAAGATCACGGGCGCCTCGCCGGATTTTGAGCAGGTACTCATCGAAAAGCCATCGCTTGCGGGGGAGGAGTAGAACTTGCAAATGAGGGAAATGTGTGTTATTGTCGCACCGGAGTTACATACGCCCGTCGGGCGTGCTCCTTCACAATGTAGAGGTTAGACATGAAAAAGTGGCTTATCGGCGCCCTTTTGGTCGCTATTGTTGGTCTGGTGTGGATCGCTCCAACCTACAACAATATGATTCCCCTTCGGAACAAGGTCGAGCAGACGGTCGGCGAAATGCAGTTTCAGTATCAGCGCCGCGCTGACCTGATCCCTGCAATAGTCCAATCCGTCTCTGCTCAAGTTAAGGGAGAGAAAGAGACATTTACTCAGGTGGCGGAGGCTCGCGCAAAGGCGACGAGCATACAGCTGACGGCTGAGGCTCTCAAGGATCCAAAGGCGATGGAGGCATATGCCGCTAACCAAGCCACCCTCGCGGGCGCTCTCGGTAAGCTCCTGTCCATTCAGGAGAAATATCCTGATCTGAAACAGAGCGAGGCATTCAATCAGGCTCGGGTTACTCTCGAGGAGACGGAAAACCGTATCAAATTCGCACGTAAGGAATTCAATACGGCGGTGAAAGCTTACAACGACAAGCGTGATCCGTTCCCGGCAAACGTGGCAACTCTCGTGGTCGGTATGCCGCATCTGGCGTCTTTCCAGGCGTCGGCTGATGCCCAGAATATGCCCGCGGTGAATTTCTGATTTCCATCGAACTGGAGGAATCAAAATGAGACGACTTGCACGCTTACTGCTGTCGTCTCTCTTCGTGCTTGTGCTCGGGGGCGCCTGTCTCGCGACAGACGTTCCCAAGCTCACCGGCGTGTTCAATGATGAGACAAACATCATTTCCGCCGCGAAGAGAGCTGAGATCACTGCGTTCCTTAAGGAACAGGAGGCACTCACCTCAAATCAAATTGTTGTTTTGGTCGTACCAACGATCGGCGGCAAGGATGTCAGTATTGCCGAATATGCCGGGGAGGTTTTCAATACCTGGAAACTCGGTAAGGCTGACAAGAATAACGGTGTCCTCGTTACATTCGCCAGAAGAGAAGGTAAGATGCGCATTACGGTCGGCAACGGCCTTCAGGGCGCTTTTCCGGACCTGCGGGCGAATCAGATTCTTGAGGGAGAGGAGATACAAGCGCTCCTCAAGGAGACGAAATTTGGCAGCGCGATCCTTGCAACCGTCAAGGCGATTGATCGTGAAATCCATGACGAATACAAAGCGGAGCCGAATCCTGTCTTGGCACCGACGTCAAAGATGGTCACGGAAAGAAAGGGAGTAGTGAGCCCGGAAGGCGGACATGCCTTTGGATTCTTCCTCCTTTTCATTTTCGTGGTCTTTGTGGTGATCGTTTTCTACGTCATTTTGCGTGGAGACGAGACGGTCATTGTGTCGACCCCCTCTCCTCGGGAGAGATATCCGAGGGAGAAATGTGGGGAGGGTCGGTATGGCCAGAATCGGCAGCATGACTCTCCTCGGCGACCGAATCCTCGTCGTGAAAGAGAAGCGTCTCGTCGTCGAGAAGAGGATGATGACGTATTGTCGGGAATG
>VGJQ01000037.1 GCA_016867375.1 Candidatus Kaiserbacteria bacterium | reverse complement strand
ACGACACGTCTTTGAAATCGACAGCGCCATGTGCGACTGCAAGGGCTGGAGCATCCGGCACATCCTGCACACTATGCGGCTCTTCAAGAATAGCGACGAATTCCTGCGCATCCGCAAGCGCATCATAAAAGCGGCGTAGTGTGCGGTTAATGCTCGTCAAGCGCGTAAACGTAATCAAAATATACGATTGAATGAGCACAAAATCGCCTATAGTGAGCAGTCCGCGGCTCCAAAATATCGTTGCGCCATAGAGCAATCCTACTTGCAGGGTGATTTGTAGAGCGCCGATACCCGCCCAAATCCTATGATCGACTGTCCATACATGCGTAAGCGCTTCAGCCCATTTACCTATAACAATGCTAAATCGCGAGCGCTCTGATGTGCCGCCCGAAAATAAAGTAATCGTCACATGATTCGAGATCGCATCGGCGAGCGAAGCCGTTACTTTAGTATCTGCCGCTGCGACCGCCACACGACTCGGCTGACGGAGTTTGGAGACATATATCTGAAAGCCGATAAAAACGAGCGACCACGTTGCGAGCGCAATACCAAGCGTATGATTGCGTGAAAACAAAATAGCGACGGCACCGATGATAAACAGGGTCGTCGGGAAAAACTCCATAATGATCGAATCCGTCAGCGTCTCGTAGGCGCGAGCGAATTTGCTCACCCGATGCGTCAATGATCCGGCGAAACGTGAAATGAAAAAGGTGTACGAATGACCGATGAGGTATTCAAACGCTGTTCCGAAAAGGTCTTTCATGACGCCTACGTTCACATACATCAACGCGCGATATTGCGTACGAGTCGCTACGAGCTGTGCGACCCAAATGACACCGAGTATGGCAACCGTGATGAGGAGCTGATTGACGATCGCTTCCTCAGGCGTACGGGTGGCTATTATATTGAAGAATCGCCGCAGGTACCACGGCCCGGCAAGTTCGGCCGCCTGCATACCGACAGTACAGACAATGGCCAACGCACACCACCACGGGTATCGCACCATATGGGCCCAATACACGCGCAAGACCGCTGAGGCACTCGCCATTTTCCTATCCGGTTCCATAAGTCACCATTTTACGCTATAAATCAGAGATGCGCATTCTAGGCATAGAGACATCTTGCGACGAGACGGCGGTCTGCATCATTGAAGCACCAGGAGATGTCGCAACAGATAAAGGCGACGCCTTTATGCCCATAAAGGCGACGCCTTTATCTGCGTTCCAGTTTCGTGTTCTCGGCAACGCACTCTACTCACAAGTGGCAATCCACGCCCCCTATGGCGGCGTCTTCCCCAATCTCGCTAAGCGCGAGCATGCCAAAAATCTCGTGCCACTCCTCACACAAGCCCTCACACAAGCTGACCTCCCCTCCCTCGAAAATAAAAGGCGACGCCTTTTATTAAAAGGCGACGCCTTTTATTTAGAAGTTGAGAATATCTTGACTAGAGAACCGGAGCTTTTCGAACAACTCACTGTCTTTTTGGAAACGCATGATAGGCCGGATATTGACGCCATCGCCGTTACGCACGGACCAGGCCTTGAGCCCGCACTCTGGGTGGGAGTCAACTTCGCCCGCGCATTATCTATCGTATGGAATATTCCCATCGTCGCAGTTAATCATATGGAGGGGCACATCTTCGCATCCCTGATCAAGCAAAATTCACACGAAGCAGCTTCGTGTGAGAAAGAAAATGGATATGGATTGATGTCAAGTCCTTGTACGTTCGATGTTATACGCTACCCACTCCTTTCACTCCTCATCTCTGGCGGCCATACCGAGCTCGTGCTTTCACGAGCATGGATGCAGTACGAGCGTATCGGACAGACGCGCGACGACGCGGTAGGCGAGGCGTTTGACAAAGTCGCACGAATACTTAATCTCCCCTACCCCGGCGGGCCGCAGATCAGCAGACTCGCCGAAGAAGCGCGCAAAACGGTGACAAGTTTAACTTATCACCGTGGTGATAAGTTAAACTTGTCACCGTCGACATTTCGCCTGCCGCGGCCGATGATCGAGAGTGCTGACTATGATTTCTCATTTTCGGGACTTAAAACTGCCGTCAAACGACTCGTCGAAGCGACCGGGACGCTGTCGAATGATCAGAAAAAGGACCTCGCGCGCGAATTTGAAGACGCCGCCGCCGACGTGCTCATAGGGAAGACCCTGCGTGCAGCCGAAGAATACGGCGTCCACACCGTGCTCGTCGGCGGCGGCGTCTCCGCCAACAAACACATCCGTCACCGCCTCGCCGAATCAATCAAAAAACATTACACCACACACAAAAAGTTGGATCCGTCGGATCCTACAAATCCTACCCTCCTCATCCCCTCACCGGAGTTCGCCACCGACAACGCCGTCATGATCGCGCTTGCCGGATACTTCCACGCCATCAAAGAAGAATTCGCTGATCCCGCAACCTTGCGCGCGCACGGCAATCTTCATCTCTCGTAGTGTGGATAATGAGGTATCACACCGAACTGATTCATGTACAGTGATGATATCTATGCACCCAAAAACCATTTGCTCATCAATCTTCACAGTATTTGGGATTATCGTCGCGTCCAGCGGCGTAGCCTATGCGCAATCGTTCAACACCCATGAAATCACGCTCGTGAATTGCGTGAAAAATGCTACGGACACTCCCGCGCTTGCCGGATGCAAGAGCGCATACATGCAAGCCATACAGGATACCCCGAATCCACCCGTTCCGTTCGCTCCACCTACGGACAGCACGAACAGATACTCGCCCAACCCTGTCGTATTGGGCGACTCTATTGTGGCAGAATTGAACTCAAAAATCCCCTCTATTCCGATCACCCATGCGGATCTCACCGGACAATCGCACACATCTGCCACACCAGTTGCACCCTCACCCATCATTTCTGATTCATCAAATCTCTCAGCTATTTTTTCTCGTTCACTCCGACTCGGTTTCTCTGGTGCAGATGTCTCTGCACTCCAGGCATGCCTCGCAAAAGACCCATCAATATACCCCGAAGGACTCAAGACAGGGTATTTTGGATCACTCACGGAAAAGGCGCTCCAGCGATGGCAGACAACTCACAACATCGTGTCCGAAGGCACACCAGATACAACGGGCTTCGGGGTATTCGGCCCGCGCACCCGCCCACTTTTTATCAAGTGGTGCATGCAGCAATCATAAAATTAAAAGGCCGGAAGAGGAGGTCTCTTCCGGCCGCGCTACGTGACTTGCACTGAGCAGATCGTCGCTGCGATCTTCACTCGGTCTTAGTCGCACGTAGCTAAACGGGAACAACTTCATTCCCGTCGTTCATATGGAGGGTCACGGAGTACGCCGCAAAACGTGGGCAGAGGCAATTACAATCGACCGTCTGCTACACACACGTTCTCGCATCTGTCGGCTCTCGCCCAGGCATGAAAGCCCTCCAATCTTTTTGGAAAGAACAATCTAATAAAAACCTTATCCTCATCACTTGTGATGATGTGCTTTGGCGTCACGTCACTGGCACCGTACGGGATAAGGCTTTCAATATGTAATACACCCTCTCATATTTTTGTCAAGTCCCTCCCCTTGTGATACCCTACACACATGCCAAAAGACGGCTCATTTCCTGATATTCCTGAGATTTTCCTCAAGCCCTACAACGCGCAAGAGCACGAAGACCGCATCTACGCGATGTGGGAACAGAGCGGATATTTCAATCCCGACAATCTGCCTGGTGATCGCACCGAACCATTTTCGATCGTCCTACCGCCGCCCAATGTCACTGGCACACTCCACATCGGCCACGCCTACGAAGACACGCTCCAGGACATCATCGTGCGGTATCAGCGCATGCGCGGCAAGAAGACTCTTTGGATCCCCGGCACCGATTCCGCCGCGATCGCGACCCAGGCGCGCGTAGAAAAGAATATCCAAAAAGCCGAAGGCAAGACCCGCCATGATCTCGGCCGCGAGGAGCTCGTCAAGCGCGTGCATGCATTTGCAAAAGAGAGTGAAGGTACGATCCTCAATCAAGTACGCAAGATGGGTGCTTCCCTCGACTGGAGCCGCTACGCCTACACGCTCGATGAGAAGCGCAATATAGCCGTCTTCACGGCATTCAAGCGCATGTACGATGCGGGTCTGATCTACCGTGGCAACAGGATCGTCAATTGGGACCCGAAGGGCCAGACCACCATCTCCGATGACGAGATCGTCTACGAGGAACGCGACGCAAAACTCTACACCTTTAAATACTCTGCCGACTTCCCCATCTCCATCTCGACGACACGCCCCGAGACCAAAGTCGGCGACACTGCCGTCGCCGTGCATCCAGACGACGAGCGCTATGCCCAGTACATCGGCAAAGAATACGACATTATGTTCTGTGAAGTGCCACTGCATATCAAGATCATCGCCGACAAGGGGGTCGAAAAAGACTTCGGTACCGGAGCACTCGGCGTCACGCCCGCACACAGCCACATGGACTGGGAAATCGCCAATCGCCACGACCTTCCACGCCCGCAGGTGATAAATGAATACGCAAAAATGACCGTCGACGGCCCACTCAATGGCAAAAAAGTCCTTGAAGCACGCGAATATGTCGTCGAATGGCTGCGCGCGCAAAATCTCCTTGAAAAAGAAGAGATGGTCAAACAAAACATCTCGACCGCCGAGCGCACTGGCGGCATCGTCGAGCCTTTGCCAAAATTGCAGTGGTTTGTCGACGTAAAAAAACAGGTCGAATTCCTCGACGGGCGCGTCATGAGCCTCAAAGAGCGTATGCACGAAGCCGTGGCCTCCGGCGATGTACGCATAGAGCCCGAGCGCTACGAGCGCATCTATTTCCACTGGATAGAAAATCTACGCGACTGGTGTATTTCGCGTCAGATATGGTTTGGACATCGAATTCCCGTCTGGTACCCCATCGGAAATCCTGGAGGGTCGAGCGGGGCAAGCCGCGACGAGGTACGGGTACAAGTCGAATCCCCAGGCGCGGGGTGGGAACAGGATCCGGATGTCCTCGATACATGGTTCTCATCGGCACTCTGGACTATCTCGACACTTGGCTGGCCCGAAGAGACGGTCGACCTCGCGACCTATCACCCCACATCTTTCATGTCTCCCGCGTACGAGATCTTGCCACTGTGGGTATCCCGCATGATCCTCATGAGCACCTTCCACCTCGGGCAAGTGCCTTTCAAGCAGGTCCTCATCCACGGCCTCGTGCGCGCCAAAGACGGCCACAAATTCAGCAAGTCACGAGGCAACGGCGTCGATCCGCTCGACATGATCGCCCAATACGGCGCCGACGCACTG
>VGJQ01000036.1 GCA_016867375.1 Candidatus Kaiserbacteria bacterium | reverse complement strand
CAAAGCACGCCGCAGCAACGGAGCCTGCCGGGTCTCGTCATACGCTACGGCCTCGCATCCGATCAGAGGACAGCCCAGTACATCCTGGGCGGAGTCGGCGTAGTTGTCGCGCTTGTCAGCTGGCTTACGTGGCATTTCCTGAATCCTGCGCAGAACGCATGGTCGGCGGCGACGCGGATGGTGGTGGTGAAGTAGGTGAAGATTGCACGTGCACCTGATAGTGGTATATTTAGATATATGAATACCGCTATGGTCGCACTATCCGCGCGCGAACCCTCCATTGAGGGCTCTGTCCATCGCTTCGGTCGAGATGGCGTGCTCTACGAGGTGTTGCGCAAGGTTGATGACCACGTGGCGCTCATCCGCGTCATCGAGACCGGCGAAGAAACGAAGTACCCGATTGCCGACATTGTCTCAGATCCCACCGAATAGTATGTTTGCGATCACATTTGATCTCATTGTCGCTGAGACGAGTGCGCGGCACCCAAAAAACGTCACGCAAGCGTATACCGACATAGCGACCGCTTTGCAGCGATTCGGATTTGAACGCATCCAGGGTAGTGTCTACGTCACCAAAAGCGAGGATATGGCGAATCTCTTTCAGGCGATACTGGCGCTCAAGGCGCTTCCATGGTTTGCGCCATCTGTACGAGACATCCGCGCATTCCGTATCGAACAGTGGTCTGATTTTACGGCGCTCATCAAACAAACTTCGTGATGAAATGATTGATTATATGGTATCTGACAATGGGGCCAGACCGCGACGCGGATGGTGGTGGTGGAGTAGTCTAGTTCTTGCCCGTCTGATGTGGCGTGATAGGATATCTGTATGAAACCAGAAAAGAAAGATATGACCCTCAAAGAACTCGGTGAAATGATGACGTATGTGGTGAAGCATATGGCCACGAAAGAAGATCTTGAGGAGGTTAGAAACACCATGGCCACGAAAGAAGATCTTGCGGAGGTTAGAAACACCATGGCCACGAAAGAAGATCTTGAGGAGGTTAGAAACACCATGGCCACGAAAGAAGATATTGAGGAAGTGAGAAAGGATATGGCGACCAAATCAGAACTTGCTGAAGTAAAGAACATCACAATGTCTACCGCCAGCGAATTGACTATTGTTCGACGTGATGTCGAGGAAATAAAGGAGAAAGTCGATTCCCATGACGGCTTTGCAAAAGAGGTAGATCACGTACTGAGTCGTATTGTTGTGATAGAAAAGCATGTGGGCATAGCGCCGCCAGAAGAATACTAAGGGCTCGTCCACAAATAACGTCACCCCCTTTTTACCCCAACGCCGCGAGCGCGAGGATCACGCCTATGACGGCGCAGATGACCGAGAGCACCCAATAGCGCATGACGACCTTGTAGCCTGGCCAGCCGATCGCTTCGAAGTGATGGTGAAGTGGGGCGACGAGGAAGACTTTTCGGTGGAAGAACTTCTTAGAGACTACCTGTATGACATTGGACAGGACGGTGATGACGAGCAGACCCCCGATGACCGGCAAGACCGCCACACCATAGCCGCCGCCGAGTGTGTCGGTCATGAAGGCGACGACGCCGAGGCATAAGGTGAGCGCCATCGTGCCGGTGTCGGTCATGTAGAAGCGGGCGGGTGGAATATTGAACCAGAGAAATGCGAGGAGGCTGCCGACGATTGCTGCACACAATGCAGCGAGATCTGTCTGTCCTTGGGCATAGGCGATGATCGCGTACGAGGCGAAGATGCTGGCGAAGACGCCACCGGAAAGGCCGTCGATGCCGTCGATGACGCCGGAGGCGAAGAGCGCGAGCGACATGGCGATGAAGAATGGTACGATGAGCCAGCCGAGCTCAATCGGAGCAGCAAAGGGTACATTGATCGCGGTGACGTCGAGCTTGTCGTAGAACCACCAGCCGATGACGAGAGAGAGTGCGATGACCACGATCAGACGCCAGCGCAGCGCGAGACCCTTGCCGTCCGGACGGATCGTGAGGAGGTCGTCGGTGAGCCCGGCAAGCGCGCCGACCAAGAGTGCGGCGAGCGGTACCCATGTCTGGCTGCGGCTCAAAAATGCGAGAATGTTGGTTTGTTGAGACGGAAAGAGCATCGTGAGTATCGAGAACGCGAGGGTCGTGATAAGGACGCTCCCCCATACGACGATGCCGCCCATGCGCGGCGCACGGACTTCGTGCTCTTTGTGGAGGCCGTTGAATACCTGTGCAGCGGAGCCGTCGAGTGCAGTCTTGCCGGAGCGTTTCTTCCATGCTCTGTGCTTGTAGAGGTAGTGCGTGACGATCGGCGCAGTAGCGATACCGATGATAAAAGAAGCCGTCGCCGGCAGAAGGATGCTTATGATATCGGGAAGCATTATTTGTATTGTACATCGGAGTATTGAAACGGTATAGCTGTCTCAGCTTATCCCCACGTAAGACACAGATTAGCCTTTACGGGCCCATGATTTGCGTGTAATGGAGGTGCTACCATGGATGTATGGCAAACGTGCGCGTACCGCCGCAGGATATCGATACTGAGCGAGCCCTTTTGGGTGCGCTGATGCTCAGCCAAAACGCGATGTATGAAGTCGCCGATGTCGTCGGCGTCGATTCCTTCTACGCAGGCAAGCACCGTACGATCTTCGATGCGATGCTCTCGCTCCATACTAAAGGCGAGCCGATCGACGTGGTCACCCTCTCGGGTAAGCTCAAGGAGCGCAAGCAGTTGGGTGATATCGGCGGTGCATCGTACCTGTCGGAGCTTGTCAATGCATCCGTCTCCCCTGGCAGTGCGCGACACTATGCGCAGATGGTGCAGTCGAAAGCTATATTGCGCAGCCTGATCGACGCGGCCGCAAAAATCGGTGAGCTCGGATTTGAGGAAGACCGTGATATCGAGCAGGTGCTCGACGAGGCGCAGGCCGCCGTCTTTGCCGTGACACAGAGCCCGACACTCCAATCCTTCTCGGCGATCAAAGATGAACTCAGTGAAGCGTGGGAGCGCCTCGAGAAGCTCCAAAATAACAAAGGCATGACGCGCGGTGTGCCGACGGGCTTCCCCGCACTCGACAATCTCCTCGCTGGTTTTCAGAAATCAGACCTTATCATCCTCGCGGCGCGCCCGTCGGTAGGTAAGACCTCCCTCGCACTCGACATCGCGCGGCAGACTGCAGTGAAGCACGGTACGCCAGTCGGTATCTTCTCACTCGAAATGAGCAGCCAGCAGCTCGTGGACCGCATGCTCTCTGCACAGGCTGGTGTCAATTCATGGCGTTTGCGTACGGGCAAGATCTCGCGCGACGACGAGTACGCGCGTCTGCAAGATGCGATCGAGCAGCTCACCGATGCGCCGATCTATATGGACGACAAGCCGGGTATGACGGTGCTCGGGATGCGCTCTGTCGCGCGCCGCCTCAAGATGGAAAAAGATCTCGGACTCGTGATCGTCGACTATCTCCAGCTCATCACCCCGACGTCTTCGCGTGCGGGCGATTCGATGGTCCAGCAAGTGACCGAAATTTCGCGCGCGCTCAAAGGGCTCGCGCGCGAGCTTGAGGTACCTGTCCTCGCACTCTCGCAGCTCTCGCGCGCTGTCGAGCAGCGTGGCGGTCGCCCACGCCTCTCGGACTTGCGCGATTCAGGCTCGATCGAACAAGACGCCGACGTGGTGATGTTTATCCATCGCGACGACATGACCGGTAATCGCACTGAGGGTGATCGTACCAATATCGCGGAGATTCTCGTCGAAAAGCACCGCAATGGACCGATCGGAAAAGTCGACTTGCGTTTCGATGATGAGAAGACCACCTTTATGTCGATCGAAAATTCCGACTTCGGGGATTTTGGTATGGTCGAGGCACATGTCGATGCGGATGTCGGCGGGCCGTTTTAGATAGACATTAGCCACTAGCCAATAGGGTTTTAGTGTAGTTACACCTTGCATTTATCACGAGTGGCTATACCCTAGTGGCTAACGACTACCTTATGGACCCTATTGAAAAGCTCACACATGTGTTTGAAAAGTTTCCCGGCATAGGACCGCGACCCTCCTCCGCTAAAGCTTCGGGAGGGCGAGATGAGGTATATTTGATGTATGGATCCAATTGAGCGCTTGGGTAGTATGTTCGAAAGGTTCCCTGGGATAGGACCGCGACAGGCCGGGCGTTTTGTGCAATTCCTTTTACGTAGTTCGCCATCGTATCGCCGCGAGCTTGTGGATGCGCTCCAGCAGCTTGGCGGCTCGGTGACACAATGCACACGATGCATGCGCTTTCATACGGGCAGGGGCGGCATCTGCGGCATCTGCGGTAATACACAGCGTGATGCGCGATTCCTCGCGATCGTCGCATCCGACGTCGACGTCTCAGCGCTTGAGCGCAGCGGCACGTACCGCGGCTACTATTTCGTCCTCGGCGGGACCATCTCGCTCGCCTCGGAAAAGACGTCCAATCTGCGCCTAAGCGAACTCCTCCTACATATCGGGGATACCGCATACCCCTACACAGAAGCCATCCTCGCCTTCCCCGCCAATCCTGAAGGTGATGCGACCGCCACACGCGTGCGCGAGGAACTGGCCGACATCGCGGCCGCACGCGACATCAAAGTGACCGCGCTGGGCCGCGGCCTCTCGACCGGCAGCGAGCTCGAATACGCCGACCCCGACACTATCCAGAGTGCGTTTGAGAGTCGGCGGTAATTTAAAAAAAGGAAAGACCGCCGATTGTACTCGGCGATCCTTGTCTTAAGCTGCAACGCGTTTCTGGTCTCGTTCCAGATTTTTTATACGGATTGCTTCCTTTATTTCCTGGCCTTCTCGACTTTCTTCGGGAACAAAAAAATTCCATGGTGCTGCTCGGGACGAGAGCCTAAGACCTTCAAGCGGTGGTCCGACGATCGTGAGTTTCCAAGGGATGTAGTCATAACCGATACCACCCCCGGGGAAACTCCTATTTTGCGTAAATACATCTTCGACATCCGCTTCGTCCATTTCAATGAGGAATGAACGTCTGTTGAGTATCTGGTCTGTGAGGGCCTGTCCGATCGCTCTATCAAGTTGCTCGTGGATGCCTCTCGTAGAGAGCGGGTCGAATTCAAACGAAACCTTCAATCCGCAGTCCCCGATATAGAGTCCTGGAATCTTGTCCAGTCCTCGCCGCCAGTCAAAACGGTGGGTAGAGTTTTTGAACACGGGACGAAGCACAAATGTGCCATCGTTACCAAACCTGTTTTCAGGCTCGAATTTGATGTCACGATATATCGTTTGATATCTTCTGAATAAGTCCAATGGAGTTGTGGTCATCTGTTTCTCCCTCTTCACCCGTCTTCTGGTACATGTATATCATTCACCTACAGTTATGTAAATGCCGATCCAGACATGCCGACCCTGACATCATCCAGAGTGCTTTTGAGAGCCGGAGGTGAGATACGTCGTGTGGCAGCGATGGAGAAGCATCTTGGAATCAATGTATAAGAGCACATTTGGGTTTCGTAAACCCAAATTTGGATTTACGAAACCCAAATATGTTTAGTATTGAGCGATGTTTGAGAGTCACTGATAATTAGAATAGAATCAAGCGATGACAGCTATAGCTCGTATGGGACTGTTTGAGCGCGTGCTTGTGTCGCGCAGTGAAAAGCATCTACAAAAATATCGGCGAGCAGCACAGCACATGTCAGATGATTTTTTGCATCAGTACTACACATACCTACCTGAGATAGAGCGTTGCTATGAAAATGCCGGTTACTGGCACGGGACGGGGCGCTATCACCACTATCACGCGGACGATTCACGGTATGAGGGTGTCGATATACAACGCACCACTCGTATATTTGAGTCGATTCTCGATGCAGGTGCACTCAACAGACATACGGATCTATGGGTAAAATATCGTGATGGTCAATTCAAGAAGACCGTCTCGGTCGCGCC
>VGJQ01000035.1 GCA_016867375.1 Candidatus Kaiserbacteria bacterium | reverse complement strand
GGCGAATTATATTGCAGTCAGTTTCCACTTACAAAACTTGCACGCATATAAAAAGAGTGTCCCCCGCCCGCCGTGCCCCACTAAAATTTGGGTTTCGTAAATCCAAATTTGGATTTACGAAACCCAAGTGTATAATGACGTGCATATGGAGTTGTACCATGTCCTCAATCGCGGGGTCGACAAGCGCGATATTTTTATGGACGCATCGGATTATCTTCGTTTTGTCCACGATATGTGGGAATTCAACGACATTGCCCCGACGCAGCATGCCCACCACTCTTTTAAAAATTTGGATTTACGAAACCCAAATTTTACGGAAAAGAATGCCGGTACTGCGATAGTCGATATCCATGGCTGGTGTCTTATGAAAAACCACTATCACCTTCTTCTCTCGGAACGAGTGGAGGGTGGATTGACGAAATTCTTACGCAAACTGAATGTCGGATACGCAAACTATTTCAACGAACGCCATGAGCGAGAAGGTTCGCTTTTTCAAGGCCGCACCAAACGCGTGCTTATCGAAAGAGATGCGCATTTTATGCATATACTCCACTACATCCACTTCAATCCACTTGATTTTGTGTCGACTGCCTCTGGGTGGCGGGAGCATGCGATAGAAAAGATCACAGACGCCAAACGCCAGCTCGAACTATATCGGTGGAGTAGCTATCATGATTACTGTGGTAAAAAGAACTTCCCCTCCATCCTTACGAGAGATCTCTTCAGTGATTCATCCGTGCAATTTGAGCGCGAAGCACTTGCATATCTGCGCGACATGACGACAGCAGATATGACCCATATGATTCTCGAATAAATTTGGGTTTCGTAAACCCAAATTCGAATACGCTGACCCTGATACTATCCAGAGTGCGTTTGAGAGCCGGCGGTAAGTTGGCTCAAATACGCATCTTTTGGAACACATAGGCAACCTTTTGGATAGTTGCGGCATCACGCCCCGTGATACGATGTATCCATGACTGTTCATAAATGTGACGCCTGCGAAATGGAAATTTCGGATTCGAGAGAATTAGTGTCAGTGGTAGTAGGCTATACACGTCACGAACTTTGCATTATATGTAGTGATCCCGTCCTGCACGTTCTCAAAAGTTATAAGCTTGTTAAATAGAGGAAGTTGATTCCCAAAATAAAAAAAGCCGGTTTAAGGATAACCGGCGAACCAAAACGTCTTACGTGCGCTGCTTTGCAGTGGCCTTGTCGCGAATGCGTTCGAACATTGGAATTATAATTTCGCTATACGAATTGTCTACCTCATCGATCGTCGCGATACCCTTTCCTTTCATACTTGCCAACATTGCCCGGTCGGCCAAGGTGAAAATGCTGTTCATACATTGCACCCGGTCCATGCCCGACAATTCCTCCATCTGCTTCAGGAGGTTGACAAATACCGGTTCAACCTCGGATGTGACCACTATTTTGTCTGCCATGATGAAACCTCCCTCAATTCATGACATAAGTATTGTATCACGCTGATAGACATTATGCAAGTAAGAAAAGATGAGGTCTTATTGCTATAATTTCTCCATGTCAGATGCGCTCGATTTTGTACATTTGCATAATCACTCCCACTATTCCCTCCTTGAGGCTTTGCCCAATATCAAAGACCTTGTGGAGGCGGCAAAGGCCGATGGTCAGACGGCGCTTGCGCTCACCGACAACGGCAACATGTACGGTGCGATTGAGTTTTACAAAGAGTGCAAGAAAAAAGAGATCAAGCCCATCATCGGGGTGGACTTCTACGTCGCACCACGCACACGTGATGACAAAGAGCATCGCGTCGACGATCATACCTTCCGACTTGTGTTGCTCGCCAAAAATGAGCCAGGCTATCGTAATCTCCTCAAGCTCGTCTCACGTGCGTACCTCGAAGGTTTCTACTATCGCCCGCGCGTGGACCGCGCACTCCTCAAAGAGCATGCCGAGGGATTGATCGCGATACTCCCCTCTTTTGCTGGCGAGCATGCCAAAGCGCTCAAAGATGGGGCGATGGATCGCGCGCGCGAAGCGGCCGACTGGTACCAGCATCTCTATGGCGATGATCTCTACATGGAGATCACACATCATCCTGAAATCGAAGGACATGAAGAGAATCAAAAGCGTATCGAAGAGCTCGCGCGAGAAATGAAGATTCCGCTCGTTGCGGCGCACGACACGTACTATCTGCATCAAGAAGACGCGATCGCACGAGAGCTCGTGAATAAGATCCGCACCGGAAGCGTGCTCAATCGTGACCTGGCCGACAATGCGCCAAATTTCTCATTTCTTTCGCAGGCGGACATGCGCAAGCTTTTCAAGAAGACACCCGAAGCGATCGACAATACACACCAGATCGCGCAGATGTGTGATCTCGAATTGGAGCTTGGCAAATGGTATTTCCCTGATTTCCCCATTCCCGCAGGTAGCACGCACGACGATGAGCTGCGCAAGCTCACGTATCACGGATTCGAGCTGCGCGGCATGGCGCAGACACCCGAGACCATAGAGCGTGTCGAATATGAGCTCGGCGTCATTTCGAAGAAAGGCTACTCACCGTACTACCTCGTCGTATCTGATCTGCTCACGCATGCCAAGTCAGTCGGTATATATACCAATACGCGAGGGAGCGCGGCGGGCTCTCTCGTGTCATATCTGTGTGGCATTACTACCGTCAATCCACTCGAATACCAGCTGCCCTTCGAGCGCTTCCTTAATCCCGAGCGCCCATCACCGCCGGATATCGACATGGACATTGCCGACGATCGCCGCGACGACCTCATCGACTACGCCCGCCGTAAATACGGCGAAGATCACGTCGCGCAGATCGGCACCTTTGGCACTATGATGGCGCGCGCGGCGGTCCGAGATGTGGCGCGCGCGCTCGGGCACTCGTATGCGCTCGGCGACAAGATCGCCAAGATCATCCCCTTCGGCAAGCAGGGGTTTCCCGTCACGATCGAGGGGGCGCTTAAGGATGTCCCCGAGCTCGCCGAAGTGTACAAGCACGATTTGGATGCGCGCGAGGTGCTCGATCTCGCGCAAAAAGTCGAGGGCAATGCACGCCACGTCGGCGTGCATGCGGCGGGCGTCGTCATCGGCCCGATGCCGGTCACCGATTTCGTCCCGGTCCAGCTCGACCCCAAGTCAACGGCAGCGGGGGTTGGCAAGATCATCACACAGTACGATATGCATGCCGTCGAAGAGGCCGGACTCCTCAAATACGACTTTCTCGGACTCAAAAACCTCTCGATCCTCGCCGATTCTGTCGAGCGGGTGCGCGCACGACTCGGTGTCGAGGTCAATATGGACACCGTGCCGATCGATGACGCGAAGACCTTTGCCATGCTCGCGCGCGGTGAGACCTTGGGTACTTTTCAGCTTGCGGGCGAGGGTATGACCAATCACCTCGTGCACCTCAAGCCGACGACGATCCACGACATCAACGCCATGGTCGCACTCTATCGCCCCGGGCCGATGGCGTTTATCCCCGACTACATCGAGCGCAAGCATGATGCGAGCAAAATCAAATTCCTCGATCCGCGGATGCAGACCATTCTCGACAAAAGCTACGGCGTCATCACCTACCAAGATGACGTTCTCATGATCGCCATCCAGCTCGCCGGATATTCCTGGCTCGAGGCAGACAAATTCCGTAAGGCGATTGGCAAGAAAATCCCTGAGGAAATGGCGAAACAGAAAGATCGCTTCCAATCAGGCTGTCTCGAACATGGCATGAAGCCGGAGGTCGTCAAGCAGCTGTGGGATCAGATCGAGACCTTTGCTGCATACGGATTCAACAAAGCGCATGCCGCAAGCTACGGCAACTTGGCCTACAAGACCGCATACATGAAGGCGAATTTCCCGGTCGACTACATGGCATCACTTCTCACAGCCGATGCGGGCGACGTCGAGAAGATCTCTGAGATTGTGACCGAATGCAAGCGTATGGGTATTGCCATCTTGCCGCCGTCGGTCAACGCTTCGCGTGGGACGTTTACCGTGGTCGATGCGAGCTCCACTGAGGAACCTGGTTCCTCAGTAAGCTTAGGAACCAGGTTCCTCAGTGAGGCCATTCGCTTTGGTCTCTACAGTATCAAGAATTTCGGTACCGGTGTCGCTGATTCGATCATCAAAGTGCGCGACGAGGGCGGAGTATTCACGGACATTGCCGATTTTCTCTCGCGTATGTCTGACCCTTCCATTGAAGTCGGGGCAGGCAAAAATCTCAACAAAAAATCGCTCGAGTCGCTCATACAGTGTGGTGCACTGGATGAGCTCGCCCCGTTAGAGGCGGCGCCTCTAACGGGGCGAGCTGAGCCAAATCGCAACGCCTTGCTTGCAAACATTGAGCTCCTGCTGGGTTTTCACCGGCTACACACAAAGGCGCCGTCGGATCAAGGATCGCTTTTCGGGGGTCTCGCGGTGTCTGCGGCCAAGCTCCATCTCCCCGATGCGCCTCCCGCCTCCAAGGATGCGTGTCTTGCATGGGAAAAAGAATTGCTTGGCCTCTACGTATCGGGACATCCGCTCGACAAACATGCCGCCAAGCTCAGCAATGCCAAAAACACCATCAAGCATGCCAAGGCGCATCTGCGCGGCATTGATACAGTGATTGGCGGCTTCGTCGAGACGGTGCGAACGATCCTCACCAAGAAAGGCGAAAAGATGGCGTTTATCAAGATAGCCGATCTCTCCGATACGATCGAGGTCGTTGCATTCCCGCGTACGTATAAAGAGTACGAGACCCTGCTTGTGCCGGGCCAGTGCGTCGCGCTCAAAGGCAAGATAGAAGAGCGCAACGACGAGATGAGCTTCATGGTCGATAAAGCACGTGCCCTGTAGACATATCAATTCTGATGTGTTATATAGTATATCGGCGTGTTCACCATAGAAAGGAAACGTCTTGAAAAAAGAAGGCAAACAACTGGTCGTCGCAGTGCTCGGCAGAATTAGTAAACATCTCGGGGCATACCTGGTCTCGGGCGAGTACGACAAGTCTCATCGTACAGACGAGAAAACAATCCTCTACTTGCTTTCCGAGAGCTCACGCCTGAGTCCGGGCAGCCAGAAGACATGCAGACGCGCATGGAATCTGATCCAGATTTTGCAACGACACAGGCACCACGAGCCCATTGATCATGTCGATGAAGTGCATGAGGTGATCGCCTCACTCGGTGTCGTGGTAGGAGACTTCCTAAAGTCTTTTGAGTCTGCGAAAGGCTGATAGTGTGTCTAGAACGGCGCCCCCACACAGGGCGCCGTTTTCTTCTATATGTCTCCTTTGACACCGTGCAACATACACACTACCCATACACACCACCTAACCACATCTCACCACCCCTACACCTAAATGACGCTATAGCGTCATTTAGGTGTAGGGGGCCAATCAACCGCGGGGGGTCATCCCACCAACCCTAATGGAATCGAGAAGTGCTACCTCCCAACCCTAAGGTGAAGTGTATTTTTTTTGCCCTCCTTTCGAAAGCTGCTATGATGACACGATGAATCTCGAACATGTCCGCCACACCCTCGCGCATCTCATGGCAGCCGCTGTCAAGGAGCTTTACCCTGAGGCCCACCCGACCATCGGCCCCGCGATCGACAATGGCTTCTACTATGACTTTGATACGGAGAAACTAAAAGAAGACGACCTCAAAAAGATCGAAAAGAAAATGCGCCAACTCCTCCCCTCTTGGAAAGAGTTTACCCACGAAGTCGTCACTGCCGACAAAGCGCGTGAAGTATTTGCAGGCAATAAGTACAAAATCGAACTCATCGACAATCTCGAAAAAGAAGGCGCGACGATCACGCTCTATACGTGCGGCCATTCGACAAGCTCAGGCCAGGGTGGCTTCACCGATCTCTGTCGCGGCGGACATAGCGAGCATCCGTCCAAAGAGATCGCACCGGATTCATTTCAGCTCGACAAGCTCGCCGGCGCGTACTGGCGCGGCGACGAGAAGAACCCGATGCTCACCCGTATCTACGGCCTCGCATTTGAGAGCAAAGAGGCACTCGATGCATATCTGGCGCAGCGCGAAGAAGCCGAGAAGCGCGATCATCGCAAGCTGGGTGCCGAGCTCGACTTATTTCATTTTGATGAGTCGATCGGCAAAGGCCTCCCGATTTGGCTCCCCAAAGGAAACATCATCAAAGAAGAGCTTGAGAACTGGGCAAAAGAAATTGAGCACAAGTGGGGTTACAGCCGCGTGACGACTCCGATCATCACCAAAGAAGACCTCTTTTACACATCGGGTCACCTCCCGCTCTACAAAGACAGCATGTACGCACCCATCCAGATTGAAGGGGAACAGTACTACATCAAGCCGATGAATTGTCCGTTTCATCAC
>VGJQ01000034.1 GCA_016867375.1 Candidatus Kaiserbacteria bacterium | reverse complement strand
ACCGGTGCGCCGGCGAATCTCGATGAGTGTTTGGGGGGATACTTTTCCTGCCCGAACAAGCGATCGTGCCTCAAAGTCGAGGGTGCGATGCTGATCCACAAGCACTACGCCTGCGACGTCTTTTGTAGCGAACGGTACTTCATTGAAATATCCTTTCGCGTGCGATGTGACAGGACACACCGTACAGATACCGCTTGCCTTTGCATACGATCGAACAGTAATGACAACCGCCGGTCGTCGCCCTGATTGTTCGTGGCCTTTTGTCGGTGAAAAATCAGTCCAGACGATGTCGCCGGGGGCGGGGATATATCGCGCTACCATATCTCACGCCCCTCTGGCCCACCAAAATCGACGATCTCGTGACGCGGGCGCCGCGCAACACTACGCACCATCTCGGCAAGAGTGACCTTCTTCTGTTTATTTGGCATCTTGGTGAGCACAATCGATGATGTACCGCGTACCGAGACTTGCACCTGTGCATTGGTAAGTTCTAAATCGTCGACGACAAACTTGGGTAAAAGTATTCCGTATCCGTTGCCCCAGGCTCGTATAGCGGTCGTACGGGCTTTACTCGATGTCTTCATACTACGGTAGTATAAACGATGTTTATACATCGTGCAAGTATATATATCTTGGTTTGGCTATTACTGGGGGACACTCTGCGCTTCATGGGTCATCCCGGTGTCAGCATGATCTTCTGCTCCATATGAATGCAGATACTCTTCAAAAAGCTTCATGACCTCTTTGGTGATGGGGCCCACGGTGCCGTCGGCTATGACCTTGTCCCCCACTTTAACGATCGGCATGACGTCTTTGAAGCTCGAGGTGAGGAAGGCTTCGTCGGCGGCATACATCTCGTCCACAGTCACCGCACGCTCTTCTATGGGGAAATGCCCGCGTGCGACTTCGAGCGTGACCTTGCGCGTGATGCCTTGCAGGATGTCGTCTTTGGCCGTGATGATTTTTCCATCCTTCACGATCATAAAATTGCTCGTCGCGCATTCGAGCACCTTGCCGCCGTATATGTAGAGAATCTCGACTGCCCCCGCTTGCTTGCGCGGCTCCTGTAGCAAGACCGTCTGGATGTAATTGATGGTCTTGAGGCTGGGAAACTGTCGCTGATGCTCAAAGATAGTGACAGATGCGCCGTCACGGTAGAGCGCTGCGTCAAAGGGAGAGAGCGGATCGACCATGATGTAAAATGTGGGTGTCTCGCGATCGTACTCGATCCCGCCGATTGCAGTACCGCCAGTCAGGATGAATTTGATCGTCGCGTCCTGACCATCCGAAACATTACGTGCAATGAGTTCATCGATTGCTTCCTTGATCTCGGCGTCGCTCACAGGGACCTTCAACTGCATTGCATCCGCGGAAGCGCGAAGACGCGCCATATGATCGGCAAAGCGAAACGGCTTGCCGCTCACCGTGCGCGTGGCCTCATAGATGCCAAAACCCCGCAGGAGTCCGATATCGTACACACTGACCACTGCTTCGGCAGCGGGATATATCTTTCCATTGAGATACACAGACGCAGACATACACTAAAAAAGTTGGTGGATGAACCACGACAATAGAGAGAGGACAATAGCGCCGAGAAACGCCGCCCAGAAACCGGCAACCAAAAAGCCTGGGACAATGAGCGTCATCGCCCAGAAGAGAAGTGCGTTGAGTACGAGGGAGAAGAGACCAAACGTGATGATCGTGATCGGGAGCGTAAGTATCTGGAGTACGGGCTTGATGACGATGACAATGACCGACCACACGAGTGCGATGAGAAAGGTCGTGACCCAATCAGACGAGGAGAGACCGGGTACAATCTTGAGGGTAAGCACGACCGCAGCGACCGTCCCAAGGTACTTGAGGATCGTTTCCATATATCTCATGGTACCGAGTATAAGAGAAACCGCAACCCGGGCAGTGCGGCAAAAAAGCAGTGCCCCGTGAGATAGTGAGCTTATGAGCTCTATCTCACGGGGCGCTGCTAAATAGTGTTATGTTTGTTTATTCCCAGTCCTTCTCCCCTTCTTCATTACCACCAAATTCATCCTCATCCTCGTCTTCGGATATCTCCTCTTCCAGTAACGCATCATCCGAAAGACCCACTTCCTCTGTCTCCTTATTGTCATCGTCGTAATTCATACGATCCATGAAAAAATTATTACTCGTAACACTAATGAGTGACAAAATTTCTTTCGTCACTAGCGGCTATAGTACCCACGGATTAAAAGTATGCAAGATGTCCAGATACGAGGGGGTGTGAATAACTAAAAATGTCAATTTGCGTCCGTGCGATACCCAGCGGATAATGCCACCATGCTGCCCAATGACCCTGTCGCCAGATATTTCCGCCTCGTACCGTCGCAGACCAGCGCGCTCAAGCGGCTTGGTATCGTTACGATCGAGGATCTCTTGTACCACTTCCCCGCCCGCTACGACCAGGGCGGCAGCGAAGCCACTATTGCAGGGCTCGTGCCCGGGACCTCGGTGACGCTCTTTGGCACCATCCACAAGCTCGACACACGCAAATCCTGGAAACGCCGGATCCCCGTCGGTGAAGGAGTGCTGCGTGATGCGTCGGGCTCGATCAAGATCATGTGGTTCCACCAGCCCTACCTCGCCAAGAAATTCGTCGAGGGTATGTTTGTCAAAGCGGTCGGCACCATCTCCGGCAAGGAAGGAAAAGTGTATCTCGCCAATCCACATGTCGAAGTCGCCGACCCTTCCGAAATCGGCTTATTCAAACAGCATCAGAATGACGTACGTCCGACTTTCGACAGTGCGCTTTTTGCGGTGTATCCGGAGACGGCGGGCATCACCTCGCTCTGGATGCGACACGCGCTGGAGCGCGTATTCAGCGAGGGTGCGCATATGCACATCGACGATCCGATTCCCGACGACGTGCGCGAACGTCTGCATCTGCCCGATCTTGCCAGCGCGCTTCTATGGATTCATCGGCCCGAGAAAGACACACAGGCCCAGGCGGCACGCAAACGCTTCGCCTTCGAAGAGATGTTTGCGATCCAGACAGCGCGCGCTCTCGATCGTGCTGAAAACGACGCACAGAAGACCTTTGCCATAGGCGACGCCCATGCGCGCGCAAATGAATTTCTCGGATCGATACCGTTTCCACCGACTCGTGCGCAAATCCGCGCAATCGACGACATCCTCAAGGATTTCTCCCGCGCACACCCGATGGCGCGCCTGCTCGAAGGCGATGTCGGATCGGGCAAGACGCTCGTCGCAGCCGCAAGCGCCTACGCGATCGTCACTGCGCGACCGCCGAAGCGGACGAGCGGTACGCTCCAGGTCGCCTACATGGCGCCGACGGAAATCCTCGCCACACAACACTTCGAATCGTTCATCGCGTATTTCAAAGACCTCCCCATCAATATCGGACTCATCACCGGCAGTGGGTGCAAAAAATTCCCCTCCAAAGTCGGAAAGGGAAAGGCAACGGACATCTCCCGCACACAACTCTTGAAATGGGTCAAGAACGGCGAGATCGCGATGCTTATCGGCACGCACGCACTGATCCAAAAGTCTGTCCAATTCCAACATCTTGCCCTTGCCATCATCGACGAACAACATCGCTTCGGTACCAAGCAGCGACGGGCATTAGCGCAAAAAAATACTTCGAGCGCGGAGAAGGGCGGGAAGTCTGATTTTCTGTCCGAGGACTGTCTGAGCGTAGCGAGTTCCGCAGGACAGAAAATCAGACTTCCCGCCCTTCCTACACCACACTTCCTCTCCATGACCGCCACCCCCATTCCCCGCACGCTCGCACTGACGATATACGGCGACCTCGACATCTCGGTACTCGATGAACTCCCGCCCGGCCGTGCCAAGATCGCCACGCGTATCATCAAAAAAGATCAGCGCGACGAAGCGTACACACTCGTCCGCTCAGAACTCATCAAGGGTCGTCAAGCATATGTCATATGTCCACGCATCGAGGAACCAGATCCCACAAAGATCGGTGCACTCCAAGCCCGCTCCGCGAAAGCTGAGCAAAAACGTCTCCAAAAAGACATCTTTCCCGAATACGAAGTCGAAATCCTGCACGGTGCCATGCCCGCTAAGAGCCGGTCCGCCTCCGGTGGAAAACCAACCAAAGAGCAGGTTATGAAAGATTTTGCCGACCATAAGATCGACATCCTCGTCGCCACATCGGTCGTCGAGGTAGGGGTCAACGTCCCCAACGCCACCGCCATCATGATCGAAGGGGCAGAGCGCTTTGGCCTCGCACAGCTCCACCAACTGCGCGGCCGCGTGATGAGAAGCTCTCACTCTCCCCTGTGCCTCCTCCTCCCCGAGACAACCGGCGAGCTGTCCCTCAAACGCCTCAAGACTCTAGCCGCTTCGCAAGACGGGTTTGCGCTCGCCGAAGCAGACCTCGAGGCGCGCGGCGCGGGCGACCTGGCAGGCAGGCAACAATGGGGCGTGACAGACATCGGCATGGAAGCGCTCAAAAACGTGAAGCTCATCCAAGCGGCGCGCGAAGAAGCGCAGCGCATCGTCGCACAAGACCCTACCCTCTCCCAACACGAAACACTCCGCCTGCGCATACAAGCCGCGCAAGCGGAGCTACACAACGAGTAGGTGTCTTTAGATTTCGAGATGTATCGACGAGCTCGACTGGAGAGCGTCGTTCTTGTCCGATAGTTTGATCACATACGACCCTTCTTGTGCATAGGTGTGATTGAAGATCGGCGATTGGCGCGTCGTACCGGTACATCCCGTAGCAGCTATCTGCGTCACTGGACTGGAATTGTCCCCCCAATCAAGCGTATACGTGGGGCATGCGGGCACCGACAGTTGGACAGCGACATTGAGCGGATTGCCGCCGACACCCGACGTCACTGAGGTCATGCCGTAGGTCGTGGTCGTCCCCACATTGGAGATAGAAACTGCCGCAGTTGCTTGTTGAGCACCATTCTGATTGAGAAGCCTGAGTGTCATGATGCCGTTTTGCTGATACGTATGCCCGAGCATGATTTCTTTTTGCGAACCGCAATTGGTGACCCCGCCCGGCCCACCCATCTCAAACGGATTTCCATCACCCCAGTCAACCAAATAATTAGAACACATCGGGTACCCGATCTTCATATTGACCAATGCCTGATTGCCGCCGACACCCGTGGCAACGGAGAGAATCTGGTAGAGATTGCTACTCGTCTGGGTAGTCGGCGTAGAGGTCGCTTGTGCGAGAAGGATGTTGAACGTACCGCTTCTGCCGAGTGCAATGTATGTCGGCGTCACTCCCGTGAGGACCGCGTCAGCCGGTGTATAGATCTTGCCGAGCACGACATATGGGCCTACCGGCGGGACCGTCCCTTCTGCTGCGGTAGCTGGAATAGGTGCGTTGATGTTGCCCGTCGTATTGAGTGTCATCGCAAGCGGATAGATGGCTCCTGATTGGACATTGACGAGCCACAGACCGACTGCAGACGATGTCGCGGCGTTTTGACTCTGCCAACTGACGGGCAGCAGATTCCCCTGCGCGATATAACTGACGTTTGTATTTATGGTCAGTGTGGGAGTCGGCGGAGGAGTGACATTTCCTGATACCGTGATCGGCGTAAAGACAAACGTCCGCGTGGGCGTGGTCGAGGCGTTGGTCGTGATACTCGCGATATACGCACCCGGCTTGTCATACGTATGACTGACGATGTAGGTAGTATACGTCTGATAGCCAGAGCGATTTTCAGGAAGCGGTATGGGGACCGATGCGCCATCACCAAAGTTGAAAAGATTGAAACAATTTGAGGTGCACGAACCCGCGTCGCTCGCATTGACCGTGCCCGTGAACGTGACGAGAAGCGGCACCGTGCCTGTAGCCACTGATGGATGGATCGTATCATTGCCACCGGTCTGCGTGCCTCCGACGGTGACGCTCGCAGTCGTCTGATGACCTCCCGCCGAGAGTGCGACGGTATAGACGCCACCATTTTCATAGGTATGTTTGAATGTCTGCGTCTGCTGCGTGCAGGTCCCTGCCGTCGGGATCACCTGTTTGGATGCGGGACCATCGCCAAAATCGAGAAGGTACGGCGTACCCACGCAAGAATTCGTCGTATTGACAGTCGCCGTGACACTCACCGTCAGAGGCGCAATGCCTGTCGCTGGAGACACTTGGATGTATCCACCTGCAGTCGACGACGGAGTCTGTACACTACCGGAGCCGCAACTCGCCATCATCGCTGCTCTCGTGCGCGGTCCCACGACGCCAAAACCAGTCGAGCTGGGCGTCCCTGAAGACACGATGCCATTTTTGGCCTGCCAACGCTGTACAGCTGCCTGTGTAAGGCTGCCGTAGTAGCCTGTCACCAGTCTGTCTGGATATACACTGGGGTCCTGCGCGAGGAATTGTTGCAAGCTGGAAACATCGCTCCCCGACATACCATGTGAAAGCGCGCGTGAAAGCGTCGGGCATATACCAGCTACCGGAGCACTCGCAGGTACCGTGGTACTCGGGACATAGGAGGTGCCGGACGATGCCCCCTGTTGTCCACGGAGGATATTGATCTGTTCAATGAGCGCCTGTGTCTGGGCGATCAGGTCGTTGATATTGGGGGTCGTTTG
>VGJQ01000033.1 GCA_016867375.1 Candidatus Kaiserbacteria bacterium | reverse complement strand
TAGGACCTCTTCCATCCGTTTGACCACGCGGACAGAGCGGTCGAGCTGATGCATGCCTGATCGCGACGCATACGGGTCATACCCGATGACGTTCATTCCGCGCCTGAGCCCGTCGTCAGCTACTTCCCTGCCGATGTGCCCAAGCCCGATCACGCCGAGCGTTTTCCCGTTGAGTTCGAATCCGCCCAGGCATTCCTTCTCAGCTTTAAGTTTCTTTTTGAGATCCTCTTCGTTTTGGGCTGCGGTCGTTCGCACGACATGGAGTGCGCGGTCGATATTGCGTGCACACATGCCGAGCATGGTGAAGAAAAGCTCAGACACGGCCTTTGCATTTCCTCCCGGAGTATTGAAGACGGCTATACCATAGCGGGTCGCTACCCCGACGTTGATTCTGTTTACGCCGATGCCCGCGCGCCCGACTGCTAGCAATCCAGGAAAATTCATCACATCTATTTCGGTGTCTCGAACCACAATCTCATCGGGGCGGATTATTTCTTCCCCTCCGATCTCATACGCGTTCCCAAATTGTTCGCGCACGACGGGATGGATTTTATCAAAAAGGCGAATCCGCCCTTTGATATCTGGCTTCTTACCCATGGTTTTCGTCCCTTCTCTGAATCAAAGAGCTGTAAGGGCTCGTCCACACATAACGTACTCGTTGTGTATGGACTACACTTATGGGCCCGTTCATATTGTGTTGAAGTTATTTATGAACGGGACCTGACGACCCGATGTGTGTCTGGTCGTGAGAGCCTGTACGGTTCTCGTGCGTGGAATATAGCAGAAAATACAAACGGGCGGCACTTGCGTGCCGCCCGTTTGTGATTTGTGGGAAACTATGCCCCGTAGGCCGCTTACATCCCGCTATTGGTCCCGATGACGCTCGAGCAGTGAGACGCGATGTAGTCGCGCGTCGTAGGGCCGAGGATACCTACTGGATCAATACCGAGGCGAGACTGGAGTTGTTTTAAAGCGTTTTGGGTCTGTGGGCCGAAGAATCCGGTTACGCTTTCACTGCCGAGCAAGCCATTGGAAGCGAGAATCTTTTGGAGCTGTAACACGTCTGCGCCTTGCGCATTGAGCTCAATGGTGCGAGAAAAGCCCTGGCATAGAGCAAAGCCCGGTACGGAGGGGACGCTGGTGAAAAGTGTGGGTGGGGTCCCTGAGTTTGTCGGGCACACGAAAGTGCATTTCGGACCCGTCCGACCGACATATGAGCCGTCGGGGCACTGCATTACGTCCCTCGTACAGGCGGTTGGGTCAGTGTTATTGACTCCTGTATTTGTGCCGCTTGACGGTGTGAGAGGATTTCCGGATGAGGTGGTGGTCGGGCAGACAAACGTGCAATTCGGACCGGTGCGTCCGACGTACGAGCCATCGGGGCACATCATGGCGTCCATGGTGCAGGCGACGGGATTGGAAGTGTCGGACCCTGAATGAGTCCCAGATGGGGTGGGAGGATTTGTGGTCCCTGTATTGTCCGCACGACAAGCGCCACTGTGGACGACCTGTACCCCGCAGGAATTGGCATCAGCGGCGCCGCAGCTGTAGGTCCGACCATCACTGCCGCATACCGGCTGGTAGACCAGGCACTGTATTTTGCCGCATGTGTCCGGATATTGGCCAGAGTTCGAATTGGGGTTTTGGCCAGAAGAAGGAGAGGTGTTCTGGCGCAGACCCTGAATCCTCCCGAGAAGCTCTTTCAGGCGCTGAAGATCAAAGGGTGTAGTGGTCGATGAGCTGTTCGACATCTCCTGCTGCATCTGACGGAATTCATCGATCGCATTTTGCAGCTTTGCATTGTCTGCTGGGTCAAGGAGGCCGGAGGAAGCGATGATTTCGTTGATCCGCTGAAGCGTCTGAGGCCCGACGAAGCCGAGTGGTTCGATGCCGAGATTTGTCTGGAATCGTTTCAGTGCCTCTTCGGTCATCGGGCCGAAGTAACCGGTGACATGCTCGGCGGTAAACGTACCGTCATTTCTTGACGCAAGGATCTGCTGGATCTTTTTGACATATTCACTGCTCATGCCGCGTTGCAATCTCATGGGAGGGATCGGAGGGTTGGCGCTGTTGGTATTGGAGCCAGCATTCCATGCGTTGGTCTCGGCGGCTGTGGTGGGGGGATATGTCCACGTCGTCGTCGGGTAATTCCACGAGGGCCAGGTCGTGCTGGCATTGGTCCATTGAGGTACTGGCGGGAATTGCCACATGGTCGAAGTGGCGTTGGTATCGGTCTGAGTGAGCTTGGCGCACCAGCGCTGGAGGAATCCGCGTGTCAGCGGTCCGAATGTGCCAGTGGAAGAGCCGACGCCGAATTGGGTCTGGAATCGTGCGAGCGCCGCTTGGGTGTGTGCTCCGAAGAATCCGGTGGCGTTGTCTGCTTCGAGGAGTCCGTGTTCGACAAGCATGTGCTGGAGCGTGCGGACGTCATCGCCTTGCGATCCGGCGACAAGATTGCGCGCGAAGTGTGCGCACATGCGCGCATGTGCGACAGCGGGAGTCGTCGATGTGTTGCCGTTGCCTGCGTTGGAGTCGGGGACGACATCGCGTATCGAAGATGTGAGCTGGACGATCTGCTGCTTGAGCTGTTGGATCTTTTCCAATAGTGCGGCGATCTGGGCGTTTACATCGGTGCCGGTGGTCGTGGTCGCCGTGCTCGACGTCCCTGAATTGGTCGTCTGGGCAGAAGCGAAGAACGGGAGGCTGATAAAGCTAATAAGTGCGATTGATAAGAGGAGTGTGAAAACACTCTGACGTATCGCTATGTTCATATGTCTGTCAGTGTACGGGAGGTACTAGGAGAAGGCTATACGGGGGTGCGTATAAGACGACATTGTCAAAACGATGTTTGGTTGAATATTTCTCATTTTTAAGCGATAATCGGCCTTGGTCCCGTTCATAAATAAGTGCAACACAAAAAATGAACGGGCCCATAAGTGGCGTCCACAATAACGGGTATGTTATCTGAAGTGCCCGCACTTCCCAAAATTCAAACCGCCTCTGAAAGGCTCAAAACTGACTTGAGGCCAAATTTGTAGAAAATCAACAGATTTTTACAAAAATAGTTGAGGTATTTTTTGGTAACCATTCCGAAAATGGCTTAAAATAAGAACTACAAGTGCGGGCAGTTCAGGTATGTTATTCGTGGACGAGCCCTTACGCTCGGCACCGTGCCTAGCGCGGAGCGGCGACAGAGCACCATTAGCTCAGTTGGTTAGAGCGTTCGATTCACATTCGAAAGGTCTCAGGTTCGAATCCTGAATGGTGCACCGTGGACACAAAGTTCTGTTCTGTGTCGGGCCGTAGTATACCGGTAGTACGCACGCTTCGGGTGCGTGTAGACCGAGTTCGATTCTCGGCGGCCCGACAGAGAACAGAACTGGCAGTCCATTTTCGGGCTGTAGTATACCGGTAGTACGCAAGCATGGGGTGCTTGTAGACCGGGTTCAATTCCCGGCAGCCCGACCAGTCGAAAATATGCTATAGTTTCCGACGTCAGCCAATACAGGGCCTGTAGTAAAGTGGTATTACACGGCATTCGCATTGCCGGGTCGGGGGTTCGATTCCCCCCAGGTCCACACGAGAAATAAAAAATCCCTTTAGGGATTTTTTATTTTGAAGTGCGGACCTGGAGCAAGGTGCCTGCGCACCTTGCGTGGGGAATCGAAAGGCGCAGCCATATCGCACATAGCAATGTGCGATGGTGAGCCAGGGTTGTGAAAATTTCCGAGTGACGACGAGGAAATTATTCCTGACCGATTCCCCCCAGGTCCACACGAGAACCAAGAAACCCCCTAACTAAGGCTGGAGAGTCTGACTCTCCAGCCTCTCTCTGTGAGCTGGAGAGTCAGACTCTCCATTCGTCTACTTTTTGACATCCTACCCATTGTATTCGTGTATCGATTACGATACCATCCGTCTAGTAGTCAAAGGAGACGACTTCGATGAAGCTACAGCAATATAGGAGTATCATCCAAGCACTTCAGGATGGTTTTGAGAAACGGTTTCCACATATTGATGCCCAAGAGATTGACTTCAATCTCAAAAAGGTTCTTACGCCCAGAGAGATGGTCGCGCATGTAAAGTCGATGTTTCCTGTGATACGAGAATGGTTGGCACAGGATACGTTGCCCGAAGGCGATAGCTTGAGGAAAATGCACATGTGGATTGCCTTTACCCAAGGCTATGCGCATGCGTGCGGCGTATTCTCGATGAACGAACTTCGTCGTATGAACGCCGACCCCGACAAGCCATTCGTAGAAAAGCAATAATAAAAAACGACCCGCATACACGGGTCGTTTCTCTTATTTGACCGCCACAATCTTGTATTTTTGAGTACCCTTTGGGGTCTCGAAGGTAAACACATCTCCTTTCTTTTTGTCCATGAGTGCAGAGCCGAGTGGCGAAAGGTGTGAGATTTTGTGCTCCTGCATATTTGCCTCTGCGGATCCGACGATCTCGTAGGTGCGATCTTCTTTGTTGGCCTGATTTTGGATGGTGACGTGGCTTCCGAGCGAGATCGTATTGCCTTTGGTGTGTTCGATGATGCGTGCGTGTGCGAGGCTCTCTTCTACCACGCGGATGCGGTCTTCGGTCGCAGCCTGCAGGTTGCGCGCCTCTTCGTATTCGGCATTCTCGGAGAGATCGCCGAGCGAGCGGGCGTATTCGAGCTGCTCCGCGATCTCGCGGCGGCGGACAGTCTTCAAATGCTCAAGCTCGGCGGTCAGCTCGTCGAATTTTTCTTTGCTTAGATAGGTATTGTCGATATTCATAATGGCGGCTCCTAATTACGAGGATGGCGTCTTAAGAATTAATGAATGATGCGCATCAGTATACCCTGTAGAAGAATACTAGCAAGAATACACGATATGCCCTGTATTGAGGTGTTGTATTCCCCACAAGGCAGGCAGTATTACACGGTGTTCACAATAGCGCCTATATTTTGATAGAGGAAGACCCGTCACTCATCACGATGGCGGGTCTTCAAAATCGTCGTGGTCTGATCACTGCAATACAGTGCCCGGCGGACGAGATACGGTTTGCTCGATGCATTGGTGGATGATACCCACAATGTATACGATCAATTCGGCCTCTTCATCGGTCGCGGCACGCGCAGGGTCCGCATGAGCGAGAAAGTATCTCTGGTAGATTTTATATACCCGCTCTTTAACATCGCTGTGTGCATCGCTTGGCAGGGCATATGCCATGTGTGTCTTTCCCTCGGCGTCCGCGAATGCGATGGTAAGCACGTGATACTTTTTACTTGCGTGCGGCAGACGTTCGATGAATGCCTCGGTAATGGCCACATGCACGGTCATTGCCCATGCGGGATCTGACGCTTGTGCATCGGCGCACTTTTGCGCCACGGTCTCCAGGAGCGATTCGAAATCCGGCGTGTCATCGGGTGCCTCGGACGGGCGCGTTTCGACCAAGATTTCAGCGAGTGGATTCGCCGCTTTCTGGATGGCGATCGAAAACATGAGATGTAGCACTTTCGCGATAGCATTCATCAATTGGCCTGGCGTTTCTTCGACGATGATCTTGAGGTGCGTCATGGCCCCCTCCCTTTCTCTTTATACGGTGTATCTATGCTCTATCGTATAGGAAACATGTCGGTATGACAATCTTACTCTAGATACTCCGGATGATTGGCAATGAGCCAGTAGAAGAATGGCTGGAGCGCAGGCGAAGCACCGGCGGCGGTACCGGCGGGCGCGCGTTCGAGGACGACCGCGTAGGCATAGCGCGGATGATCGGCCGGCCAGAAGCCGACGCTCCAGGAGTTCATCCACTCATTGCGTGCGCCGACCTGGGCCGTACCGGTCTTTCCCGCGATCTTGATACCGCCGATATAGAGCGATTTGGCGGTCGCATCATGCCGATCGGACGTGACGGCCAGGCGCATGCCTTCGCGCACGATCTGCAGGTATTCATCGGGTATGCCGATGTCGGTATATTCTGGTGTGGAACTGGCGATGAGGTGCGGCGTGAGGAGTTTGCCGCCATTGCCGATCGCCGCGGTGAATCGCACCGCTTGGATCGGTGTCACCTGGAATCCATATTGGCCGATTGCGGTGTGATAGGTGTTGCCTAGGCGCCATGGGTCGCCAGGGAAAACTTGCTCTTTCCATTCAGGGGTCGGGATGATGCCGTCTTGTTCGCCGTTGAGAGCAATGCCGGTTGTACTGCCGAGGCCAAAGAGCTTGGCATACGAGTCGAGGCGCGCGATGCCGAGGCCTTGCTGGCCGCCGTAGCCGCCGCCGATCGTATAGAAATATTCGTCCGATGAGACGGCGATCGCGGTGCGCATATCGACCCATCCGTGTACCGTCCAATCGCGGTAGATGCTCGGCTTGTCGGGGTCGTAGGGGTTGGGGATGGTGATTTTGCCGACCGAATTGATCTGTTTGTCGGGGCTGATTATCTTCTCATTGAGAGCGGCGGCGGCGAAAATCGGTTTGATGATTGAGCCAGGCGCATAGAGCCCTGATACCGCACGATTGAGGAGTGGCTTGGAGACGCTCGTTGATTGTTTCTGTATGATGCTCCGGTCGCCATTGGTGAATGCCGTGTGATCGTATTCGGGAAAACTCGTCAGTGCGATCACTTCCCCAGTGTGCACATCCATGATCACGGCAGCGCCGCCTTGGAAATTATGTTTCTGAGCGTGTGCCCAGAGTGTCGTGTATAGCTTGCTTTGGATATCGGCATTGATCGAGAGTCGGAGCTCATCGCCGTCTCGGGGAGGAGTCACGATGTTTTTGCGTTCTACGCGGCCGTGTGCATCGGTCTCCACTTGGCTGCTGCCATTTTCACCTGCAAGGATAGAATCGAAGACGAATTCTGTGCCGGAAACCCCGATGTACTCTTCCTGCCACCAGTTACCCTTCGCATCCGCTTTCGGGTATTTCACGTAGCCGATGAGGTGCGAGAGACCGGGGAGGGACGTATAGGCGCGCAGTGCATAGGGAGATGAAGTGGCGGCTTGTCCTGCTCTCGAAGAGCCTCGACCCTCTGGAGAGGAGTCTACTTGCCCCGAGCTTGTTGAAAGAGTCGAGGGTGTCGAATGGATCTCGCTCTCTTGCGGTGTATTCCAGGCGAGCTCGAATCCGGTGCGATCGTAGATAACGCCGCGTGTCGCAAAGATGACGGATCGGCGAAGTGTGTTGTTTTTGGATATTTCGGCATAGCGTGCGCCATGGGTCACTTGGAGGAAGTATGCGCGGCCGCCAAATACTGCCGAGAGAATGATGAAGACAATGCCGACCATGGCGATCGAACGTGACGAGAGTGGTCGCTCGACACGGCCTTCAAATTGCGTAGCGTTGAGGCCAGGGAGATTGGAGGAATCGAGAAAGACTTCGTCGGGCGCGATCTCGTGTATCTGCTGGAGTTTGCGTCGGCGGCCGAAGAGTCTCATGGGCCTACTATACCCCGTTAGAGAATGTCGGAGAAGTGAAAGAGTATTTTTATGCGGAGAAACTTCCCATCTCCAGGAGCCGTTCTCTAACGGGGTATATCAGAACGGCTGCTCCAAAAGAAAAAAGCCGCCGCGTATACCGCGACGGCTTTTGCTTTAGATCAGAGGCCGCTCCGGGAGCGACTTGAGGAACTCAATGAGAGAATTAAGATTCACGGGAAGGATGTCCTCCCACACGATCATCTCTTCGAGTTCTTTCCTTCTAAAGACGCCGACTTCCTCACCTTCGTCCCCCCATGATTTGAGCGTTCCAGGTCTTGATAAATCAAGGTGACTGAATAGTGCCTCAATGTATGGGTCGCCCGTTTTCCTACTCACCCTCTCTTCGGAGGATACGGCCACGAGTTTGTCCGGCGCTACGATCGGTCCGGCCTCTTCGGTGAGTTCTCGTGAGGCAGCATCGCGATCGGTGGTATCGCCTTTTTCTCTGTCGAGGGTACCCCCGGGAGGCTTCCAGAAGGCCTTCAATCCCTGCCTTTTGAATCTAGGATCCCGCACGAGGACGATTTTCCATTCACCATTTTCCCAGAATGCATAGTGAACCTTTGCGCAGACCCCCATTTCCTTTTTGAGGTATGTGTCCATGACACGTCTCCTGTTTTCGATACAAGCCCCGACGTGGAGCTAACCATATACATTATATTATATGTAATATCTATAGTCAAGTACCACCGTGATTATGCACAGGTTACATAGCTGAATGCAGACGATAGGGCGGGCTCCCTAGGGGGCCTACCAAGTAGTACACGATGGCGCTCCACTGCAAATCATCCACGCCCATGTCGGGCGGACAGGGTCGTGAAAGGCCTGGCCTGCTGCAGGATATGTTTCAGGACTTACATGCGAGAGGAGTTTATAATTAGTACCATCGGAGTAATAGAGATACCCATCTGGTTTTTTCGTAGGTTCAGCGGGTAAGGTCGACATGTACGTCGGTACGAGTCCCGGAACATAGCCACTTGCTCCCGTGCCATAGCCGCCGTAGCCAATTTCCCCTCTCCATCCTGCTGACGAAGGATATGCGTTATTGTCGCTGAGATACAATTCAAGCGCCGTCTGTAATGACTTCATATCCGCCATTCGCTTGGCATCGCGTGCTTTCACTCGTGCGCTCCTCAAACTAGCGAGCACTATACTCGAAAGGATGCCGATGATCGCGATAACGACCAGCAATTCAATAAGCGTGAACCCTCGTTCTGTTTTTTAGTGTAGAAAGTCATGGTCTAAATCCTTCTTCGAGTCGAGGTGGTCCATTTTCAGGATATATTATTTTATAACCTGAAGGTGCTTTGATTTCTGCATCGCCTCCACCACCGCTGAGTAGAAACATAAAGCTGATAATAATCGCCACGGCCACAAATCCAAGCAGCACATATTGTGCCTGCTTCTCATCTTTGATATAGCCACCTGAATATCGCATAACCCATTGGACGATTTTTGGCGTCTGCGTTTGAAACGATTGAACAGGGCGTCGAAATTCCCCGCCCTCAATAGTGATTCGTGATGGTTCATTGTATTGGTCCATATTCTATGCAA
>VGJQ01000032.1 GCA_016867375.1 Candidatus Kaiserbacteria bacterium | reverse complement strand
ATTTCAATGAAGTACCGTTCGCTACAAAAGACGTCGCAGGCGTAGTGCTTGTGGATCAGCATCGCACCCTCGACTTTGAGGCACGATCGCTTGTTCGGGCAGGAAAAGTATCCCCCCAAACACTCACCGAGATTCGCTGGCGCACCGGTCTTATTCTTGGTATCATCGCGGAGTAACTCTTTTTCAGGTCCCGTTCATTTTGGATTGAAATTATTTATGAACGGAGACCCAAGGCACATGGCTGACAAAAATCCCAATTGGGATTTTTGTCAGCCATGGCAGATTCATAGACCCCATTATTTGTGGATGTCACGTATGAGCCCGTTCATTTCGTTTTGAACTTATGTATGAACGGGACCGAAAGCGTGGTACACGGAGTATCACAGATGTAATCTCGAGATCATCAAACACCCAGACACTCATGATCAAAAACGCACGCCTCTACAAGCTGATAGCAGAGAAAGAAATGGGCACACATACACTCGAGATCATCATCAAGAAGCCCGGGCTCAAAGTGCACACGTTTACGTTTGGATAAAAGAGAAACGCTCGTCACGCGAGGTGACGAGCGTCTTGGTAGGGGTATTAAGCTGCGTGTGCACGGGCTTTAATTTCCGAGAACATCTGATCTACGATCAAATCGCCGTTCTCGAATATTTGCACGAGCTGGTCGGCTCCCTTGCCGGTGCCTTCACGCACGGTCTTATATCCATCCGAATCATGCATCAGCTGAAGTCGTCCAGCTTTTGAACGCTTGCCAGGATCTGTGATCGGATTCTTAATCACGTTTCGCCAGACGCCGTTGATGCAAATAGCGGAACACGCGATCTTACACTTCTGTGTGTCACGATCGAATTTGCGCAGGAGTCCGCCGCCAGATCCAAAGATGATGTTATCAGTAGACCAGCCATTCTCCTTCATCGCCGCGAGGATCTTCTCGATCATCTCGAGATCAATCCCATCACCCTGGAGAACACGCACATGCGGATCAAGCACTCGATATCCTTTTTCATTCACGGAGAAGCCGAAAGCTTCGCCGAGGATATTGAGGACCTCGAGAACCATCTTGACAGGGTATCCGCTATCGGGTCGCACGATGACGACACCATCACGGACCATGATTTTCATCTTGAAGCGCTTACCGAGAATATCCCGACAAAACGCATAGATATCGTAGCTGTCGCCGACGATGCTGACTAGACCGTCAGGATAGGCGTCGAGGATTTGCTCGACGGCGTCTCCTTCACCATCCAGGCCACGGCATGTCATGATACTGTGTTGGCTTGCAGGGATCGAATCTCCCTCGACATCACCACCATAGTAGTCGTCAATGAGTTCCAGTGCCGCCCAATTATCGGTTGCTCGGGTGGCTAAGAGAACCCCCGCGCCACCGATGCCTGCAGCTTCGTCACAACATTCGCCCCGATATCCGAAATCGACGAGCTTGTGTTCGATTAATTCCGGTGTACCGGTTTCTTCCAGATATTTTAGAATTGTGGCGCGAGCGTTGAGGCTATTTGTTGCGGTCGTCATCGGATCCCATGGGTGGGAAAGAATGGTTTCCGCATGATCGGTCAACCAGGGTACGCGACGATCTGTGTTTTCAACGGTGAAGAGAACGTTGTGCGTAGGCACGGTTGTTCCCTCAAGGACTGCCTTGATACGCAGCGGGACGCGACCTCCATACTCCTTGAGGATGTAGGTCCAGCCTGCGCGGTTAAATACATCGCGTCGCTTGAAATGCTTTGCGAACTTCTCATCAGAGATTTCGATGTCTTCTTCCGTGACGACCTGTCCTACGAAATGTTCCTTGAGCGTATACTGTAGTCCAAAGAACGTTGTTGCAGGAAACCTTCCGCCACGGCTCTCGAAGAACGAATGCATATGTTCGGTCCCCGGCGGAATCATCTTCCACTGCGTCATGTGATAACTGTCCGACTTGCGGATGAATCCACGTTTTCTCATGGCTCCGTCTCCTTCGTGTTTCGACTATTCCGTATCACGGATGTGCTTGTTGAATAAGGCTCCCAACGGGTAGTGCTCCTCGACAAGATTTTCACCGATTTTGTCATACGGGAACCATCCGACAGAATCAAGGTCGTCGCTCGCCTGCGCAAACCCCCAGAGATAGTTAGTTCGGTAGAACAGCGACAAGATCTTATCTGGTGTACCGCGATAGCGCGGGTCGTCGATGCGAGCTGAGCCGATGAACTGAAAGTCGCCGAGATTGAGATTCTTTCCGGCCTCTTCCCGAGCTTCGCGCTTTGCAGCCGCCTCTGCCGATTCGTCTGTCGGGTCGACCATACCGCCGACAAAGCGATATTTTTTGCCGTCGCCTCGCTTATGCCCCAAGAGCGCTTCGCGGCGCTCTGGGCGCACGATTGCAATATCGACCGCCGGATACATCGACGGATATCGATGTTTGGTGCCATACATGACTCCAGCACGGAAATCGAAAGAATCACGCGGTTCATCGGCCGCGAGACTTCGGACATGCGTACCGCTTTCGAGATAGATTTGTTTCAATTCTTCCGTCGGGAAGCGCCCGTGATAGCTGGGGATGAAGCTTCCGCGTGATCCATAGAGGCGAGCTTCCTTGCCGGGGAAGATTGATTCGATGAGTTCATCGAGCATCTCGGACCAGACTTGGTCATCCCGACGATTAAGGTGTTCACATACTACGACTCCCGGAAACTCGTTTTGCAACATTAGTCGACGTACGTCGGTATTGAGCGAATTGGGGATAGTCGGGTTTCCGCCTGTCGAGCCCAAAACGATGCAAACCTCCGTATGCAGGCTCCGTACCGTATTGATGAGATACCGGTGCCCTGCATGAAGCTCGGGCACCTGAAAGCGCGCCATAATGACGCCTACTTCGTTCGATTTCATTTTCTATTCTCCTTTCAAGGAACGGGAAGACCCATTTGAGCAAGTCTCAGTACTAAGTGTATCTTATACACTTAGTACTGAACCGTCAAACACTAGGTGTGTTGATACCATAGATAAAGCTCTTTGTCTAGAGCACCTCGATCTCGCGGACTTTGTCCGAAACGAAGCTATAGAGTTGTGCGGGGCGAAAGCGACCCCCTGTGCGCTTGTGTGTGAGCGCCTTGAGGATATTGAGCTTGAGGATCTTCTTGCGGAAGTTTCGTTTGTCGAGATCGGTTTTCACGATGGCTTCGTAGGCTTGTTCGAGCTCGGTCAGTGTGAATTCTTTCGGCATGAGCTTGCCGATGAGGGTCGTATAGGTCACGCGAGATCGCAGGCGTGCGAGTGCGACCTGGAGCATCTCGTCGTGATCGTAGGCGAGCTTGTGGGCATCTTTGATGCGGCTCCACCATGCACCCTTCGTGTCTGCCTGCTCTGCCGGAGAGAGTGCCTCCCACGGCACAAATGCGAGATAGCTGACTGCGACGACGCGTCCACGTGGATCGCGATCAATCGCACTAAAGGTGTAGAGCTGTTCAATATGTGTTTTAGAGGCCTTGATTCCCGCCTTCTCTTGAAGATGGCGGACAGCAGCTTCTTCGGCAGTCTCTTTCGGGTCGATCAATCCGCCGGGGAGTCCTTTGGCATGTGTGTAGTAGGGAGGACGGTCGACAGCGATCAGACGGACCAAAAGCTCGCCGTCGCGGATCGTGAAGGGGACCACGTCGGTTGCGATCGTAGCAAAGCGCAAGTGCGCGGGATGCGGAGCAGGCTTTTCTTTCATAGGGAAAGTATACACGTGCAATGAGTTAATGTCAAGTGTACACTTAGGACCCGTTCATAATTAACTGCAACACAAAATGAATGGGCCCATACGTGTAGTCCACAAATAACGGGTACGTTATTTGTGGACGAGCCCTTATCCACCAGTATTTAAGTGTACACTTGACACTAAGATTCGATGCGACTATACTGCCCTACAGAGGTTCATTGAAAACAGAAAAACGCCTCTTATTGACACATTGGGTACCTATGTGTCAGTATCTGTCGCGGAGTGCTGCTTTGTAGCACTGTTCGTTGACAGAGTGGTCTCCACCCGAATCTGGCAGTGCCGGATTCATCACATAAGGAAAGGGTTGAACATATGACTACGCATCCCGAAAACCCCGCATCGCCATTGTCGGAAGCATGGGTTGCCTATATCACGCCGTTTGCTGACACCGTCGGCAAATCCGTGGAAGAGGTGACTGCACTGCTCCAGCCGATTGTCGGTACTCCCGGCGATCAGGCTATCGCGCTCCTGAAGGACGCGAGCATGGCTTCTGACGCCGACATCAAGGGCGTCCTCACAGGCGTCCCCACTGCGGTCGTTAACAAGGCGATCAAGTCGTTGCGAGAAGCGGTCACGGTCTCTCCGTCGGCTGCGGCGATGGCGCTCAATGTGGGAGACATCCTGCCGTCAGTCCCAGGCGATGAGTCGTGGCTTTCGGCGCTTCGCGCTGGTGGCGTGCTCAAGATCGATCAATCGACGGTGATTTCAGCCATTCGCGCGGCGCTTGCGCACCGGGTCAATCTCTTCGAGATTCCCGAAATGCTTGCGCGTCGGATGGAGCAGTTTGCCGACGAGAATGCCGAGCCGGTGCCCGAGGAGTTCTTCAAGCTCCGCAAGCAACTAACGCGGCGCAGCTATGCCGATATCTTCGAAGCAATCGAAGGGCTCGATGGCACATTTGTCACCGATGCTCGTAAGAACCAATTGCTAGGGAGAATCGACGCCAACCTCTGGCCGTCTATCGTTTCGTTCCAGACGCAACTCAAAGCGTGGGTCGATTCTTGGCAGCAAGGCGCGGCCAATCCCGCTATGCTTATGAACGCTGTCATGGCGGTCGTGGGTGGTGGCGGAGTGGGCGCAATGCCTCCGGGTATGATGGCGCCTCCGGATACCGGCACGCTCCGCGATCAAGCGGAAGCGTTTAACGACGAGATCAACAAGGTCTTTGCCGGTACCGGTATCCAGATCGCGAGTGCTTTGGCCTTTGACGCCTCGCGGATCAAGCAGATCCTCGAGAATCAACGGCTTCCCGCGCTTATTGGTGCGGCAAATCGCGATCAGATGCTTCGACAGATGGGAGTGGAGGTCTCGGCGACGTATCCGCGTCTCGAGGCAAACCTCATCAAATATGCTCTCGCCATCATGAAAGTGAAGGATGTTGCGGCGGGCAATGAAGAGCTCCAATATTTTGGTTCGCTCTACATGCTCGGTTCGCAGATCCCTTGGGATCAGTTGGGCATGGGCAAGCGTGCTACGCGCCTCTCACAAGATGCTGATCGCCGTCTTCGGACGGCGTGAGTCATCTGCGAAGAAACGACCTGGTGGCGCCCGTAATCGGGCGCCGCGTATCCTTCACTCTCGACGGAGACTGTATATGGATGCAGATCTGCAACCAATCCATGATCGCGTCATGCAGGCTCGACGCTCGGAAGAGATATTCGACGAGCTCACCGTCGTCCTGCCGCCGCGATTGCTCGAACAGCATCTCGCTCCCGAAATGGAACGGATGCGAGCAGTACTTGATGAAACCGCATATTCCTCATTCGACGACAGAGAGGCAGCGCGCCTGGCGCGCGGTCGCCTCGAGGAGTTGTATCGGGATGCGCTCATCAAGTCAGGAAAAGGTCACTACGTACTCGATGGATTCTCTTTTGCGCCGCTTCCGAGCGGAGGCAAAAAGATCGTCGTCGATGGTGTGACCTATTCCATAGGGGAGGTGTGCCATGTCGGAAGCCATTCGAGCTGTTATAGCGGCAGGATGAGTGTCGACCATGGCAGCGCTCCGGTCATCATGCGTCTGGCGCACGCGCCCGACGAAAACCCGTATCTTTTCAATGAGATACGGATGCTGGATATCTTGCATCGACAAGATGTGGGGTATTGGCGGAATGTCCCGTATATGCTTACGCGCTTCAACGCGGGCGAGCGCATCGGGATCATCTGCCGGTATTTCGAGGGACTTACGCTCGCGGCACTTCGCGAAGATCCTCTCCATCGCGCCGGTCTCGACCAGCGGCACATGGTCTGGGTCTTGGATCGGATGCTCGGGCTCCTCGGATACATGCACAGCATCGGTGTGATACACGGGCATATCGATCCGGATCGGATCAGGATACGTCCGTACAATCACAACGCGCTTCTCACAGGTTGGCAACATGCGATCTATCGGCCGGCAACGACCGGTGAGCGCACGGCGCCTCTGGGAGGAGTGTTCGAAGCTCCGGAGATCGGAGAGTCGAACCTTGTCGGTCCCGCAGCGGATATCTATAGTCTCGGTAAGACGCTCATATGGCTCATCGGTGGTGACCCTGTCACCAACGAGATGCCGGATCGTGTCGAACCAAAACTGCGCCAATTTCTGCTCAACATGGTGCCGAAGAACCCTCGGGCTCGACCGCACGATGCGTGGCAACTATTCAAGGCGCAGAAACGACTGAAGGACAGCTTGTGGGAACGTCGCTTCATACATCTCAACCTAACGCAAAGGAGTTAAGTCGTCATGGTTCACAAGGAATCAAGAATTAACAGTCTCGAAAGCGCCCAAGTGGCCATTCAAACGGTGCGAGATACGAGCACGACGTTCGATTACAGCGAGCGGATGACGCGCAGCGGCCAAGGCAAAGTGCATCGAAACCTTGATCCCAAGGGGAAGATACGCGAATGTCTCGATACGCCCGTGATGCCCAGTGTGACGCCGATCGTCTTTGCGATGGACGGCACACAATCACGCGGAGATGATGCGAAGGTTATCTACGCGCAGCTCCTCCCGATGCTCGGCGCATTGCACCTGTCGGGCGCAGTCGTCGATCCGCAGTTGCTCTTCATCACCTTCGGTGATGCAACGACTGACACGGCGCCGCTTCAGGTCGGACAATTCGAATCCGACGAGCGGATGGACGCTGACCTCGAGCGTATGTGGTTTGAGAAGGGTGGCGGCGGCACGGGCGAGGAATCGGCCGAGCTCGTCGCGTACTTCTTGGCACGACACACCAAGGTCGATGCGGTCGATCGGCGTGGCAAGAAGATGAAAGTCTTCTTCACCACGGACGAAGCACCGTATCCTATGGTCAAAAGGGACGAGGTTAAGCGCATTATAGGCGACGATCTCCGAGCGGATATTCCGACTCCGGCGATCTTTGCCGAATTGCAGTCGCGCGCCGATGTCTACGTCTTCTATCCCGGTAAATCGCCGAGCGATAGACAGAGCGATATCGACGCCGAGATTCGCCAAAGACTTCTCAAAGCCGGTGGCCGGTTCGAAAACTGCAGTATCCGTGCAAGCCTCATCTGGAACACCTATGACGATCTCGATCTGCATGTGGTGACTCCCAGTGGTGACCACATCTTCTTCAGCAATAAGAAGTCGAGATGTGGCGGCGAATTGGATGTGGATCGCAATGCGGGGCATCGTGAGACCCGACAACCGGTGGAAAATATCCGCTGGGTTAAGGGCACTGCGCGGCCGGGCAAATATCGCGTCTTCGTCCAAAACTATGCGTATCATGACGATGGGCGCGGCGATGTGCCGTTTAAGGTCGAGCTCGAGATCGACGGTGTTGTACAGTCGTTCGAAGGCAAGACCAAAGCGGGACGGACGGGTCCTCAGAGTGACGTCACTGCGTTTGAGTTCGACTACGCACCCGAACAGGCGGTGGCCGCAAGCGCTGATAGTCGCGAAGCCTATGCCGACGAAGTCATCTTAGCGAAGTGGCGGCAATGTATCCCTGACGGGAATATCATTCGCATCGGCGACGCCAAGTGGACGACCGAAGCGGCGATCGGCATTCTCTCCCTGCACAGCGGTAAGTCGCTTGCGCAGATCGTGGAGAACATGCATGAGCGCGCCGTCGATCCAGACGGGATCGCGGATGTGCAGAAGGCTCTGATGCCGCTTTCGCAGCAAGGGGTCTTTGTCTCCGTCGACGAGAGCGCGTTCGGCTAAGGACTCGTAGCGGCTCGTGGCGGACACTTGACAAAACAGTAAAAATAAGTACTCTGGAAGAGGCGCCTCAACAGCGCCTCTTTTTCTTATCAAGAAAAGAGGTGAACGATGAAAGATCAACGCAATGCAACGATCGTTGCCGGTCTCGGGTTTGGGGACGAAGGCAAGGGTACGATGGTCGATTATTTCTCCCGGAAATCGGGAGTGTCGGCGGTCGTGCGATTCAATGGCGGGCCACAGGCTCGGCACGCAGTGGTGACGCCTGACGGACGGCAGCACGTGTTCTCGCAGTTTGGGAGCGGCGTCTTGAAGCCGGGAGTGCGTACGCATTTGTCGCGATTCATGATAGTCGATCCCATGCTCGCCGAAGCGCAGGCCTTGCGACAGATACGATGTCCGTGGGCGCTTGACCTGCTGACGGTGGATCAGGATGCACTCGTGGTGACTCCGTATCACAAACGCATGACCGTCGCCATGGAGCTTCTCCGCGGCAACGGCCTTCATGGTAGCTGTGGCATGGGGATCGGCGAGGTGATGCGTCTCTCGCTTCTCGACAGCGATCTTGTGGTGCGTGTGCGCGACCTGGGCGATATCTGTTCTTTACGTAAACACATACGGAGGATCAAACGATTCTTGGATACAGATCTTGCGCGTGCCGTGTCTCATCATGGTATGCAGGATCGCTTCAAGGATTTCACGCATTGGTCTGATACGGCAACTGCCGTGCAGTGGGCGCAGGTCTTGCACGACGCTTCTCGACACTTCCGCGTCGTCGGCAGCGACTATATGCGAGATCTTGCTGGCTCAGGCAGCCTTGTCTTTGAAGGTGCTCAGGGAGTACTTCTCGACGAGTGGTACGGATTCCATCCACACACGACGTGGAGCACGACAACCTTTACCAATGCGCAGACACTTCTTCGCGAGATCGAGTTTGACGGATCAGTGGAAAAGATCGGCGTGTTGCGCGCATACCATACGCGACACGGCGCCGGACCTTTTGTCACCGAGGATAGCGTGCTGACACGCATGTTGCCTGACATTCACAACGACAGCTATGGTCCACAGGGTGTATTCCGTGTCGGATGGTTCGATATGGTCTTGGCGCGGTATGCGCTTGAGGTGTGTGGCGGAGCGGATGCGCTTGCGATCACTAATCTCGATCGTTTCCGCGCGATGCCGGATCGGAAGATAGGCACGGCATATCGGACACCGGGGGGCGATCTCATTGATTGTCTTCCGATCAAATCCGAACTGACGGATCTGACGCATCAGGAGGCGCTGACGCGTCTCTTGCATCAGGTCGCACCGCAGTATGTGGCAGCGCCGACACCTGATGAAGACTATATCCAGATGATCGAACAGTATCTGGGCGTCCCCGTGGCGATC
>VGJQ01000031.1 GCA_016867375.1 Candidatus Kaiserbacteria bacterium | reverse complement strand
ACCGACGATCATACGCCGGACGGCCAGTATGGCTGCGCACACTGCAAATTTATGCTTCGTGAGCGGTCGGCCGAATATGGATTGAGCGAAGACCAGGTCCGTTTTATGGAGGCCACACTCGCAGATTTGTCCGATCAGCGTGTGAAGCCGATGCCATTGCGCGGTGCACACAAGGAGCGTGCAGTGATGATTGTACATACTGTCGAGGATCTCAATGATCGATCGAAGCCGCTTTCAGAAGACGCAAAAAACTGGGTCTTTGAAAGCCAGGTTCGTTTTGCTGAAGCGGAGGGTGAGCCGATGCAATCATTTGTGTATCAGGCGGACCAAACGGCACAGCGACTGCATATACTCGCGTCTGCTGTAGCCTCGAAAGCGGGAGGTGAAGCATCGTTGGCTTCGATCGAAAGTATGCTCAAGGATGTCGAGCAGATGCACCTCACGTGGACGGTGAGCCTTGTTGCGCCTCTTTTGCCGAAGTTTGATGTGTATATCGATCAGACAGGTGCGGTCGCAGTTTTCCCTGTCGCTGGGCAGATCGAGATGGAGAAACAGGCAGTATAATATATGTAAAATGCTAGAAAAAACCCGCCAGTTGTACGCTGGCGGGTTCTTTGGTGTTAGGCGCACGTCAGCGCGAGAGATCGTTCGTATTCGACGATGCGAGAGCAGATGTGCTCGAAGATCTCATCTGCGATTTCTTCGAGTCGGCGAGCATTTGCCTCGATATCGTACGACGTCTGTCCCGTTTCGGCTAAGAAATAACTGTCGGCGATTTTCTCTTGGTGTTTTATGAAGCGTCGACGGCAGTCCTCGGATAGGCGTCCGATTTCGGGTCGATCTTTGATCATCCAGGCATCGATCTGTTCGGGCTTGGCAAAAAGTCGATAATAGAGTGGAGGCTTCACTCCCTCTTGCTTGAAGAGCTTGTCCACAAGCATGTGATGCAGTTCGGTTGTCTTTTTTATCACCTCATCGGATATCTCTTGTGAGATCATGTAGTCTCCCGATGGTATCGCCAGACTCGTCGCATGCACGAGATTATCCAGACCAAACCCATCGAATAGAACGATCGTCCGCTTGCTATCAGCTTTCGCTTCGTGAAGCAAAGGGCCAAGGGTGGAGAGGACGAAGGAATACATCGAACTCCAGCCCTGCAGGAGTTCCGCGGGAGCGAAATCAGCCTGTATTTCGCGTTCGATCAGCAGGCGATTCAAGAGTGTTCCAAATGGATTGCCGAGAAAGCGGTACTCCCATCCCGGATGGCGGGAAGAGAGATCTGTTTTTAGCCTGTAGGCGACGAGCTCTGCGATGGTGCTCTGGCCCGCGTAGCGCGGCGTGAATATTGAGCTGGAAAGAACGGTTCCCGGCATATAACTGCTCCTTTTTTGTCTCGGGATTGAGGCTCTCAGGTAGAGCCAACGTGAGAGTTTACCCCGTTTTTGTAAAAAGACAAGCGTGTGACGCACGGTGTATACTGTTCCGCATGACGCAGGCAAACCAAGCATTTCATGCTGCCTATAAAGGCCTCAATCCTGCACAAAAAGAGGCTGTGGACACGATTGAGGGGCCTGTCATGGTGGTGGCTGGGCCAGGGACCGGAAAGACACAGATTCTGACTTTGCGCATCGCCAATATCCTGCTTGCCACCGATACACCGCCTGATGGTATCCTCGCGCTTACCTTTACCGAAGCGGGGGTCGACGCGATGAAGCGCCGGCTTCTGAAGCTCATCGGGCCTGCCGCATACAAAGTGCGCATCCACACATTTCACGGTTTTTGCAATGACATCATCCATGATCACCCACATCGTTTTCGCCGCATCATCGGCGCTAAAAATCTCACCGACATCGAAGCGATCAAGCTTCTACGCGATATCATCGATGCGCTCGATCTCGACAAGCTCAAGCCGTTTGGGAATCCGTATCATCATGTGAAAGATATTCGCAGTGCCATAGGTACGCTCAAACGTGAGCGCAAAAGCCCATCGGACGTGCTCGATACGACCGAGCGCCTCATACGCGAACTGGAGGGAGACGAGGATTCCTATCATCAGAAGGGCGCTCACAAAGGCAAGATGAAAAATCCGATCCAGTCGCGTATCGAGAGTCTGCGCAAGGAGCATGAGCTCGGCCGTGTATACGCGCAGTACGAGGAGAAGCTTACTGATACACGTCGTTTCGACTACGAAGACATGATTGTGGAGGTGGTGAAGGCACTCGCGACGGATGAGGATTTTCTCGAGACAGTGCGGAGCGAATATCTCTACATTCTTGCCGACGAGCACCAAGATGCCAACGATGCCCAAAACACGCTTCTAGAGCTCCTCTCCGGACATGACCCGAATCCAAATCTCTTTATCGTTGGTGATGAAAAGCAGGCGATCTTTCGCTTCCAGGGGGCAGGGCTCGACAATTTTGATCGGTTTGCCAAGCGTTTCCGTGGAGCGCGACTCATCAAACTCACCGACTCATATCGATCAGGGCAAGTGCTCCTGGATGCGGCGCATGCACTCATGACTCAGTCTTCACATGTGCCTGACGAGCGCCATCCGCATCTTGAAAGCCGGGTCACGGAGCCGCATCTCGCCGCACTTGAGCTGCGCACCTTTTCGAGCGAAGAGATGGAAGTGCTTTGGGTCGCAGCCGATATCAAACGTCTCGTGGATGAGGGGGTGCCCGCAGGTGATATCGCCGTCATTTTCCGCAACAACGCCGATGCAATACCGGTCTCTCGCGCGCTTTCGCAGAAAGGGATTTTACACACATTGGATTCCAAGAGCGATATTTTTGAAAATCAGATCATCAAACAGCTCGTGACGTACCTACGCCTCTGTATGCGTATCGGGGATAAAGAGCATATGGCGCATGTCCTACATTTCCCATGGGTGGGCGTGGACACGCATGATGCGTACAAAGTCATCATCCATGCTGATAAGAAGCGTCTTCCCTATATCGATGTCATGTCTTCGCGTGAGCATCTCGAAGAGGCGCGTGTGCGTGATGTGGGTATGGTGCTCGCACTTGGAAAGACAGTGGAAGCGCTCGCCCGCTCGGCGCAAGAAGAGTCGGTGCGGGATTTCTTCTACCGGGTTCTCCACGAAAGTGGGCTTCTCGACTATGTGCTCAAGCGCACAGACGTCATCAGCATTCTCAATGCGCTACGCGGCCTTTCGGCGACAATCGAGACTTTGGCTGCGACAAAGACCCTTTATACCGGCAGGGAATTTGTCGACGATCTCAAGCTCTACGAAGAATACGGCATCGAGATCGAGCCCGACACGATTCCTAAGGAGCGTATGAGTGCGGTGCATCTGGTCACGGCGCATGGCAGTAAAGGCTTGGAATATGAATACGTCTACGTCATCCACGCACGCAACAAGAAGTGGGGCAATCGCCTCAAGCGCGACGCGTTCAAATTTGAGACACTTGCCCCGTCTGGGGCAGCGTCTCTTTCCGGGCTTGCCACTGTATCCGAAAGCGATATTGAGGATGAGCGACGGCTCTTTTATGTAGCGCTCACGCGCGCCAAAAAGTACGCATCTGTCTCCTACGGCGTCATCGGTACAGGCAAGACCGAAGCGACCGTCACCCAATTCATGGAGGAGATCGATCCATCGCTCGTAACTATCGTGGAGACAGAAGGCTTTGAGGTATCCGTCCCGCCGGAGGCTGTATTTGCGGTGCGCGCGCCGGAGCAGAACAAGATAGATGATTACGCCTTTCTCTCGGACGCATTTCTGGAGCAGGGACTCTCTGCAACTGCGCTGAATAATTATCTTGAGTGCCCCTGGAAATACTTCTACCGCAATCTCTTGCGTGTGCCCGACAAGCCGACACCGAGCCTCCTCTATGGCAACGCCATGCATGAGGCGCTGCGACTCTTTCGTGACGCATGCCGCGCACAGAGTGAATATCTGCCACTCGAGACCCTACTTGCATATCTGGAGACAGCGATGGATAATCAGGGATTCACCCCCGAGCAGCTCTCAGAGGCACAGAAAAAAGGGGAGCGCGCGCTGCGCGACTGGTACGAGCGCAATGCTCACAGCTACGAATTCAACGTACAGTCTGAACGTGGCTTTCAAGTATATCTACCCCTTTCGGAGTACACAGGTCAGACCTGTGTACCTCTGACACAGACTCCAGCAAGGTCCGACCTTGCTGAACAGCAAGGTCGGACCTTGCTGGAGCGGGTCTTGCTGCGCGGTAAGCTCGACGTCATACAGTTCAATACCGACGGCTCAGTGAGCGTCATCGACTACAAGACCGGCAAACACAAGAGTCGTAACGAAATCTTGGGCGAGACGGCAAATGGTACGGGCCCCGTTAGAAGCGCCGCTTCTAACGGGGCGGGCGATTACAAGCGCCAGCTCGATTTCTATTGCATCCTGATGGAATTGGGGCAAATGGAGCGCCCATCACACCTGGTACTCGAATTCATCGAGCCAGACAAAAAGGGGAAGACTTTGTCGCATACGTTTGAATACGATGCTGAAGCGGTAGCGAGCCTCAAAGAGACCATCAGCCGCGCCGCACACGAGATATACCAGCTCGAATTTTGGGACAGGCGTTGCGAGGACCCTGCATGCGCGCACTGCGCGCTTCGATTCGAAGTATCGGAGTAGAGTTAAATTACCGTGCCCGGACCTTGAGCTTGGTCTGGCGATTTTTGTTGACTTTGGGGAGGCGGACCATGTAAGACATCGGATGTCCTACATGGTAGGATGGGCCTATGGAACTATTTCATATTTGTAATCGGGGAGTCGAGAAACGAGACGTTTTTCTCGACGACGGTGATCGTGCTCGTTTCGTCCACAATCTTTTTGTGCTCAACGATGCAAATCCTGCTCCGAATCATATTTTGCATCGACGTGGTAATACATATCCTGAGAGCCATGAGCGGTCTCCGTTGGTGGCAATCCACTCATGGTGCCTCATGCCCAATCATTACCACATCCTGGTCTCTCCGGTTGATGATGATCCGAAGAATCTCTCATTGTTTGCACAGAAGTTAGGAATGGGCTATTCAAAGTTTTTTAACGATAAATATGAACGTTCGGGATCTTTGTGGCAAGGAAAATATCGCAAGGTGCATATTGAAAACGACGCTCATTTTTTGTATGTGCCTTTTTATATCCATCTCAATCCACTCGATTTGTCGATGCCGGAATGGAGAGAGGGAAAGGTGGGGGATGTAAAGAAGGCTCTAGAGATGCTGCATGAGTATCGCTGGAGTAGTTTCTTTGATTACACAGGCACCAAGAATTTCCCCTCGATCATAGATAGGGATTTGCTCGGCGAAATCCTCGGATCGAGGCAGCGCCAGGAGAAAGTAATTACCGAAATAATCGGAGGCAATCACTTTGATATCGTCCACAACCTCTCTGAATCATTGGAAATGTAGGACATCGGATGTCCTACATTGCACGCAAATATGCTACGATGTAAACATGAAGATCGTCCTCGTCGTAACGGATTCTGGCGGTAAAAGCTTTGGGTTTGTATCGGATACGATGCAAGTGTTTTCCATGGAAGAAGTATCTCGATTGATATCCACGGGAAAGCTGGTAGGGGTGCATATCGTGCAAAGTCAATATGGCGTTTATGCGCGTTCTATGCCCAATATCGACTCGGAGGATAATCTGGACTCTATGTCCGTCTCCGGTCGTGAGATTGTCTCTTTTGCGAATCAAACGAGACACTCCATCAGCACACCGCCGATTAGTGCATACATGGAACGCTATCTTGCATCGCTCAAGGAGGGTAGACCGTTTTTGGTGCCGGTCGGACAAGAAAAAGTTCTCGTAGCTGATATCAAAAGTGTGTTCTCCCCGCATCATTCCCTCGTAATCACAGCGGCAAGAGAATTCAACGTCAATGCATCTCTGCTTGGCGCGATTCTTATCGACGAACTGGCACGCATGCAGCCATTTGAAGACCTAATCGATGCCTTGGGTGCAAAAATAATCGGTAGAGATGTATCCGTCGGGGTGATGCAAGTCAAAATAGATACCGCGCATCAACTGATCAAGAAAGGTCTGTACCACCCCAACCCTGCCGACAAGGAGCTTCCATACAAGGGGGCATTAAGCAATGTGGAACGCGCACATGTATACGAATACCTTATACAGCCGAAGCACAATATCCGCTTTGGCGCGGCGCGGATGCGTGATTTGATCGATGAGTGGATGAAGGTCGTTGATATCTCACAGAGGTCGGAAATAATCGCGACCCTCTATTCATTGCCGTACAGAAAGCCTCACGCCAAACCGGAAGCAAATGAGCGTGGCAATCAAATCGCAACGGAATTCTATAAGTTGGCCAAAAAATGGTTAGCATGATCTTGTCATACAGCGCATGAATCCAAGAATATTTCTGTGCGCGACTGTAGTCGTCACGCTATGCATCGTGATCGGTTTTGTATGGGTTTTGTATGGGACGCCAATACATGACGTGCGCCTATTGATATTGGAAAGAGCTTTTGTCGATGCACATATGCGGCATCCGTCGGGATCGATATTGGTCGAGCAGAAAACATATTTAGGAGGACAATACGCGCACGGTAGCAAGCGTTGTGTGTATGCGATAGGGGAATTGCGCAGCATGAAGCTTTCGAAGGATAATATCAAGAAATCATACGAACATGTGTTTGTATCATTTGGCGAAGAGCACTTACCGGTCCTCATACTTTTTCGTGATGAGAGCGAAGAGTCGTACGAGTTGCCCTTTGTTGTCTGGCAGGATGAACTTACAGGCATGATGGATGGTTTGAGCACCACATATATGGTGTATGTCGCAACGACGTACCCATATCTCGGCGATCCGCGTTGTAACGATTAATGTAGGACATCGGATGTCCTACATCGAGGATACGGGGTGCGAGTATTGCGCTCTGCGGAATCATATGATATAAACCTCGTCAGAACTCGAAAGCGGGAGATAACACAATGGAACGGATCGCTATGAGCTTGTTGGCCCTTTGGATGGCGCCCCGGGTTGCAATGAAGATTTGGTGGGCAATAACCCCAATAATCTTGATCGGAGTCGGAATCTCACTCTATAGCCATGATTCACTGTACTCAATCTGGGGATTCCTCATTGCACTCGTGATCATTGCTTTCGCCACGATTGACACACTTCTTTCCCTGAACGGAACAGGCTGGATTCCACCCAGGTGGTTCATAACTCTACTGGAAAAGAAAAACGGATAATGTTCAGTTTTTCAAGTACTTACCGCCTCGGCATTTTGTCGAGGCGGATTCTATTTACCGCGCTCGGACCTTGAGCTTGGTCTGGCGATTTTTGTTGACTTTGGGGAGGCGGATCATGAGCACGCCGTGTTTTTCAGAGGCTTCGGCGGCATCGACGTCGACTTCTTCGGGGAGGATGATGGTGCGGGAGAAGGCGCCCCAGTAGAGTTCGCGGAAGAAGTAGTCGTCTTCTTCAGCCTCACGCTCGTCGACACGTGTACCAGAGATAGTGATCATCTCGCGGGTCAGCGCGATGTCGACGGTAGATGGCTGGACGCCTGCGACCAAGGTCTTCACGATGATTGCATCGGGAGTCTGGTAGACGTCGACGGCAAGTTCTCCCTCGGGCTCTTCTTGGGAGGCAGGTCGCGGAGCATTGCCGCGCAGATTGGTGTGGAGGTGTCGCTCGTCGCCCTTACCCTCAAAACGAGGAGTGTTTGGGTTTAATTCATCGAAATAGTCATCATCTTCGTAGGAATTGTCGGACCCTATGATGCGCGAAAGGAAGGATTTTTTTGCCATGAGATGATGAATGAACTAATAATATGATTATTGCACGTATATTCTGCGAGGGCGGCGGCTCGCTTCGCGACCGCACTTGGATTCTCTAACGCGGACTACCGCGAAGAGAATCTCGGCGAATGCGCTTGATGAATTCGATGACGGCCAGCAGCGCGATGACGCCGAGCCATACGAATCCGAAGGTGCGCAAGACACTCTCTTCCGGTGCATTCAGTATAAAGAAGTTGAAGAGTGAGTGCAAAAGGATGGCGAGGATAACTCCGGTCACTGCATGGTAAAACTTGTCGATCCGTGTGCTGTAGAAAGAGAGCGCAAGGACGACGCCGATGACTGCAGATGAGAGTACATGGAGGAGTGTGGCACCGATGAAGCGCAGATTGCCGGTGATGATGGTCTGAGCAATCGTCTCACCCGCCAGTGGCGAGAGGAGGAAAAGGGAATTTTCGGCCGCGGCGAAGCCGAGTGCCACGATAATCATATAGATGACCACATCGACCGGCTCATCGTCTTCGCGGCGCCAGAGGACGGCGGCGAGCGCGGCGAGGTATTTGGATATCTCCTCGACTGCCGACCAGAAGGTAAAGAGGAGTGTCTGATTGGTGACAAATGTGCCAATATAATTTTCGATGGGGATCACGATGGCGACGGTCGCCATGCCGGCGAGAAAAGCGAGTGCTATAAGCTGGCGCGGCTCGGGATGCTTTGAATCCTCACGCAGCCAAAACCACAGCCACGCAAGAGCGGGGAGAATGCCGCCTGCTGCCGCCGCGAGTACGTGTAAGAGCTCGTTTAACATATCCGTTCGGTCCGAATGTTTTGGGGTCGCGTATTTTCTGCTGAAAAATCGCTTATTCTCGGGCCGTTGCCCCGCGAAATACCCCAAAACACTCAGACGCTCACTCTCTCATTATAACCCGTTAGACGTGGGCCATTGTGCAACCATCAACAGGTCGCTGTTTTTTTCGGGAAGCTCCTGCCAGATCGCTTCGGTGACGAAGGGCATGAAGGGGTGGAGGAGCTTGAGGAGGGTGGTGAGTACTGCGCGGAGCATGCGCTTCTTGGAGGCGACGGCGGCTTCATCTGCTCCGGCCTTGAGGACGAGCTTTGACTGTTCGATGATCTCGTCGGCGAAGCGGTGCCAGATGAAGTGGTAGAGCTGATCGGCGGCGAGGTCGATGCGGTAGATGTCGATGTGCCGAGACACCTCTTCAATGAGGCGATGAGTCTCGCGGATGATCTCTTCGTCTTCAGGGGTAAGAGAAACTGTGGAGGTCAGACCTCCTTGTGGAGGTCTGACCTCCACAGTTTCTACGCTGCTCTCAAGTACGAAACGGGTGATGTTCCAGAGCTTATTGGCGAAATTTTTATAGCCCCTGATCTTGCTTTCGTCGAAACGCACATCGCTACCTGTAGGGACACCGACGATGAGGCCCATACGCAGTGCGTCGGCGCCGTATTGGGCGATCATGTCGAGCGGATCGACGCCGTTGCCTCGTGACTTGCTGAATTTGTGGCCGTCTTTGGCGCGCACGAGGCCGTGGATGAGGACCTGCTTGAAAGGCACGTGCCCGAGGTG
>VGJQ01000030.1 GCA_016867375.1 Candidatus Kaiserbacteria bacterium | reverse complement strand
TCTTCTTGGTCACGAGCTTCTTGTTCTTGCGAGACCAATAATTGATGCGATCGCATTTGGCGCAGGCCAGCTTGAAAAGTTGATCTTGAGACATAACGAGAGGAACTATAACCAAAGAAAGGACCCCGGTCAAGCACATTGCCCAGGGTCCGGATGTAGCCTAACAAATCCTATTCCATTGGAGGCCACTGCTATCCGTCAAGGCATTCAAGAGTGTGTTGACTAGGAGCCAGGACGCCGTGATAAGCACCAGACCAATGATGATATTGCCAAACATCTTCTTGGCGGCCTTGACCTTGTATTCCTGTCCACCAGCCGTCAAGTACTGCCAGCCCGCCCACGCGATGAGGACGGAGGAGACGAAGACCGCAAAATAGATGGCGTTATTGAGGATGTTTTGGGCCAATGTCGCCACATGGCAAATCGATTGGCACCCACCGGGTTCGTTGTCACACTCAGCGGGCACGATCGTCTTGAGTCCACCTTGCGCAAACGAAAACGCTGGGGGAGCGACTATAAACAATGAGACGATAGCAAAGGCGAATATGCGGCGAAGTGTCATGCTGTCTATAATAACACGCACTTGCACGCACAGTCTGGTATCTGTGAATTTGAGATTAGGTCCCGTTCATAAGGCTCACTTTTGCATACGCTTCGCTCCGTATTTACATGGTCCTCCGGTTCGAATCCAACGGCGACAAAACAAAAAGAAAAGACACCCACACGGGGTGTTTTTTCATTTTGTGCGCCGGGTTGGATTCGAACCAACGAAGGCAAAGCCAATTGGTTTACAGCCAATCCTCGTTGACCACTTGAGTACCGACGCAAACACACCTAGTATAAGGCATTGTGGCATACTTGACAAGTCTGATTTTTTGAGTAAAATAGTGTTCGGTATATACTTAGATGCCGCACCGAAAGAAGGAGAGTGTGATGGGTATCAAGACCAAGATCTTTAGTGGGGAGCCGGAAAATGTGGAGCAGGCCATACAAAAATGGCTCGATACGGGCGAGCTTTACAATCGACCCGGGTCAGCTTTATTCCCAGCTCATGTGCGTGTGCTTCAGAGCGAAAGCACAGATTTTTTGGGTCGGAGGATGATTACAATCACCTTCATCTACTGATTAGACTGGCATTCGACAGCCTCTTGCGAGATATCTTCGCAAGAGGCTGTAATTTTTTACACCCCCACCTTCGCACGAGCGCGGACGCTCCGTGCACGCTCAGGGCCTTTGCGGACATCGAAGGTAAATTGCCCTTCTTTTCCGCCTGCGGTGGAGAAGTCCACATGTACAGCTCCACCTTCGAGCACACCGCGCGCGATCATAGTATGTGCGATTGGTGTGAGTATTTTATTCTGAATGAGACGCTTGAGCGGACGCGCACCGTAGCTGGGGCTGTAGCCGTCCTTTGCGAGCTCAGCAAGCGCCGCATCACTGAAGCGCAGTGTGATTTGCTTCTCTTCGAGCCGCTTCGCCACGATATCTACCTGCATACGGACGATATCCGCAATGGCGGCAGGCGTGAGGATATTGAAGAGGATAATTTCATCGAGACGGTTGAGGAATTCGGGTCGGAAGTACTCCTTGAGAGATCCCGTGACCTTGTCCTTGACCTGCTCGTAGCGTTCGTCTTCGGTCGTCGAGATGCCGGAGCCAAAGCCCAGCCCCGACATACGGTCGATGTGCTCTGCGCCGATGTTGGATGTCATGATAATGACCGTATTTTTGAAGTTGACCGTGCGCCCCTTGGCGTCGGTAAGGCGGCCATTGTCGAGGACCTGTAGAAGGATATTGAAGACTTCTGGATGTGCTTTTTCGATTTCATCAAACAGAATCACCGAGTACGGGCGATGGCGGACGAGCTCCGTCAATCCCCCACCCTCGTCGTGTCCGACGTAGCCCGGCGGTGAGCCGATCATCTTGGAGATCGAATGTTTCTCCATGTATTCGGACATATCGACCCGAATGAGTGCACGATCAGAGTTGAAGAGAAATTCGGCGAGCGCCTTGGTGAGCTCGGTCTTACCGACACCGGTAGGGCCGAGGAAAAGGAAGCTCCCGACGGGTCGATGCGGATCGCTGATACCCGCGCGTGAACGCTTGATGGCATCTGAGACCTTCTGCACCGCGTCATCCTGACCGACGATGCGCTTTTTGAGATTCTCTTCCATGCGTGCGAGCTTCTCGGCCTCTTCTTCGAGCATACGTACGACAGGTACACCTGTCCAACGAGAAACGACCGAGGCGACGTCTTCTTCGCGGATGTCTTCTTTGAGGATACGGCGCGTCGACTGGAGCTTCTTGAGGCGCCTCGTGGCTGTCTCGATCTCTTTCTCAAGCGCAGGAATACGGCCATAGCGAATCTCGGCAGTCTTGGTGAGATCGGTCTGCGCCTCGGCCGCATCTGCCTCCAGACGCGCCTTTTCGAGAGCAGTCTTGGCGCTTTTGATTTCGGCGAGTGTCTCTTTCTCGTTTTTCCACTTGAGCTCAAGCTCGTGTGTCGAGTCCTTGAGGTCTGCGATCTCCTTTTCGATAGACTGCACACGTGCGCGCTCTTTCACGCCCCCGGCTTCGGCATCTTTCTTCAGGGCTTCGCGCTCAATCTCCAGTCGCGTGATCTTGCGATGTGCATCTTCGAGCGCAGGCGGCTTGTTTTCGAGAGAAAGACGCAGTGCCGACGCGGCTTCATCGATGAGATCGATTGCCTTGTCGGGAAGGAAGCGTTCGGTGATATAGCGGCTCGAAAGCTGGACCGCTGCGACGATCGCCGCATCGGTGATATGCACTCCATGATAGAGCTCGTAGCGCTCCTTGAGGCCACGAAGGATGGAAATCGCGTCTTCGACAGTGGGCTCGTTGACATACACCGGCTGGAAACGGCGCGTGAGTGCAGGATCATGTTCGATGTGCTTCTGATATTCCTTCAGTGTGGTCGCCCCGATGACGCGCATTTCACCGCGGGCCAGTGCGGGCTTGAGCATATTGGAAGCATCCATCGAGCCTTCAGCGGCGCCCGCACCGACGAGCGTGTGTATCTCATCGATGAAAAGGATGATCTTACCTTCGGCGTTCTCGACTTCTTTCATAACTGCCTTGAGGCGCTCCTCAAATTCGCCACGGTACTTGGTACCCGCGATGAGGAGTCCAAGGTCGAGCTGGACGATGTCTTTGCCGCGCAGGGATTCAGGGACGTCTCCAGAAGCGACGCGAATAGCGAGCCCCTCGGCGATGGCGGTCTTTCCGACACCCGCTTCACCGATAAGCATCGGATTGTTTTTGGTGCGGCGCGATAGGATCTGGATCACGCGTGTGATTTCGGTATCGCGACCGATCACCGGGTCGAGCTTATTTTCACGAGCACGATCGGTGAGCGAGCGTGCAAAGCGTGTGAGCGCGCGCGGCTTTTTTGGCTCTTCGATGTCACGGATCTTGCCCTCTTTGATATCGGAAAGTACGCGCGCGAGTGCGGCCCGATCCACTCGGAAGCGAGCGAGTATCTCCGCAGCCGGGCCCGGGTGTTCGACGAGACCGAGGATGAGATGCTCGGGTGAGACGAATTGATCATTGAAGCTGGCGGCGATGCGTGGAGAGGCTTCAAATACGCGCACAAGCTCAGGCGTGAGATACAACTGGAAACTCGGAGAGACGGCGGTAGATCCGCCGCTACCTTCGACGATCTCGAGCACCGAATCAATCAAGTGGGTGGTATCTACGTCGATCTGTTCGAGCATAGGCAAGACCATCGATTCCTCCTGCGTCAGAAGGGCCGCTAAGAGATGGAGCGTCGACACCTGGCTCTGTCCGCGCTCCACAGCCAGTTGGTGGGCCCGATGGATCGCTTCTTTTGCTTTCGTCGTGTAATTGTTGAATGGGGCCATATGATTTACATTTTACTATACTACTGGGAACCTGGCAATACTCGCGGATACGCTACATAAGGTAGCATTTATTGGAATGGAATCTTGATCATCCCGATTGGTAGGAAGCTTCCTTCCGAGACCGCGCGTGAAATACCCGTGCTTATCCCAATCATATTTCCCGTCGCATCGATGAGTGGCGTCCCCGGCAAGACTCCTGATTTTGGGATATCCGTCTCGACGACAGCGACCGTCCCCGTGTCCGCAGAGGAAAGCAGAGTCGTCGCAAAGCCTGCCCGTATATGGTCGACCGTAACGCCGCTTATCACAACGATCATATCGCCGAGCTTCACACTCGTCTTGGCAAACAGCGCCGGCTCTCCTAGGACAACGGGGGTCGTGGACGTCGCCTGCGTCAGGTATGCAACACCATGAGCCGTATCACGCCCGGTCACGAATGCCCGTGTGAGAGAGCCATCGGCACGCTTCACATCGACATTGGCATATTCACCTATCGCCGATTCATCAGTGATAACAAGTCCCGATGAATCGGCTATGATACCAATCCCGAGAAAGCGCGGCGATGCCGCATCGTGCGCATACACGCGCACCACGGAACGACTGGCGATCGCCACTGCCTGCGAGATGGTATCGGAATCGCGGACGATCACGGTCTTCACTTCCGTCGCCGCTGCCGAAGCGGCAGGCTGTGTGATGCGCGCAGTCGTCGAAGCCACTTGCCCCACCGTCTGCCGGATGATCCTGTTGACCGACTGGACTACCGTGGGAGGCGCCTGCTGCATGAGCGAAACCGTGACGATACCCGTCGCGATCGATGTCATGAAAGAGACAAGAAGCGTCAGGAGGATGATCTGTGACTTGGTGAGATCTTCAATGTCCATATATGCATACTATAGCATTGTCTGTACATACAGGAGGAGAGAATATCAGGGATAACCGCCACTCTCATGATTGTGTGCACTTATATAGTTCAACACCAAATGAACGGGCCCATAAGTGTAGTCCACAAATAACGGGTACGTTATTTGTGGACGAGCCCTTACGACACGCGTGCCTGAAGAACCGATAGTGTCTTTTGTACATCATGTGCCGTCGTCGAGGTGCCGAGAGAAAAACGAATCGTATTTTCTGACCGCCAGACTTCGCCCCCCAGCGCTTCGACCACATGCGAGCGGCTCGCCTCACCTTCGCGGCACGCGCTCTTGGTCGAGAGGCTGATACCTGCGTGATCGAGTGCGAGCACGACGTATTCGCTGTTGATGCCGGGGATCGAGACATTGAGGATGTGCGGCATCGCGTGTGAAAGGGCACCATTCACCATGGCGCCGGGGATGCGCGCGACGAGCTCGCGCGCGAGCTCATCGCGCAGATTTCCCAGTCGCTTCGCCTCGTCTTCTCGTATATGTGCGACATGCATGAGCGCCGCGGCAAAACCAGCCGCAAGAGCGACGTTTTCCGTACCACCGCGAAGCCCGCGCTCCTGCTTGCCGCCGAGCATGATCGGCGACAGTTCGACATCCTTGCCCACATACAGTACTCCGATACCGCGCGGACCATACAGCTTTCCAGAATCAAGTGTAAGAAGATCCACGCCGAGTGAATGCACTTGCAGCGGCTTATACAGGGACACCTGCCCCGCATCGCTATGAAATACGATACGACGCTGCCCACCCGTCCCTGCCCCTCCGTCTTCGCGAGCAGAGCGAAGCGATCCATGGGTTTGTGGTGATACTCTGGATTGCTTCGTTGCACTCGCAAAGACGAGTGCCGCATCCTGGATCGCGCGGGCGATGTGGGCTATTGGCTGGATGATGCCGATTTCGCTGTTGCCCCACCCGACCGAGACGAAGACCGTCTCAGGGCGCAGCGCACGCGCCACCGCTTCGGGCGCGATGATGCCGCGCTCGTCCGGATCGACGTGTGCGACCTGTCCACCCAATCGTTCGATTTCAACAAAACACTCGAGTACCGAAGGATGTTCGATTGCGCTGACGATCCAATGAGTCCCATTCAACCCCGTGTCAAAAGTCTGACTTTTGACATGTCGAAAGTCAGACTTTTGACACTCTCGCTGTTTCTCGAGCTTGCGGGCAAAGCCGAGGATGGCGAGATTGTTGGCTTCGGTGCCGCCGGAGGTAAAAACGACTTCGCGCGGCTTGCAACCGATCTCCGCGGCGACGGATTCGCGCGAGCGCTCGAGGAGACGCTTGGCTTCTACCCCGCCTGCGTGAATGGCGCCGGGGTTCCCATAGAAAGCGGCGGCTTGGCTGGAGGCCAAAGCCGCCGCAGTGCACACCGGCGTCGCTCCTGCGTAATCGAGGTAGATTCTCCCTGATGATTTTTTAAACCAATCAAACATATCAAAATACTACGCTACCAGCGCAAAAAAGAATAGCGCCCGCGATCGAAAGACCGCGGGCGCAATGCCTTGAATCATAAGGCTATCGTGAAGAAGATTGGGGCGGCAATCCCCACGAGGGCAACGGTTAACGCCACTGGTAATAGCGATCCCAACATAACCAACGAGAGAACCTCAACAACCACGACTAAACCGGCGGTCAAAATTGCCGAACTTTTGAGAGCGTCTTTGGTAGACTCGTGCATCTGCCCTACCTTTCTCGGTTTGTGCCAATTTAAATGATAATATGTTAGAAATAATTTGTCAACATCCACAAAACCCCATTTTTACGGTACAATGCTGCCCATCACGCATATGCATTGCGCCTTTACCGCTTATGTCCACATTCACCGAACGTCCCCCTATCGTCGTCGTCATGGGTCATGTCGATCATGGCAAATCGACCCTGCTTGATTTCATCCGTAAGTCAAATGTCGTCGCCGGAGAGGCCGGCGGTATCACCCAGCACGTCGCCGCCTACGAGGTAGAGCACGAGCACGAAGGCCGCAAAAAACGCATCACCTTCATCGATACACCCGGCCATGCCGCATTCCAGTCGATCCGTGCGCGCGGTGCCAATGTCGCCGACATCGCGATCCTCGTCGTCGCTGCAGACGATGGTGTGAAAGCGCAGACACTCGAAGCGCTTCAGTCGATCCGTGACGCAGGCATCCCGTTTATCGTCGCGATCAACAAGATCGACAAGCCCAATGCCGATCTCAACCGCACCCAGGGCTCACTCCTTGAGCAGGGTGTCTACCTTGAGCAGCTTGGGGGTGATATCCCGTGGACAGCGATCTCTGCCAAAGTCGGCACCGGCGTCTCCGATCTGCTCGACCTCATCCTCATTGCCGCAGAGATGCAAGAATACAAGGCTGATGCTTCCGTCCCCGCACAGGGCTATGTGATCGAAGCACATCGAGATCAGAAGCGCGGGATTGCAGCGACACTCATCATCACCGATGGCACACTCACCTCCGGCATGGCGATCCTCGCTGGTCGCGCTATAGCACCCGTACGCATCATGGAAGACCACCGTGGCACAACGATCCGCGAGGCGACATTTTCGACACCTGTGACACTCGTCGGCTTCGACGAACTCCCCGCCGCCGGCGAATCATTCACGAGCTTCAAAAACAAGAAAGAAGCTGATGCTGCACGTGCGCATTCGCCAGCAAGGTCCGACCTTGCTGGCCAGCAAGGTCGGACCTTGCTGGCGGCATCAGGCGACGGACATTTTATTCTTCCTGTCATCGTGCGCGCCGATACTACCGGCTCGCTCGAAGCGATCATGCATGAGACCGGGAAGCTCGGCGATGCACACAAAAGCATTGCGATCATCCAATCCGGCATCGGCACTGTCTCCGAGGGCGACGTGAAGGCGGTGATGGCCTCGCATGATGGGAAAGCAGTCCTCGTCGGATTCAATGTCGGCATCGACGCGATCGCCGAGTCCCTCGGACGCACGCAAAATATCCCGATCGAGACCTTCACGATCATCTACAAGCTCACCGAACGTCTCGAAGAGCTGCTCAAGGCGGCGGCACCTACACGCCTCGTCGAAGAAATCATCGGACACGCACAGGTCCTCAAATGCTTCAATAGCCACCGTGGTGCTCAAGTGATCGGTGCAAAAGTCTCTGATGGTGTGATCGCAAAGGGCGCCACCGTGCGCATCCTCCGCAAGAAAGAGTCGCTCGGCACCGGCAAGATCATCAATCTCCAATCCAACAAACAAAACGTCGAGAAGGTCGATGCAGGCACCGAGTTTGGCACACAGATCAATGCAGAATTCGAAATCGCGCCGGGTGATGTAATCGAGGCGCTGATACAGACCGAACAAAAGTAAATATATGTCGGACAAACGCACTATCCAGATCGCACAGGAGATCGGCCACGCAGCGAGTGAATTTATCGCGCGAGAATCAAATCGCGGATCACTCATCACCGTGACCAGGACTGAACTGAGCTCTGATCAGAAGCATGCCACTATCTTTTTATCCGTCCTGCCGCGAGACCACGAAGACGAGGCGCTCCTCTTTGTGAAGCGCCGCACGACCGACTTTCGGGAGTATCTGCGCCAACACACGCGCTTCGGCCACATCCCACACATCGAAGTCGTACTCGACGAAGGCGAGAAGAATCGCCAGCGGATTGATGATTTGACTCGATAACCATATTTCATACGCACAAACACGTGAACATCAGCGCTCATCAATTTTGGAAATAGGATCTGATCACTCCCGATAGATCGCTTGGATTATCGACAAGCATGAACGGATTCCCTTTTTGCAATGTCTCGGAAAATTGGAATCCCCACGTGACGCCGATTGAGCCGACATCCATCCTTGCCGCTTCACGCATATCACCAAGTGTATCTGTGACAAACACACATTGCTTTGCCTCAATACCATACTCATCAAAAACCATCTTGATTTTCTCGACCTTACTCTTGTGTACGTCATTGCCCATGACACGGGCAAAATGACTCATAAGATCATGTGTTTCTAAAAAAGCCTCGATCGGGCTCGTGATCGTAGATGATATAACGACGAGCGTATACTGTTTTTCAAGCTCAATGATCACTTCTTTCATTCCGGACACGAGGGGAACCTCACTCTTCATCCTCGGAAGATACTCGGTAAAAAAATCGATATCGTGACGACAATTCTCAGTATGATGATTGATCGGTTCTTCCCAATCATTGATATTACCTTCGAAGCGTCTTCGATATGCCGTGCCAGTGATACTCGGACATATCAGTTTTGTGACCTCAAACGCGGGCTTATACGAATCTGCGATGACTCCATCAAAATCAAAGAGTATGAATTTGTTTGTGATGACATTCATAGTAACAGTACCGGGGGCGGGACTCGAACCCGCACAGCCTTTTACGGCCTGGGGATTTTAAGTCCCCTATGTCTACCATTCCATCACCCCGGCGTATTCGCAATTGTACGCGAAAATATGATACAGTACACCCACACGGCCATATGGCGAAGTAGCAACGCGGCGGTCTGCAAAACCGCTATGGGTGGGTGCAACTCCCACTGTGGCCTCCATATAAAGGCAGTCGTGAGAAGTAGTAACGCGACGGTCTGCCCTGTCAGTACAATTGCGCTATGGGTGGGTGCAACTCCCACTGTGGCCTCAAATGACGTATTCCATATTCCTGATTTTACTGTAGAATACTCGCTAGTTGGCATGTGTGTCCGCCCATAGCTCAGTTGGTAGAGCAGTCGCCTCTTAAGCGAACGGTCGTTGGTTCGAATCCAACTGGGCGGACAGATATGCCAACGCCTCATCGCCCTGCTGGGGTGGCGAAATTGGTAGACGCGCCAGCCTTAGGAGCTGGTCTCGCAAGAGGTGGGAGTTCGAGTCTCCCCCCCAGCACAAAAACAGTTGAGCCGAGAGCATGTCTCTGAGCGATTACTGGATATCCGAGATATCTACCGAGGAACGCGTAGTGATGTCGTACCGATCCAT
>VGJQ01000029.1 GCA_016867375.1 Candidatus Kaiserbacteria bacterium | reverse complement strand
GATGGTCGCCATCGCCACAGCGCTCAAAAACGGCGACGTGGTAGAGATCATCACCAAGCCATCGGCCAAACCCTCACGCAAATGGCTCGATATCGCCAAGACCAACATGGCCAAAAAGCACATCCGCACCGCGCTCGCAGCAGCAGAGGCCAGGAAGCGGTAATATTACACCACGTTTGAAAATAAGGAGGCGAGGCCTCCTTATACTGAAGTGCGGGCACTTCAGTCCTAGTTTGCTCGTATCACACCCAATTCCTCCACAATCAATCCCTTGATCTCCATCATCGAGAGGAGGACCTAAGGTTAAGCCTGAGAACATCAGACATTCACACATATGCTATCCTGGCGCTATAGCGTAGAGATAGCATACAGATATTGAAGTCCGACTTCGTTTATACCATCCTCAACTAACCAATGGTGTCTTTGCGAGCGACCAATTTTTCTTAGCCAAGGCTTAGAAAAATGGAAGTGCCCTTGTGGTGCAAAGCGAAGCAATCCAGGGGTGAGTGGTAGCACTCTGGATTGCTTCGGCCACAGGCCTCGCAAAGACGGCAAAGACGAAATTTCCCATTGATGGACGGTTAATGAGAGATGGTATTACACCACAAAAAATGCCCGAGCTTAAAAACTCGGGCATCATTCTTTAGTCGGATCATTGCGACAGCATACGCCACAAATTCTTCTTCACCGTGCGATCAACTTCTTCGAACATCCGACGCGCGGCATCAGGATCGACCTGCTCCTTCGGCTTATATTGCGCAAAGGCACCGGCATCACACAGCAGTTCATTCATTAATGTTGTATGTTTTAAAACGGCTCTTTGCGCATCTGATAGGATTGTTTCCAGTTGAGTATGAACAGTATTGAGTCGTTCCAGAGCTTCGCTTGCAGGTACCTTCTCCACTTTGTCAAAAAAACAACAAAGTCCTTCCCCAATGGTCTCCTCATAACGCCTCACATCTGAAACTCGCAACCTCAATTGTGCGCCTGCCGGTTGTCCGACATTCATATCTTCAAGCAAGACGACCTCTAAGTCGACCCACTGAGGATATGAGTAGCCATCTATCACCGTGTCCTTCGGTCCAAAAGCGGTGCTGAGAATTCGAAAGTAACGCCACTTTTTCTCTCCAAATACTCGCGAGACCCGCGCCTTGATGTAGTCACCACGTTCGAGATGCATCTTCTTCTCCTCTCTAACTCTAATCCAAAGATAGCACATCCATACCATAATTCCTACTTTTAGAAATTTTTAGAAATTTATACACCATTTCTAGTACTGTTTTGTCAATTGATTTTCTTGAATTATTTGTATACACTTGCTATATATGTCTACATCAGTGGTCATTTCTGTTCGCGTGCCTGATCAGCTCAAACACCAACTCGATTCGTTGAGCCATGCCACACGCAGGTCAAAAGCCTACCTCGCCACAGAGGCACTCACAGAATACGTGAGAAAAAATGCTTGGAAAGCGCATGAACTGCATACAGCAATACAGGAAGCCGATAAGGGCGCTTTTATCTCGCACGAAGCAATGCTCGCATGGGCTGACTCGCCCAGGCGAAAGAAGGCAGCACCTTTAAAACCTGATGTGTTTCTCAAAAAACGTCGCGCCTCATGAGGATTGTTTGGCTCGTTTTTGCACAGCGCGATCTCGTATCGATCGCTGAGTACTATCGACAAGCTGCCGACGCGGACATTTCACGTCACATCATAAGCGCCATCGTTCATAGTGCATCACTCCTTATCGACAACCCATATCTCGGTCGTCTATCCGAAAGTACAGATGGCGTGCATGAATTACACGTGCCGCACCTACCTTATCTGCTCCCCTATCGTGTCATTGACGATCGCGTAGAGATTTTGCGCGTATTCCATGAGTCGCAAGACCGGCCATCGGCGTGGCAATACTGAAGGGCTCGTCCGGAAATACATTGATCCTATAGACTTCAGTGCGCGTCGAATACGGCCGCGACGATTGAGCAAAAAGCGAGGCGTACCCGAGGTACGATGAGCTTTTTGCGATTGAGGAGTGGTTGTAGTCGACGATGCAATGAACTCAGAGAGGGTTAATGTATTTACGGACGAGCCCATAGTTTTGTAGAAACTCATACGGCGATTATAGCGTCTTGCGACCAAGCAGTACAGCGTTTACCGCGACAATCACCGTCGAGGCCGACATGAATACTGCCGCAAGCCACGGCTCAAGAATGATGCCTTTGTACGCGAGTACGCCCGCCGCAAGAGGTATGGCGACGACGTTGTAGCCGGTCGCCCAAAAGAGATTTTGCACCATCTTGTCGTAGGTAAGGCGTGAGAGATTGAAAATTTTCGGGATATCGCGCGGATCGTTCTTCACGAGAATAATACCTGCCGATTCTATCGCGACATTCGTGCCGGCCCCGATAGCCACGCCGAGATCTGCTTGCGTGAGTGCGGGTGCATCGTTCACACCGTCGCCGACCATGGCGACTTTGAAGCCGCGTCCTTGAAGTTCTTTGACTTTTTTCACCTTGTCTTCCGGCAGGACGCGCGCAAAGTATTCATCAAGACCCAGTTCGCCAGCGACTTTTTTCGCCGTCGCTTCGCTGTCGCCGGTAATCATGGCGACGCGAACACCGGCCTCTTTTAGTGCGTCTACAGCGGCTTTAGATTCCAGGCGGATTGCGTCCGCGACAGACACCGTTCCCATCTGCTTGCCGTCTTTCTCAACTACGATATCGTCTCCACCCTTTGTGCCGACAAAGATGTGATATGTGCCAATGCGTGCACGCGCACCCCTCCCCGGCACACGTTCAAAATCTGTTGCCTCGAGAAGCGTGAGGTTTCGATTCCTCGCTTCCTCAACCATTGCCCGCGCAATAGGGTGCTCGGAATGCACATTGACCGATGCAGCAAGCGTCAGTGCTTCGAGAGATGAAAACGAAAGCACTTTGAATGTTGCTTCGGTAAGCGTTCCCGTTTTATCAAAAAGCACTGCGTTGATGCGGTGTGCGCCTTCGAGCGATACGCGCTGTTTGACCAAAAGACCGTTTCGCGCGGCCATCGTCGTTGAGATTGCGGCAACAAGCGGCACCGCGAGTCCGAGTGCGTGCGGACAGGCGATGACAAGAACGGCAACCATGCGCTCAACAGCCGTGAGTGTGTCGCCACCGAGCATAAACCACGCACCAAAGGTGATACCGCCGCCGATAATTGCGATGATGGTGAGGTAATATGCCGCCCGGTCGGAAAGTATCTGCAAGCGTGATTTGCTCGCCTGGGCTTCAGCCACAAGCCGCATGACACCGGCGAGAAATGTGTGCTCGCCGATAGTCGTTATTTCAACTTTGAGTCCGCCGTCGCCGTTTACCGATCCGGCGATCACGGTGTCGCCAACATGTTTAACAACAGGCTTTGATTCACCTGTGATGATTGATTCGTTGAGTTCGGAGCGGCCCTCCATAACTTTGCCGTCCGCGGGCACCTTCGCCCCCGGCTTTACCAAAACCACATCACCGACTCGCAATGCAGCAAGAGCGATAATTTCTGTTGTGCCGCCGCGAATGACCTCTGCGGTATCGGGAAGGAGCTTTGACAGTTCCTTCAAAGCGCCCTGCGCCCCTTGTACCGATTTCATTTCAATCCAATGTCCGAGGAGCATGATGGTGATCAGGGAGGCGAGTTCAAAAAGAAGCTCCTGTTCGCCGCCCGTGAGTATCGAAAACGCACTGTACGCGTATGCCGCGGTAATCGCGATGGCGATAAGCGTCATCATGCCGGGGAGTTTCGCGCGCATTTCCCGATACGCGCTTTGGAGAAATACCCACCCGCAGTAGAAGTAGACGATCGAACCGAGAGCGAGGGCCACGTATTGCCAGCCCGGAAATTCCGGTCCACGGATTCCAAAGACCATAAGCGCCATCTCCGAGTAGAAGAAAATGGGTACACAGAGAATGAGCGCAATCCAAAATTTCCTCAAGAAATCGGCCGCATGATGCCCAGCATGTGTGCCCGCATCGTGCGCAGTCGAAGCATTATGCCGAACGTGCTGATGATGTGCGTGATCGTGTGCCATGCTATGCAGTATAGGGTAATTCCTGTGATTTTAAATACTTAGGTCCCGTACATAAGTATGGACAAGCCCTTAGCATACTCACAAAACCATGTATGAATAAATGACCTACCGGACATCTATTGATACACTGTGTAGCCAGTTCCAACCCTCCTCGGAGTCGGAACCTATATCAAACTAGGGAATGCTGGCCCATATACCTTTCAATCGCCTCAATATCCATCGATTGATGGTCGCCATCCAAGTGCTGCTTGTAGCCGACCAGGTCTCGCGGATGAATCAGTGATACAGTCTCTCCTTCCACATTCATCGAGACGATATCGAATGCGCGATATCTGTCTTTCATATAGAACCATTCTGTCTTCTCTCTATTACTCATCCGAAGCGTATCTATATCGGTGATGTCAATTTCCTGCCCTTCATATTCGAGCGACAATGTGTCGCAGTCCCACTTTTCATCTGAATAGTGCTTTGGTCCTGCGGTAATGTATTTTCTCACTTCCGGGACAATTTTTTCGAAGTATACGCCAGACAAGGAGATGTCGATGTCATTAATAGGGCGCTCTGATCCGTATACATGCACCGCAAGACCACCCCCGATTCGATACGGAATCTCATGCTTCTTGAGGATGCCCACGATCCAGCGAAGCCCGTTGATTGTTTTCTTTTCTAGTTGCATATGTGCTGAGGGTCTTGAACGACGCTAGAACAGTACTCTTGTTTTGTACATTGAGCTTTGTCTACCAAATCTTTATACCAAATCTTTTGACGATAGCGTACATCACTACTTACGAAGTAGGAAAACATCGGCTTTGCCCGCCTCAACAAACTTACCTGATGGCACAAGTGTTAGCAGTTCAGTTCGCAGCTCTTGCTCAAACTCATCGGCACGTTCTCCAAAAAGCCGTTTACTGGCGTAAGAGGTTGAGTATAGAAACCCGAGTATTTCATCAATGTTTCTCTCTGTCGTGTAGGGATACTCTCTAAACTCAAACGCCTTGAAAGATGACTCTGCTATCAGCTCCTCAAAAGGTCGCTTCTCTGGGATAAAATCCTTATGTAAATGGTCGCCCGCTCGTCTTTCCTCACCAAGGTATTTGATAATGAGCTCTTTTCGCTTCATTTTCCAATCCTCGGTTTTTTCTTTACCCCGTACTGGCGAGGAATCGTTGATGATGACCATACCCCCATCCGCTTGTGTCATCGTATATATCTTCTGAAAAACAATAGGTTGGTTCATCCAATGAAAAGAGACGCCCGCCGTTGTAAGCCGCACAGGAGTAAGTGATGCTTCAATCTCTTCTGCACGTCCCTGCCTCCACTCAATATTAGTTATTTTCGCTTGCGCGGCACGTTCTCTGGCTTGTGAAAGCATATCCTCACTCGGGTCAACACCAATAGCATCAGAAAAATGAGAGGCGAGAGATACTGTAAGCTCGCCCGTGCCACAACCCAAATCAAGTAAGCGTCCTTTCCCGTCAAGATGGTAATAGGCGATCAGATCTGTAAAGATTTGCTTCGGATACGGACGACGAAAACGTGCATAGTACCAAGCTGTGCCTTTGAAAATGTTTGAAGCATTGGGTTTCATATCTGCTCAAGGTAATCCGAAATGGTCTTTTTGGGAGTGCGGGAGGTCACTTCTCCCACAACACACCGCAAGACCACCCCCGATTCGATACGGAATCTCATGCTTCTTGAGGATGCCCACGATCCAGCGAAGCCCGTTGATTGTTTTCTTTTCTAGTTGCATATTTACTGACCTCTTCGGTCTCGTATATTTACTCATCACGCCCCACAGGGCTTTTTTGATTACTTTTGTTTTACCATTTTAACCCTCCTTGGAATATACAAAGGATCGGCCGAGCATCTACAAGATGCCAGCCGATCAACCACCTTTTCCTCTCGGGCAAATTACGCTGCGGGAGGCTCACACTCGACGGCAACTGGAGTCGCGTCGGGCACACGTTCGAGTCCCACGTAGCCGATAGTGTGAAGTTTTGCTTTGGTGGCCTTGACAATCAGTGCCTGCCATTGGGCAGGCAATTGTGCTTGCGCATCAGCATCATCAACTGCTTCGAACTCATAGAAATTGCCGCCGAGACTCTGAGTCACGTAGCGACTCCCTGGCTCGCCTTCATAGCGAGACGAGCGGTATTCGATTCTATATTTCATGTGACTTCTCCAAAGACCAATCGCAACCGTAACACTAGCACAACCAAAAAATATGTAAAACTGAATACTCCTCGGAGAAGCTCGCAAAAAATCGCCTCGTGGCTCGCTCAACGGCTTGCCGCGAGGCGGCGAAGCCGCTTTTCGCGGCTGGGGGATAGGGACTCGAACCCCAATTAACGGGACCAAAACCCGCTGTCCTGCCATTAGACGATCCCCCACTATATAAGACCAACACCGTTGAGGATAACAGAAAACAGCAAAGAAAAAAGCCCAGGCGGTGCCGGGCTTTTTTACAATGACAGGACATGGAGCGAAATCAGCCTTCCGAGAGAATGGGGTCTCCCTGAGACAGGTCTATGGTGACGTAGGAATCGGGGTAGATTTTCCCCGTGCCGTCACACACATCACATCTTATCGGCGTGATTTTGTATTTGGGTTTTTTGTTTTTTGCCATGAGCGCATCATTTGCCCTAAGGAGCAACTGCTGATGTATCGGCAGGCGCCATCCTTTGACGCAAAACGGACACTTCTTTATTGCGTCTGTCATTCCCAAAGAACTCCTCTGCTATTTTGCCTCGGAGTAATTTCTCACATTTAGCCACTTTGTCAATATTCGACTGTGGATAGCCAAGTGAGTATCCCTATATGAGGCATGATGTCCGCAGCAGAAAAGCGCTTAATGAGTCTTGAGCTATCACCAATAGCAGGCGCCATTACTCCTGAGGAGCGCACAGATCAATCACCGCAAGCTCCAGCGGCATGTGCGGCACCGCAGCATAGGCCATGATCGAATACGCTTCCAGAAGCGCGCGTAGCGTCTCGGATGCGATACCCGGATCTTTCACGATATCTTTGGCGAGCGCGAGATCAGCTTCGGAAAGCTCGCCTTCGAGCGACTCGCGCATATCGGGTGCGTATCGCATGAGGAGCATCACACGCATCCGCTCTATGAGGATTTTGGTGAGCGTGCGCGCATCCATATTGCCTGAGACCGCGCGCCGTATAGCAGAGAGCGCCACCGAAGCATCCTTGGCAGCCAATCCACGGATGATGTCACGCACGATCTCACCCTTGGGTGCACCGAAAATCACCTCTACCGCAGATATATCGATCTTTTTACCTACTGATACCGAGAGGATCTTCTGCAATACAGACAACGCATCGCGAAACGACCCCTCGGCGAGAAGTGCCACAAGCTCTGCAGCTGGCTTCTCCAGCGTGAATCCTTCGCTTTGTGCCACATCGACGACGATCTGAGCGAGTACCTCGCGCGTCGGCTGCTTAAATGCATACACTTCGCAACGCGATTGGATCGTATCCGGCACCTTGTGCATCTCGGTCGTCGCAAGCACAAAGATACAGTGCGCCGGCGGCTCTTCAAGGGTCTTCAGGAGCGCATTCCACGCCTCCTTGGTGAGCATGTGCGCTTCGTCGATGATGTAGAATTTGTAGGGCGATTCAAAAGGCATGGCATAGACCCCTTCGCGTAGCTCGCGGATATCGTCGATCCCGCGATTGGAGGCGGCATCCATTTCATACAAATCCTTGTCTGACACACCGAGCTCGCGTGCGAGGATGCGTGCGACGGTCGTCTTGCCCGTGCCACGACCGCCGGAAAAGAGGTACGCATGGGCGATCTTCTTGTGTTTGATCGCTTTCTCAAGCGTATCGACCACATGCGCCTGACCCCGCACTTCATCAAAAGTGCCCGGACGGTACTGCCGATATAAAGTCTGATGCCGAGTATCTTCTTTTTTCATGTATCGAAAGTATACAACAAATCAATTGCTTCCTGTATGGCGGTGGTCTCCATCAAACGCATGCGTAGCTCTTTGGCATTGTCCCAGCCGCTGATGTACGCTTTGAAGTGCTTTTTCATGACGGCGTAATTGGTAGTGTCGGACATCAGCTCATCGAAGAGCTGGAGGTGCTCCATGAGCGCACCGATCTTTTCCCTCGGCGACCTGTGCCATTGTGCAAGCCTGGCTTGCACATACAAGTTGTGCAAGCCAGGCTTGCACAATTGTTCTGAAAACAGCCAAGGGTTGCCGTAGATGGCGCGGCCGAGCATCACGCCGTCGCAACCGGTCTGTGCAGCTTTCGCGCGCGCATCGGCAATATCTCGCACATCACCATTGCCGATGATGAGCGTCTCCGGAGAAAGCCTGTCGCGCAGCGCGACGATACGCGGCATATGCTCCCAGTTTGCCGGTACGTCGGACATTTCATTGCGCGTACGCAGATGCACCGTCAGCGCAGCCAGATTTTCAGCCAGTAGCGTGGGAATCCACGTATCGATCTCGTCGCGTGCGTAGCCAATACGCGTCTTGACAGAGATGGGGATACCTATTTTGTCGAGGTCTGACCTTTTGTGGAGGTCTGACCTCCACACGCCGCGTTTGGCGGCGCGGATGATCTCGCGCGCGAGATCGGGGTATTTGATCATCGCGGCTCCACATCGACCCTTTTCGATTGCCCGATCAGGGCAGCCCATATTGATATCGATACCGTCGAAGCCAAGGCCTGCCACGATTGCCGCTGCCACCTCCATCCGCTCAGGGTACGCACTGAAAAGCTGTGCTACGATCGGACGCTCCTCTGCGGAAAAGAGCAGCTTCTTGCGGAGGGCACGCTGCCCTTCGACGGGTGCAAGCGCAAGTCCGTCGGCAGAGGTAAATTCTGAAAAAAAGACATGCGGCTTGCCCTTGCGTGCGATGAGCCGTCGGAAGGCGGCGTCGGTCACATCCTCCATCGGCGCCAGGGCAAAAAAGGGCCGAGGAAGCTGCGTCCAAAAAGTATCCACAGGCGACATATTGGCACGATATCACACCATGACACCATATCCACACACATGGAGGCGCCACCTCCCTATTGTGCTATTTGATGGCCTGCGTACAGACAGGGCCTCTGTATTATTCGAAGAGCGTGCCTGTGCCCACGCTATTGATACTGCCGGTATCGATACTACCACCACTGAGATCAAGACCGAAGGTCCCGGCGAGGAAATTGAGTATACCCCCCACTGATACCATGATGACCATACCGATGATGCCGTATATCATATGCTTCTTACCGGCATCCTGCGGCTTGCCTTCTTTCATACCCCAGATAAACTCGACCATCCCAAACATGAAGAGGAAGAATCCGCATGCAAAAAGGATCAGCATGATCGGATCGATCACGTAGGTGATGAATTTATTAACGAGTGCTGCTGTGGCTTCCATGTGATGAATGCGAAACGGGCAGGGTACGATGGGTAGTCCTTTACAAACACTGCTACCCCACCGATCCCTGCCCGCCCATCGCTATGCTTCTTGGATGACTGCTAGAGACCTGTATTGATCTGGACGCCCTGTGGAATGACCGGAGAGGTCGAGGTCACGCTAAAGGTATTCTGCAGGAGACGGATGATGCCCCAGATCGAGACCATCACGGCGACTGCGACCACGCCGTAGAGCGCGATTTTGACACCCTCTTTCTTCTTGCCCTCCGCGGTGCTAAAGAGTGCGAGTACGACTCCCCAGAAGACAGCCACGACAGCTGCCGTGATGAGGATGGCGATGAGCGCATTGAGAACGTTGTTGGCAAGGGCGAGGAGGTCGTAGACGCTCGCCGCGCTCGTGATAGCCGGGAGCGCAAGGGTGGCAAACGTAAGTGCTGAATAAAATGATTTGCGCATAAAATGCATGTCAAAAATTAATCAATAAGTTATGTATGTAATCGTATCGGAGGCACAAGAAAACACAATGGAGCGACACTCTAGCCTGTGGATAAGGGCGTCCACAAATATAACGTACCCGTTATTTGTGGACGCCACTTATGGGCCCGTTCATTTTATGTTGAACTAAGTGCACACTTGCACAAATGACTAAAAAGTCATTTGTGCAGAAGTGAGCCTTATGAACGAGACCTAGCACTACTATGGCTTTGGTGGACCTTCTTTCTTTTCCTTTTCCGGTTTTTGAGGTTCCAACAAGACAGTAAGCACCACCCAGACGGCGCCGATGATCACGATGGTGGCGACGACGATATTAGTCGCCGCTTGATGACCCTGGAAAAATTGCACCACACCCAGAAATACCACGAGTACGAAGAGTATCGCCACGCCCCACTCCATCAGTTTGATACCCTTGATGCGCTCGCTATTGCCAAAGTCTATCCAATACGAGATGATCCCTCCCACAAAGATCGTAATCGCCGCCACAAACATAAATCCGGTCAATATATTGAGTAATCCTATCGTCTCCGAAATAGACGATACTTCGGCAGCCACAACATGCGGCACGAACCCGACGATAAGTCCCGGTA
>VGJQ01000028.1 GCA_016867375.1 Candidatus Kaiserbacteria bacterium | reverse complement strand
AAATCCGAGTCTGACGAATACTTGCTTCACATCCTCAAAATCCTCGAGCTTCTTGATGAGCGTGTCGATAATTACCCGCTGGACACGTGGACCCGGCATTGCAATCTCTCGCAAGTATCTCCGGATGGTTGAGGGCGGAATGTCGATGGCTTTTGCAACCACCTCGATACCCAACTCATCCACCGCTTTTCTCACAGTGTCGGTAAAACCCGGTAAAAGAGGCATTTTGCATCTCCTATGGAACTGAGCCATGATGGCTACGTCTGTATCGAAAATACCACAAAACAATCGTTTTTACCAGCGAATTTCACGCATGGAGGGCGTGTTTCCTCAGAAATAAAAAGCCGCCCCGATTGTGGGGCGGCTTCGTAAGGATCAAAGGCCGAGCATTTCCTCCGTGAAGAGCACACCTTTTGTGTGAGAATGATGCTCATGGAGATCCGTCTCAAACTCGTCGATTTTCTCCGATAGTTTGTCAGATGTCCGGGAGAGGATCTCAGGCCTTGCTTGCCAGACAATCTGCGACGCTATATCTGCCACGTCGACTTCCTCGTCGAAGGTATACTCTCTACCCCCTCCCGGAGACATGATGGCAAATTCGGCACTACCAGAGTATGTGTCATGCTCTTCTTGAGAGATAAGTCCCTCTCCCAAGAGTTTTTCCAGAATTTTTCGATACCGGAATGGGAGCAGGTCGTGGCCTTCTTGCGACCAATTTTCCAAGGCGATACGATCCCATTCTCTCGATATTCTTTCGATTTCCCGAGGGTCCATGGAAGCGGGCCCACGAGAAAGTCTGGTTGCCAGGTCAGGTCCATACCGATTAACAAATCGCTCTCCGAGCCAGATGTCCCGCCACATTTTGAAGAACTCGAGTATCCGGCTGATGTAAGCACGCATTTATCCCTCCATGTGAGACTTCTACGACTGATGACAATATACCACGAAATCAGTACATTACGCAAGTGATACGCCAACTCGCTCCCGCACCACCTGCATCTTCGCATCCGCTTGCGCGCGTGCCCGAAGCACCCCTTCTTCGAGGACGGTTTTTACGTCTGCGTCGGTGATGTGTGTGCGGATTTCGCGCATCGGGGCGATGATGCGCTCGATGTCTTCGATGAGCGCTTCCTTGAGGTGCTTGTACTTGCCCTTGTGCTCCTCGTAGAGTGGGATGAGGTCGCCGTCGGCCTGGAAGAGCTTGTGAATAGCATGCACATGATGGGGGAAGTCGCCGGTCGAATCGGTGACGATACCCATGACGGCGCTCGCGATCTCATCTTTGGTGCCAAAAAGCGGGATGGTATTGCCGTAGCTCTTGCTCATCTTTTTGCCGTCGGTGCCGGGGATCGTGGCGATCGACTCCATGATGAGCTCCTGAGGCTCTTTGAATGTAGTCCCAAACGCGTTGTTGAATTTCATCGCTGCCTCACGGGCATACTCTATGTGCTGCTTTTGGTCAGCACCCACCGGTACGACATCCGTATCGTAGAGCAGGATGTCGGCGGCCATGAGCATGGGGTACGTGAAGAGGCCGGCGTTGGCTTCGAGGCCTTTGGCGACTTTGTCTTTGTACGCATGTGCTTGCTGCAGGAATGGCACGGTGACGAGGCAATTGAAGATCCAGGCGAGCTCAGTATGCGCGGGGACGTCGGATTGTTTGAAGATCACGACCTGCGACGGATTGACCCCAAGCGCGAGGTAATCTTTGACGACATGCATGATATTGGCGCGCATGGCGGCAGGATCGCGCAGCGAGGTGAGTGCGTGATAATCGGCGACCATGAGCATGCTGTCGTAGTCTTCAGATATCTCCAAAAATGGCTTGATCGCGCCGAAATAATTGCCGATATGGAGTGTGCCGGAGGACTGTATGCCCGTAAGTAAACGCTTTTTCATCCACCTATGATAGCAGATACACAGGCAAGCAAGAAGCCTTTAGGGCCCGTTCATATATGCTCGCACACATTCCTCGCACACAGATTCAGGTAGTGGCTGACAATTTTCCCAATTGGGAAAATTGTCAGCCAGAGTCTCTATGTCCTCGTGGAATGTGTTGAGGGAGGATTAGGTCCCGTTCATAAGGCTCACTTCTGCATACATGACTTTTGGTCGTGTATGCAAGTGTGCACTTATATAGTGCAACACAAAACGAACGGGCCCATAAGCGTCGTCCACACATAACGTATCCGTTATGTGTGGACGACGCTTATGATGCGATCGGAAATTCTACCACGAATCGAGCGCCTTTGTCCGCGCCGCGGGATTCGGCCCAGATCTTGGCGCCATGTGCATCGCAGACCGTTTTTGCTACGAAGAGTCCGTAGCCCGTGGAGTGGACGTTGACTTTGGTGGATTCTTTCCCCTTTCCGCCTTCGGTGAAGAGGTGTGCTATATCGTCGGGCGTGATGCCGACACCCGTGTCCCGTACAGAGAATCGGATGGCGTCTTCCGTACGCGTGAGATCGGCATGTATTTCCCCGGACGGTGTGTATTTGATCGCGTTGTCGATGAGGTTGCGGATGACGTGCTGCGCGATTTTCTCATCATCGCCGACGATGGTGTATGAATCCTGTCCCATCATCATGTCGATCGTGAGGTGTTTCTTGTCGGCCATTGGCTTTTGCTGGCGAATGACTGACTCAATGGTGGCCTTGAGATCAAACGGGTTTTTGTTGTACTTTACGACACCTTTCTTTAGATTGGCGGCGCCGAGAATGTTCATGACGGTGGTGAGACCTTCCCGCATGTCGCCAAGCGCGTCGATCGACATCGTCTTGAGCTGATCCGATATGCTACCAAAATCTCCATCCGCGATGGAGGCAAATGCATACGAGCCCTTGGTGAGATATACCTTGACCTCGTGACTGACGAAGTAGAGGAGGCTCTCTTGGCGCGCGTTGATATTTTCCAATTCAAGCATGGCGCGGATGATCTGGATAGATCCGAAGAGAATGATGCAAAACGCGACGACGTTGATCACGATCGCGCCGGTGGTTTGAGAGTGGATAACATTTACGAAGCTAAACACGGTGACCAAAAAGCCCAGCCATCCCGTGGCGAACACCTTGATATCGAACAGATGGTAGCGATAGATCGCGTACGATATGAGCGCTATAAACGGAAAGATGAAGAGCCCGGAAAACGGCAGAAAGGAAAGCGTATTAAAAGCAATCGGCAATACGACATTGAAACTGATGATCAGAAGTGCGGTCACCGACATGCCAAAGAGGACGATGCCTGTCTGAGTGCGCTCCTGTGCTCCTGTCGTGGTGCGCCACTTGCGATAGAGCATGGTGAGGCCTAGGAAAAGGAGTCCGAAAGCGACCAGGGCGAAGAGGGCGATGCCGGGGCCGCGTACCGGATTCGTCACCATCCCCACGGGTGCGAGACTGTCAATATGACTAAACACAAGCGGAGTGAGGACAAGGATCGAGGTGGCAACGGTCACTGGTAAGACGCCAAGTGTATACCATCGCGGCATCCCCGTATCCTCGATCTGCGGAAAGACATATGAGAATCGGAAAAAACTAAATGCATGCCACGTGGCCACAAACAGATTCAAGCGCAGGGCGATCAGTGTCGCATCTACGGTCGTAAATTTGTACTGGACGAAATTTGATATATTCCAAGCGATTGTGAGTATTGCAAAGAAGAGAAAGCTGTGAGCCGTTTTACTGCGCGTGTTGTTGATGAAAATGAGGAATCCGATCAGGCCGATCGCGGCACTGCTGATGCCGACAATCAGGAGATCAAGATTAAACGAGGTGACGAAGGATGGTGTCATGAGATGTAGGTCGAGACGCGTTCAAGCGGGAATCGCGACGACCGGGCGGACACCGGCGGAGCGTGTCCGATCCGAAACATGAAGTAAGGAGTGTCGTCTGTCGTCAGCTGGAAGGTGTCTCTGATACTCGACTCATACTCGGCGATGAGCCGTCGGTCGTCCTCAGAAAATCCATCGGTCTCCCCTGCGCGCAGGCGCAACATAAAGTACAGGACACCTGTCAGCGGCTGCAGTGCGAGCCCGCGCGCGGTCGCGGTGAGCCAGAGTCGCTCGACGAGCATGCCTATCTCCAGCGCACTTTGCGGCGATTCTTGAGGTGCACTGATGATGCCCATGAGTGAGGCGCTCCCATAGAGCTGTGCATTGCCCGCCGCTACCACCCGATTGAATCGCAGTATGCGATTGAGCCATTGGGCGCGACTCCACGTGCTGATGAATTTGAATCCGATACGCGCAGGCGCGGGTAGCTCGAGCGTGTCGATATAAAAGCCGGTCATGCGGGCGTCGTCTTCTGCCTTGGTCCAATTCACGTGACTGAAGAAAAATGAATGGAGAAGCCGGTTTCCCAGCATGATGCGTTCGTTCCCGGAGCCTACCTCTGCGATCTTTTTGATAGCATCGCGCGACTCGATGAATCGCACAGAGCCGTAGTGCCCTCCGGAAGATGCGGTGCGTAGAGCGGCGATATCTTCGGGTGTGAGCAGCTTTCCGTCATAGGGCTTTCTGTTGGTCACGCGCGCAGCGATGTGCGAGAAAAGTCCGTCTCCGTATCCGTCGCTTCCTTCGACGAGTGTGATGCGTGCCGCATGTCGCGCGTGTATGTCGGGCAATAAATCTATCTGCGCGCTCCAGCCCGATGCCGCGGCGGCAATGCGCATGTTTTCGAGTGCAGCGCCTACTGCGACATACGAAGCGCGCTCGCCCCATCCGTAGAGCGACGCGCCCTTCTCTGCGGGGATGTGTACGTCGATGATGGTGCCCTGCACGGTAAAATGCCACGGCTGCACATTTTCACCCGATGGCGCACGAATCGCCGCTTCAAGTATGGTCTTGATGTGGGTAGGCATATTATGCGATAAAGCGCGGCTTCAGGCCTGGTTTGAAGTATGTCGGGTCTTGGTACGGTCGCAGGACGATGCGTGGCACGAGGTCTTTCTGCAGATTATTGCGCAAGAACAAATATTCCATATTGACTTTTTCGAGGGTATTCACGATCGCTTTTTGGATTGATGCTGCAAGCGCAGGATCCGCTTTTCTATGATCGCATAGTTCGATCAATATCTCCAGGTATTGATCCATGTCTTTTGTGTATTGCTTTCGCATGAGGAATTTGCCGGTAAGCTTTGGGACAAATTCTTTTGCTTCGAGCGCTATCGATATGTGTTCGGGATACACATTGGCGGCATAAAAAACGAGTGTCCTATCCGATCTACCGGTAAGCGTGACGAATGGCAGCTTCCAAGGGAAGCGAGCACCTTTGTGTGCGGGGCACGCGCTGTGTACTTCTGCATACGAAAGCACGCGTCCAGCGTCGTGCTGATTGAATCGTATGAGCGGTATGCCGCTTTTGGCGGTGATGAGCAGATCGTGTCCGTCTGTTTCGATGTATCGTAGCTGCGGATTGTATTGAAAGAGATTTGGTGTGACCGTGCTGCCAAATAAGCGCGCGTTCAGCGCGGGATTCTTCTCCGCTTCTTGTCGTATGCGGATAGTGTAAGGATTTTCATACCCGACGAGTAAAAATTCGGATGAACCGTATGTATTGAAGAAGCTTGCATCCGCGCTTCCGCCAGCTATCTGTGCGACGTACGCACGCCACGTCTCGTTGAATCCTTCGCTGCACGAAAGCATACGCGTGCGGGACTTTTTCCAATCGATCCCCTGCTTGATACCCGTCTCGAGGATATCTTTGAGGAAAAAAGGATGACCGACCAAGACGATCTGTTGATACTGAGCGCCTACTGTCTTGACGAGGCTCAAAATGGCGTCTTTGTTGTTGCCTACCGTGGCGATAGTCAAGCGCGGATGATCCAAAGAGACATTGAAAGAGGGAAATGCAGTCGCGATCCCCGAGACGTATATCCCCATGGGGAATCCGATAATAAGGAGTGTGCGATAACGGTCGATCTCGAAGAGTTCGGTAAAAAGGAATTCATGTATGCGCGTCGCTTCGCGTTCTTGGGAGGCGCCGCGCGGCCAGAGCGTCGGGCTACCGCTCGTGCCCGAGCTCATCGCGAGCATGCAGTGATCCGATAGATCGCCATCCCACGAGCGGTCTTTGAGTGAATACGCGGCTATATAATTTTCTTTTGTTGTCGGAGGCACCTGGGCGAAGTCGGCTGCGGTCTCGATATCCTGGGCGCGTACTTTGTGTTTCTTGAGGAAATCCTTGTATGCCGGTATGCGCTGTGCCGCCCTATGAAAGAGCATGAGGGCTTTTTTTGAGCCCGCCGTACTCTGACGGGATCCTTTACCACGCGATGTCGAGTGATTCATCATAGCGGAGCGCTGTGCGCAAAGCTTCGAGCTCGGATGTGAGGGATCGATCATCAATGATAGGCTTCACTGATGTGCGTACTTTTTCGACAAGTGCGCGGGATGCGGGCGAGAGTTTGCTTTCTACATCGAGCACTGCGACCGCCTGTGACAGCGCCACGAGCTCTATAGCGAGCACGACGAACGCGTTGTCGAGGACTTTGGCGGCAAAGAGTGCCGCATCGGTGCCCATACTCACGATATCCTGATTGTCGCCGTTGGTCGAAATAGAATGCAGCGAATGAGGGTAACCGAGTGATTGGCTGTCTGCGGCGGTCGACGTCGCGACAAATTGCAAGCCCTGCAATCCGATGGTGAGTCCCGGCGTCTTGAGATTTAAGAATGGCGTGAAGGTGTGATTGATGTTTTTATTGAGAAACAGATTGATCCGTCGCTCCGACATGAGGGTCATTTTTATGAGCCCGGCCTTCATCTGGTCGAGTGCTGTCGCGACATAATCGCCATGGAAATTGCCGCCATGCAAGAAGCGCTTGCTTTCGAGATCGACGATCGGGTTGTCGGTCACGGAGTTTATCTCGGTGTACACTGTTCCCTCGCTCTTCCAGAGAGTCTCGAGCACAGGTCCGAGCACTTGTGGGATGCATCGGAGTGAATACACTTCCTGGAGCAAGATGTCGGTCACGTGTGTCGAATCATTGATTTCGACTTTCGCCAGTACTTTCTGGCGATTTGAGAGTAGTTTCGAATTGCGTGTGAGGTCGCGCATGGCGCGGGCGATCCGCTCTTGGCCCTCGTGCGGGCGGGCTGCGTGAAGTGTCGGGTCGATCACATCCGTGAATCCCTTCATGAGTTCAAAGGCAAGTGCTCCAGCGCGCGTGGCGATCGCAAGCGCGCGCGATGTTTCCACGAGCAGGAGTGCGCCGATGCCGCTCATGACCGAAGTGCCATTGATGAGGCAGAGTCCCTCCTTGGGACCTAGTGTATGCGGTGTGATGCCGGCTTTTTTGAGTGCGCGCAGCGCCGGCTGCCTCTTGCCCCAATACATCACCTCCCCTTCGCCGATGAGCATGAGCGCGATATGTGCGAGCTGTACGAGATCGCCGCTGGTGCCCACGGCTCCGTGTTCGGGTACGATGGGAGTGATCCGTGCATTGATGCAGGCGGCGAGCGTCTGCGCGAGCGCGGACGATGCGGCGGAGAAGCCCTTTGCCAGGGTATTGAGTCGTACAATCATCGCCGAGAGGACGAAGCGGCTGTCGATCGGCGTCCCCATACCTACCGCATGTCCGCGGAGCAGATTGTATTGAAGCGCGGTGATTTCTTGTGCGCTGATGATGTGCGTCACCATGGGCCCAAATCCCGTATTGACGCCATAGATAGCCTGCGTCTGTGCCGCCCCGAGAAGGAAATCCCGATGCGCTTTCATGCGTCGGAGTGTCTGTGGAGAAAGCGAGACGGTCATATCCGGCTGGCCGACAAAAGCAGCGATGTCGGTCGTAGTGAGCGAGGAGCCGTCGATGGCGAGTGTCCTTTTCTGTGTAGGTCGTTTGGTGCGGGAGATAGTGACGTTTTTCATGTGTTTTTGCCATGTAGCTTGATTAAATGCCCATCTGTCGTGCGAAGTCTTCGGATAATTCCTTGCGGCGCGCGGTGGCTTCGGGAGAATGGTAACCGGGGACGAGCTTTTCGTCCATCGAGATAAGGGCGCGGCTCATTTCGAGCGGTTGGCCATTGAGGATTTTGCGCACACAGTATGCGACGGCAGCGCCATTGACGAGTGCTGCACCCCCGAGCTGCGGCCAGGAGACGATTGATTTGCCCATCTCCATGAGTGATCCTTGCATACGCTCGGTGACATTTTCAGACCCGACCCATTTGGTGATGAGTCTGCCGATGCCGAATTTGTCGAGGCTTTTGAGCATCTCGTACGAGACGTCGCCCATGCGACCGTGGAAAAATGGCGTCTCGGGGTCCAGGTCAAACCGCTCGATATCGACTACCGCATTGTCACCGTTGTCGGCGGCCATGACGATCGCAATACGGCGCTTTTGTGCCTGTTGGCGAATCAGATATTTGACCGAGAGGTCATCGATCTCGTCGATGATGATGTCGAGTCCTTCGAAAAACGCATCGATATTGTCGGGCGTGAGACCTTCTGAGTGGAGCTCGATTTGTGCGTAGGGATTGACCTCGTAGATTGTGCGTGCGGCCATCTCGACTTTGAGGATCCCCAGGCGATCGGCGCCGCATAGGATGCGATTGGTATTGGAGAGCGCAAGGCGATCCATATCGGCGAGCTTCATACGCCGGGGGCCGCCGGAGAGCGCGAGCGCAAACGCTACCGATGAGCCGACGGAAAGCCCGGCGATACCGATCGTCGCATTGTAAAATTTTTCCTGCTCATCCCGGGTGATGAGATTTTGGTTGCGGGCGGTGCGTACGAGATGGTATTCAGACTCAGGGAGGATATGCGACGCCGTATTGCGCCACGGGAAATACACCCAGAGTCCGTGTTGTGAAAGTGGTTTCTGTGCCTTGAGGTCTGCGAGATGCGCGGCGAATTCGTCTTTGAATCCAGGGGTGTATACGTGTGAGGGATTCTGAACGCCATACAGCTCGCGCAACTGCTCCTCATAATCATCCGAGATGTGTCGGATATCACCCGACGCGATCAATGCTTCAAACGGTGCGTGGTCGGCTTCGTGGGAAAGGTCGAAGAACTGAGGGGTAGACACTGCCGCGGTAGATCCGGCGCGTGCAATAAGCGTATCGATAGTATCTGACATGAAGGACAGTATAGCATCTTGGGTATATTCAAAAACCGCACATGTAGCTACTCGGACACATACACATACATATAAAGAGAAACGCGGCTGACAATTTTCCCAATTGGGAAAATTGTCAGCCGCGGAAAGTCCGGCGATTTTGAAGCAAAAGAAAAAGCCCGCATAAAGCGAGCCTTTAAGTTCGAGGGAGGAGCTGCGAATGTTATTCGAATTCGCCGTCCATCACTGGTTCAGGAGATGCCTGTTGCTGCGGGCGGACGAGCCTTTGTGCAACAGCTTCGTCATGGATCCGTTTCTTGATCCAATTGACCTGCCGCTCGTTAATGCCGTTACCGATCGCTTCACGAGCCTGCGCGAGCAGGATCGCATAGTCTTCGCGACTAAAGATCACGAAGACCGACTGATTTCGCATCGGATCAGGACGCAAGCAGAGGGTCCCGTTTCCGCCCCAGACGCTTTCGAAGACCAGGTCGTTATTCACCATAAAGTTGTCTTTATGGAGAAACGGCGAACAGGCCGCAAAGTTTCTCTGGACCGGGTTCAGTCGATGCTGTGGTTGGCCATAACCGCCGCCATAGGAGTGTTGATACCCCCACGTGACGACGCGACCGCCACCGTAGCCAGGAGCGAATCCCGGACCACGGCCCCAGCCCATACCGCCGCCGTTCCAACCGCCGCCGCCGCCGATGAAGGCGGAGCCAGGGCCGTTGGGATGACCCATACGAGCCATGCGTTCGGCGCAGTCTCCAAGCCCGTAGTCTGTACAGTCGGTCGCTATGCCGAACTGTCTCTGTTGGAACCCCATTTGCTGCCCCCATCTCTGGACGTTCGCATACGGGTTTCCGCCGCCGAAGCCGCGACCACCGAACGGCATGCCGCCACCCATCGGCATGCCACCGTATCCGGGGCGTCCGAAGAATTGGGCCTGAGCCTCCACGCTCGTGAGAGCGAAAAAGGACAGGGCGATCAGGATTTTCCAAGAATTGCGCATAAGCGCCTCCTCTTTTGTTGGTGTCAAAAAGAAAGGCGTCGCCTTTCTTTTTGACAGGCTTCAAAGATCTTTCGATCCTATGTATATTGTACCATGATAGAGACAAAAAAGCAAGTACGATAAAAGCCCGCGTTTGCGGGCTTTTATCGGTGTATCAGCGATGACTTTGCTTAGTAGCCGTAGTAGCTACCATATCCGCTGTAATAAGAGCCATAGCCGCCACCATACCCGCCGTAGTAGCTCGGATAGCCGCCACCATAGTAGCTGTTGCCATAGCCGTACCCGCTGCCGTATCCGCCATAGCCATACCCTCCGTAGTAGGAATAGGAAGGCATATAACCGTACCCGCCGCCATAACTAGGGCCGGTGACCATCCATCCGGGACCATAGGCGCTGCCGGACCATGCCATACGCTCAGCACAGTCACCATAGCCGTAGTCAGAGCAGTCTGAGCCGAGGTAGTAGCGCTGGTTCTGCAGCGAGAGGGCTTGGGCTCCTCGCTGGACGTTGTACATGCTGTAGCGCGGATCGCTCGGATACGAGTACGAGGGGCGATACATCGGCATATAGCTGTAAGCCGAAGCCGCAAGCGGTGCGACCAAAATGACCAGCGTCGCAAAAGCGAATGAGATTTTCTTCATATGTATAAAGAAGCTAGTGCTGCTAAGATCGCACAAAGCCCATACCGAGAAAGCCCAGGATAAGCCACCATGCTGTGTAGGGGCTCCCAAAGACGGTCTCTATAAGCGGACTAAAGTGCCATACGTGCTGCAAGGCAGGCACGTGAAGCCACACTGCCACAAAAATGATCACTACGCAAG
>VGJQ01000027.1 GCA_016867375.1 Candidatus Kaiserbacteria bacterium | reverse complement strand
ATCGTATGCATATGCATCCGCTGTTCATATTGCTCGCAGTGCTCGGTGGCATTATGTTTTTCGGACCGATCGGCGTCTTCCTTGGACCACTCTCTATCTCGTTGTTCCTGACTCTCTTGTATCTCTACACTGAAATATCCAAGCGCGGGGCAAGCACATGACATGATGCGCAGTGCCCTCTTTTCACATAGGTAGTATGGCGGACACATGGTATTCCCAAACAGCTGAAAAGGTGCTGGTTGATGTGAAGTCGGGCGAGCACGGGCTCTCGATGCAGGAGGCTGCACGTCGATTGAGCGAATACGGCCCCAATGCGCTCCCGGAAGTAAAAGTCGATGGGCTCCCCGTCATCTTCCTCAGACAGTTCCAGAGTCCGTTGATTTATGTGTTGATTCTCGCGGCGCTAGCAGTCGTGGCCACTGGCGATGCTGCCGATGCGATCGTCATCGTGTTTGTGCTCATCTTCAATGCAATCATGGGTACGATCCAGGAAGGGCGGGCGCAAAATACGCTCCTGGCGCTGAAAAAATTCACCCAGACGGAAGCGACGGTCGTGCGCGATGTATCGAGTCAGGTGGGTGGGAAGGAGCTCATCATTCCCGACCACGAGGTCGTGATCGGTGATGTAATCGTGCTCCAAGAAGGGCAGAAAGTCCCTGCCGATGCGCGCGTGATCATGGCCCACAATCTCAAGATCGACGAAGCGTCACTCACGGGCGAGTCGGTGCCGGTTATGAAAACGGTCGAGGTGATTCATGGGGGAGGCAAGGCGCCTTCTGAGCAGAAAAATATGGTGTTTAAGGGGACGTATGTCGTGACAGGCATCGGTCGCGCGGTCGTCACGGCGACAGGTCTCTCGACCTCGATTGGTCAGGTCGCCAAGGAGATCAGTATGATCGATACCGAGATTCCGCTCAAGGCCAACATTCGGCATCTCGCACATATGATCATTGCTGCGGTTGCCGTCATGAGCGTGACCCTCTTCGTTATGGGTATTTCGCTCGGCCAGTCGCCGCTCTCTATGTTTTCTGTCGTCGCGTCGCTTGCGGTATCGGTGATTCCCGAAGGTCTCCCGATCGCTCTGACAATCGTTTTGGCCACGGGTGTATGGCGTATGTCCAAACGTAGTGTGCTCGTCAAGAAGCTTCAGGCGATTGAAGCACTCGGTCAGGCGCAGATTATTGCTGTCGACAAGACTGGCACCCTCACCAAAAACGAGCAAGTGATCCAAGAGGTGTGGACGGCAGGCAAGCTATTCGAGATCGGCGGTGTCGGCTACGACCCATCGGGTGAAGTGCACTTTTCAGGGGAAGTGGTCGATGCGGCCAATCATCCGGAGCTTCTGTTTGCGGGCAAGATCGCTTCGCTGTGTGCGAGCGCACAAGTGATGTATTCCGAAGAAGACAAGCTCTGGCGCGTCTCGGGCGATCCGACCGAGGCTGCTATGGCCGTCCTCGGAGAGAAGATAGGGTTCGACAAAGCAGACCTTGAGCGGGAATCCCCGATGATCTCGGAGGTGCCGTTTGACTACAAGCTCAAGTACCACGCGACCATACACAAAATCGATGGAAAGAATTTCCTTACGGTCGTCGGTGCACCCGAGGCGGTGCTCGCACTCAGTACGCGTGTTCGCCACCAAGACGGCAGCGCTTCGTCGCTCACCGATGAAATGCATGTCGAGATCGAGTCGATGCTCAAGTCGATGTCCTCGAGAGGCCTGCGTATCCTTGCCTTTTCGACGACCGATGCTGCTCCCGAGGCGGTCGTACCTGAAGATATCTCAGAGCTCACATTCGGAGGCTTTTTCGGCATGAAAGATGGCTTGCGCGCCGAAGTGGAGGACGCGATGAGTCGTGCCAAGGCCGCCGGCATCCGGGTGGTCATGATCACGGGCGATCATGTGCTCACCGCACGCGCGATCGCCACGGAAGCAGGTATTTTCCATGAAGGAGATGAGGTGTGTACCGGAGAACAGATTGACACGTTCTCGGATGCACAACTCGCTGCGCATTTGGCGCGCGTATCCGTATTTGCGCGCGTGACTCCCGAACACAAGCTACGTATCGTGCAGGCCTATGAAGCGCGCGGAGAGATCATTGCTATGACCGGCGATGGTGTCAATGATGCGCCGTCCCTCGTCGCCGCAAATCTCGGTGTGGCCATGGGCAAGATCGGCACCGAAGTCGCTAAAGAGGCGTCCGATATTGTGCTTTTGGACGACAATTTCGGCAGCATCATTTCCGCAGTGGAAGAGGGGAGGAGTATCTATCGGACGATCAAGAAGGTGATCCTCTATCTCTTCTCGACGAGTATGGGGGAAGTGCTCCTGATCTTCACGGCGCTCTTAGCGGGGTTGCCGCTGCCGCTTCTTGCTGCACAGATCATCTGGCTCAATTTCGTCACCGACGGATTTCTCGTTTTGTCGCTTGCTATGGAGCCTAAAGAAAAGAACCTGTTGTCTCCTACCTATACGCACCCGAAAGGTCACCTTTTGGATTCTTTGGTGGTCTGGCGCATCGTGACGATGGCGATACCGATGATGGTCGGTACACTTACCCTCTTTTCTTTCTATGTCGCTGACGATATGACTAAAGCATGGACAATCTCCCTCACGACGCTTGCGGTTTTCCAATGGTTTAACGCATGGAACTGCCGTTCTGAGACCGAATCGATCTTCCGCATGAATCCCTTCTCCAACAAATTCCTCATTAGTGCCACAGGAATCGTGATTGTGCTTCAGGTGTTTGCGCTCCATAATCCGCTTTTGCAAAAGCTTCTCCATATGACGCCGCTTGCGCTCTCCGAATGGTTCATGATCATACCGGTCGCGGCGTCGGTCGTGGTCGTTGAAGAGATCCGCAAGTTTATCCATCGCTCCTATATCGTGAGGGGAAAGAAAGGGATTCAGGAGAGCGGTATCGCATCTGTCGATTCGGCAGCTGTGCAATAGCCGCGTTCATGGCGTACTTCGTCTATATCCTCGAATGCTCAGACGGCACGCTCTATACAGGTGTCACCAATGACCTTGAGCGCAGACTTCATCGACATAACACCGCAAAAGCGGGTGCCAAGTACACTGCATCCCGCCGCCCAGTGCGGCTCCTCTATAGCGAAAAGCGTCACACCAAAAGCGCCGCTCTCAAGAGAGAGTGCAAGATCAAGAGTCTTTCGCGGAAAGAGAAGCGAGAGCTGATAGGCATTCCGAGTAAAAAGGCGACGCCTTTTTACTCCGAATAGCGGATTGATTTTAAAAGGCGTTTAAAAGGCGTCGCCTTTTAAATCGGGATGACAGGCGGATTGCGTTGATTGTGATACAATCCCGAGATGCAAAAAATCCTTTTTCTCGATACGGAGACGACCGGCAATGAGCCGGATACAGATCGTCTCTGTCAGGTGTGCTGGATGGAGGGCGGCACGTACCATACCGAATACTTCAAGCCGCCGATCCCGATATCGGTAAAATCGATGAGTATCACGCACATCACCAACAAAATGGTGGCCAACAAACCGGCATTTGCGGATTCGGAGTTTCGCCGAGAACTCGAAGAGGCGCTCGCAGACCACATCCTTGTCGCGCACAATGCGCGATTTGATATGGCGATGCTCGCTGCCGAGGGTGTGGAGGTGCCGCGTCATATCTGCACGCTGCGTGTAGCGCGCTATCTCGATCCTGAGAGCAAAATCCCCGAATACGGCTTGCAATTTTTGCGCTATTTCCTTGATTTGGATGTATCAGGATCAGCCGCAGCTGGCGAGTACGCCACTGCACTTGGATTTTCTAAAGCGGGAGTACCCGCTAAGAAAATCTCGGCGGCAGCTTGCGAAGACGCAACTCCACTTGGATTTTCTGAAGCGGGAGTACCCGCTAAGAAAATCTCGGCGGCAGCTGGCGAGTACGCCACCGCACTTGGATTTTCTAAAGCGGGAGTACCCGCTAAGAAAATCTCGGCGCACGATGCTGAAGGCGACGTGCGTGTGCTCGCCGCACTCTTCGAACGCCTATTTAAAAAGATGCAGGAGAGCGGGGAATACAAGACCGACGATGAGATCCTCGACGCGATGTGTCGCATCTCCGAGACCCCGTCTTTCATAGCGGTCTTCCAATTTGGCAAGTATAAGGGTGTGCGAGTCGCCGACGTCGCCAAGACCGACCGTGGATACTTGCAATGGCTCCTCCAGCAGAAGCTCGCCGATGGCGGCCAAGATGAAGACTGGATCTTCACCCTCAAAACCTACGTCGGCTGATGTGCAAGCCAGGCCTGCACAGACATGTGCAGTGTGCAAGCCTGGCTTGCACATGTGTATATGATGTGCGAACATAATGCATGCGTAATGAAGAGTTTGGGGTCGGTTCCATCGTACACATCATGAAGCGTGGCGCGCATAAAATGCCAATCGTCAAAGACGATGCAGACAGGTGGCGGTTTCTTAAATTATTGCGATATATCAACGACGACAATGTGCCCCGTAATTGGGAGCGGGATATCTCACCGTCTCTCATTGGTGATAATTTTGCGCGCCCTGAAAAATGGCCCGAAGCAAAACCATACGTCGCGATCTTGTCGTACTGCCTGATGGAGAATCACTTCCATGTGCTTCTCAAAGAATTGGTCGATGGTGGCATTGCCAAATTCATACAACGCCTCTGTCAAAGCATGACTTCGCATCATAATGCGAAATATGAGGCGTCCGGAACCATTTTCCAGGGACCATATCGAGCGGTGGTTGTGGAAGAAGACTCCCATTTGCAATATCTGTTCGCCTACATCAACCTGAAGAATCCACTCGAATTACGCGAGGGAGGATTGCGTGCCGCGATGGGAGATTTTGACGCGGCCTATGAATGGGCTATGCGATATCCATTTTCCAGTACGGCAGACCTCGTAGGAGAGCGGATGTCGTCGATTTTGGCAAACGAATTCTACGATGAGCTGCGTCCGCACCCGCAAGAATTCAAAGCGTACGCAAGAGATGTGTTGCTGGATAGAATTGCGCGTGATGAAAACATCGCGCGTTACGAGTTGGACTAATGTCTTGAATCGATCCCATTGTGCAAGCCAGGCCTGCACATCTGCACATGTCTGTGCAGGCCTGGCTTGCACAACTTACATAATGGGTAATACATGTTGGGATATCTGGGGACAAGGGCAGTTGTAGGGGTCTTGGCTTGGTACCATAGATACATGAACAATCGATCACGTGTGTTGTGCGGGATGTTGTTTGCCGCATCTTTCGCGTTTGTATTACCGTTGGCTGCATATGCGCAAGGAGGTGGGCAGCAGCTGCCTCCGTGTCCTGAAGAGGCACAGGGTGTCGGTGGCGCCAACCAGTCATCTTCCAATGCTGCGGCGGGCAGTAATCAGGCATGTAAAGCAGGGCCTCAAGAAGGCTATTACTCGGGCAAGCCGTATCAGTGGAAATGCTCCAAGAATGGTCAAATCATGACCAACAAGATGGATGCTCCATGCGATTATTCGGGAGAAGGGGGCAAGATTCAGGGCAAGTGTTCCGCTAATAGCGAGTGTAAGGGTAAGCCCGAGGAAGGGAAGCCTCCACAGATGCCACAGATGCCACAGGGTGGCGGTGGGGGCGGACAGCCGCAGCAACAGCAGCCGAAGGAACAAAATGATCAGGCGACGAGTACCTGTGACCAATTTTCGATTTTTGCCAGCAGTACGTGCGACGTACGACGCCAGAAGAATGCTACTACGAGTACGTCGACAAATTCCCACCAGTCTCTCGGTGATTTGTTTGGGGCGAAATCGATCGCCTCGACCACTTCTGGTGAAGGTCTCGGAGACAGCATAGCGGCACTGGCAGATCACTGGTGGAATTTTGGTGGCGCGGGCGGTTTCGGCATCGGACACGACGGCAATGTGCCGCAGGGATTTGAGAATGGGAAGGGGTATTATTTTTCGCTCTTTGATCCTGCCAATGGCTTTGCCAACAATCCGATTGGGACGGGTGCCGGATTGTCTGCCCAAGCATGGATCCAAGATGCTCTTGCGCGTCAGCGTCCCGCCGCGAGCCAGAGGCCGACGGGAGGCGTAGTAGACACACGAGATAAACCCCCGTATGGAAATAGCGGATTTGATCCCCAGCACGTGATGAACGGTATTTCCGATATCTATCCGCCTCAGGAATCAGGGTACGTGCGTCCGTATGAAAATCCTGACGTGCCCTATGGCAACACGGGGCCTGCCGAGCCCGCATCGGGGCAGTCCGTCGGGGGGCGCCCGGCGCGGCCGCCACAGGCAAACAATGGTAGCTATGGGCAATACGCTTCAGATGTGTCATTCCAAGTACCACCGCCAGGTCCGTCTGAGATGCTTAGTAGCGCTCCGTTCTTTAAGCGCTTGCAAGAAGCGATCAATGCCCAAATAGAGCAAATGGTGAAAGCCCTTATCGAATGGTATCTGGCGCAGCAAGGGCAATGAGTGAAAAGGTGTCACCTTTTCACTCAAAAAGACAGGGTATTGACAAAAATACGATTCTGGACTATCATACACATAGAACTAGATCTTGCCGATAATCGGCAAGAAGGTTAGTTCCTTGAGGAGGAAAATATGCGCAAGATTCTGCTTCTGGCGTCCTTTTTTGCGACGTTCGCCGCCTTCGGCGCGGTCGTCCCGGCGTCTCTCGACGTCGGCCCGCACGCTTTCTCCAAGCATTTCGGCGCCATGCGGCTCCCGGACCATCTGGGCGGCAGCATGCCGACCTCGGCGTGCAAGGTCTGCATCGGCGTCCACTAGGATTGCCGCGGCAAAAAATAAGAGAGACTGGTGTCACTCAACCAGCCTCTCTTTTCTTTTTATGGTATGTTTTTCAGGTTATGTCCGGCGAATACTTTGCCGGTTTTTCTGTTTTTATCCTCACACATATGTGTATAGCGCACTTTTGCGCACCTTTGTTCTGCTATCATAAACATATTGTATGAAAAGAGGGTCGTACCATGGTGCGCTTTTTATCGCATTGATTCTTTTTTCGTCGCCTTTTTTTGTACCATTTCTGGTTCGGGCGGTGACATTGCCTGAAAATCTGGCAGGTGGAGGTACAGCAGCTGGTACATTCACCACTTCGGGAGTCACGGGAGTCAGTTCTGGTGGCGGTTCCACAGGCGGAAGTACGGGCGGCGGTTCTACTGGGAGCGGAACTTCCGGCGGCACCTCTCCATCAAGTGCGCCGAGCCAGACGACTCAAAAGAGTAAAGAGAGCGGCTCGACAGATAAGAATGCGAACAGTTATCCCACTTGCAAGGTAAGCGCCACTTCGGTCTCAAAGACCAGCTCTTCCAATGTTGCCTCGAGTTGCAACGCCTCATGTGCCCCCGCTTCCGGCCAGGTGTATGATTGCACCAAGGCATACAACGTCAAATGCAATCTCAACGGTAAGGTCGTTACCAATGTATGCAACAAAACGGGAAGCTATTCAAAAGATGGTGTCAAAATATCGACCGTATGTACCACAGCCGAAAAAGATATCGCATGCAAGGCGACGCAGTGCGATGGCAAGCCATGTACGCAGGCTCAGCAGCCTACAGGGACGGGTTCGACTGGCAGCGGGAAAACAGACGGCAAGGATGGCAGTCCGACAACACCTGGCAGCGGGTCGGGGAGTGGCTCAGGAAGTGGCGCTGGTTCAGAGACACCAGACGCAAAGCAGACAGTAAAAAATTTTAATGACTGTGTTAAGCAGGGTATCAGTAAAGACTGTGCGGGTGACAATTTCCCGGAGTATTATAAAAATAATCCCGTGGACAGTCAGGAAGCTCTTCGACGAGAGCTCATAGCTGGGAAAATAGCGTGCCAAACCGACGTGTGTCGTGCAGCTCACGACCAGGAAATAAATAACCTCAACATGAGCCTCGGCCAGCCGCAATTTCAGCCGATTGGCAGCCAGTCGCCGGGTACTGGTGGATCAAGCGTCTCACCGACTCAGTATAATCAGCCGACACTCCCACATACCTTGCCGCAGCAGTTTACGGGTGCCAATCAGCCTGGCGCGTATCAGCCATTCAAATCCGCTGGCATATCTCCGGAATTTCAACCCACTGGTAGTCTGGGGACGTATCAACAGTTGGCAGGACAGTCGATACTCACGTCTGCATTCAGGCCGTACGCACCTCCGCCGATGTTCACCCAGCAGCCGCTCACCACTCAGCCTAGTTTTGTGGCACCGTCGTCGTTCTATTCCCCAAGTAGTCTTTCGCCCGCGCCTCCGCCTCTCCAGCAGACATCCTATACGCTTCCTCCGCAATATTCATTATCACAAAGCGCATATCAACAGTATAAATCAGCGATAGCGCCGAGCACATTTGCACCGTCACAAACCGGATACCAGCTTCCGGCGGGCTTTTCGGGGGAATCCAACATTCCCTATCCTCAGACCTGGACGCAGCGCGCAGGTGCCGCACTCGTGAATGCCGGGACATCCGCCCAAGAAGCAGTGCAAGCGCTCCAAACATACGCTTCACAAGGAGCTACGAGTCTGGGTAATTATGCGCAGAGCATCATCAATCCTCAGAATCAGGCCGGCTCTTCCATCGGAGATATTACCAACAACTACCCGCCATCGTTTTCGACTCAGGCGGGCGCTAATCAGCCAAATATCACCGGCGCGACGCCGCAATCGGATATCTCGATGCAATATCCGCCAGGATTCTCATATTTTGCAGGGGCGACTCAGCCCAATGTGCTCGGCCAAGTGCCACAGCAAGGTCAAAATATCTTGTCGCAGTATCCGCAGTCATGGCAGAATCTCTCGCTCAATACCGGGGGTGTACCTGCTTTGTCTACCAATGTGCCGGGCCTCGGAACAGGAGGCAATATCGGCACTGCAGCACCGCTCGACTGGGCTACACAGAAGCTCTCAGAGGCGCGGGATTATCTACAGAACTATCAATCCGCTGTCAGTATGGGGTCGGCGGAAGCAGGTCAGAGATTGAGCATGTCACAAGCACTCGGATGTCAGATGAGTCCGACGGCTTGTCTCGGAGGAGTGTCTTCCAATGGCATCCCGCTCGCACTCAACGGCTCCCCGCTGTATCAGCAAATCGCGCTCGGTCAAGCGACTGCGCCGGGTGTCGGCGCGATACCGGGTGCAAATCTTGGGAATCCGTTCTTCGGGACGCAGACAGGGTGGCAAGCATTTAATCTCAACGGTTGGAATCCACCACTAGCACCGATTGGTAGGGGTGGTTCGTTTGAGTCAGGGGGTGGGGGAGGTGGTGGAAGTCAATTGCCATTCTTTGCAAGCGATCAATCATATCTATCTGCAGATTTGTCTGGTGTGAAAGCACCGGCGGCCGGTACGCTTGCAAACAATGTCGCAGGCATCAGTAGTCCCGCTCCATATGCAAATCTTTCGGGACTTGGCACCAATCCGACTATCGGCAAGTATGATTTTGCGAACGGGGTAAAGATATTACCGTATGGTTCATCACAGCTTGATTCTGCTCTCGGTTTACGCCCAGAATCGGGAGTGGCACGAAACTATTCAGCGATCGATTCGTTTATGCAATCACACACTGGGACGACATTCAGTCCATCCAGCGTGATAAATACTCCCTTGAGTTCTCGGGACGCTTTTCTTGCGAGTCAGGGGATTACCCCCGGATCTCAATTAGGATCAATCACCGAAGATTCACTGCTTCGAATGAGTCCAACACCATCCAGAGATTTAGTTACGCCACGAACAGAAAGCGGCATACCATTTTCACCACCAGAGCAGTCGAGTATTGGATCAATGTACAACAAAAATCTCACGCCATATGACGACGGCGCTTCAGCGGCAGAAAGGGCCCGTCAAAAGATGGAGGGGTTAAAAACGAACATAGATGATGCACAGGTACGCGTTGATATTGCCGCGGGCCCCTATCAAGCCTCTGAGGCCGCCCTAAAAGAAGCTGAGAATAAGATGAGGGATGCCGACTTTGCAAAATTCACCTATGACATCAATCATCTTTCTGCCAGTCATAATGGAGTTGTATCAAAAGACCCAAAGACCGGAGACCCTGTATACAAATATTCGCAAGCAGACTATCCAAAAGCGGTAGAGCTTCAGAAAAGTGTGAATGACTCCATTACAGCCTACAACAAGGCGCTTACGACACGCAACATAAACGCAGAAATCCTCAATAATGCTATACAGGACCATACTGCTGCGGTCCAAACATACAACAACATGCCTGCCAGAGACCAGGCACTTGCGAGCATTGGTAATTCTATTCAAGCAACCAACGATCCGGTCGCGCGAGAACAATTAAGTCATCTCGCAGGTGGTTTAGCTAATTTAGATTCCTACTATGGCGAACAGGCGGCAAAACAATTGCTTTCGAATCCATCAACTGTCGAGGGGAAATTCTCCAACCAAATACTGACGGACTCTCTTGCCGCTATGGATAGATACGGGACGACTGGCAATGTCCTTCGTGCGGATTATGCCGACTACATGGCAAAACAGGCGATGAATCTCCAACCGCGAAGCCCAGAGTATACAAATACACTCAATGCTGCCATTGCAGAAGCAAAACGTATCGAGACGGGCGGTATTGATTGGGGTTATGCTCCGCGCACAGCACGAGATTATCTTGCGGGATTGAGTGCCAATGCAGATAGGGCATGGCAGTCGACTTCGTGGACAGAACAACCGGGCAGCAAAGCTATTGCAGGCGCACTCAAGGTGGGGGACTTTCTAACTACAGGTTTTGCAGGAAGTATGCTGACCAGCGGCCTCAACGTGACTGGTCTAGAGAGCCTCTCACAGAAACAATTCGATCTTGTGAACAAGACGCCGGCAGAGATTAGTCAGGAACAAGGTATCCATGCGATTAATCTTATCGCAGTGCCGGCCCTGGGCCCTGCGGCGGGTGCTGTGGGTCGCGGATTTGTAGCTGGGGCCACGTGGATTGGTGAGCGTGCAGGCCCCGCATTGACTCGCGCCATCGAGACAGTCGCCGGGCCGATAGGATTGGAATCACGAGCGATCATACCGACTTCAAATATTCGGTCGAGTATCAACATCGGTGGTGCAACAGTATCTTTCGGAGACGACTTAGCGCGAAGTGCGGGACTGGGGACTCAAGCACGTCTTGGTACTGCCGGTCAATTCGAGCAGGCTTTCCCGACAGTGGGTAGAGCGCCGTCGTCTGGCATATCGCGTAGCTTGCTCGAGAGTCCTATAGCACGCCTGGGTAGCGAGACGCCAGTGGCGCGATTTGGAGGAGCGATCGGTGATTCGTATGCGGCTGGCGTCCCACGAACTACCACTCCGCTAACCATCAGTTCCATACCCAATGCGTCTGGAGTGCGCGAGCTCGCTTATCGTCCCCCTGCCAATGATAATATCGCTCCCGGATCGGCTCCATCGGGGAATCTTACCCTCATCCAAGGTGGCAAGGTAGAGGCCCCTATTCTCCAAAAGTCTGCTACACAGAAGCTTGATGATTTCTTGCGGGCAAACGATCTTCCCACCTATGTCCCGCCAGTAAAATCCGATGTGCAGCTCTTTTATGAGCAGCAAGCCGCGCGGCAGGCTGCTCAATCGGGCAATGTCGTGCAATTCCCATCAGGTAAGCCTTTTACCCCGCCTGGTGCCGTACGCGACCTGCCTCTCGGAGAGCGTACGGGCGTAGCGGGTGGAGGAGCGGCGCCCGCGTCTGCTGCCACCAAGTACCCGACTCCCGAGCAGTTATTCAGATATGAATCTCGTGAGCCCTCAGTGTCGGTGTATTCCAAGAAGTGCGACGTCTGTTATCTCGGCGGCGATCACACAGGGATCGTCATAGATCCGGGTGTGAAG
>VGJQ01000026.1 GCA_016867375.1 Candidatus Kaiserbacteria bacterium | reverse complement strand
CACATATTTTTCGACTCTCGGCCCCAAATCGGAGAGGGTATCAGGGAAATGCTCATTGGGTACGACATGCACATCGTCCCCTCCGCGGGAATCATAATACTTCACCACCCATGCGCCAGTCGGGGAACTCGGATTGTCTCCTGGATGCCAGGTACGTGGTCGATATTCTTCGGGGATATAGCGCTCCTGTATACGCTTGTCGCGCGTCATGTCCTCGATAAAATCTGGATTTTGGTACGCAAAGGAAAATGTGGGTTGCGTCTTGAGGCTCTTTTTCATGTATCCATGTATTTTTTTCAATCCCTCCGGTGAAGGGGTGAATTCCTTTGAGTGAATATCCGTTAGAACTTCATTTGCTATCTTAAACTTGCGCGCCATCTCGGGATGCTCGGTCGCCCGTATACCAGCGACCGTTTTGTGCATGGTATCGATCTGACCTTTTGGAATCTCTTGGACACCGACCACTCCGCTATCATGCCCGTTGATCTCGATACATACGCAATGTAAGACACCCTTTTCATCCGTAGTGAATATAAAATCAAAACCAAGCGAGGCGCGGAACATTTCGGGAGATTCTTTCCCTTCCTTACCTTCGACGGGATTCCGTATACCAAATCTTTGTATCTTTTCCACACACGTATTCTATCACCTCCGCGCAAGCATGATCGCATGCTCGGCGAATTCGCGTACAGAGGAGCCGACGCTTTCTAGCATGTGTGGGAATGACGCTCCAGGGTACAAGCCAGGGATTGTATTGACCTCGAGCAGGTACGGCCCACGCGGGGTGAGGATCACATCGGCACGGGAGAAAGCCCCTAGCCCGAGCGCCAGGTGCGCCCTACGCGCGATATCTGCAAGCGCCCGCTTCTCTTGGTGGGTAAACGAGCTCGGGACCTTGTGTGTCAAAGATGCGTCGCGGTGCGATTCGGGTGTGATGAAATGCCAGCCGCGCCTGTCCGGATGCGTCATGCCGGGCATGATCGTATGCGCGGGCGGGAGCACATAGAGCTTCTCACCGCGAAATCCCTCAATGAGACCGACACTGACCTCATGTCCACGGATGAATTCTTCGACGACCGCACCACCGTATGCATCGAGCACATCACCGATCACGTCGGGTAGCTCGATGATCGTGCGCGCAATCCGGATACCATGCGACGCACCTTCGGAAAAAGGCTTCACTATATATGGCGGAGGGATGAGTGCAAATACGGCACGCGCCATTTCACCCGTATCGATCCTATCGCGCACCGAAAATGGAAGCCCTTGCGGCATACGGATACCGCTACGCATCAAAGCTTCTCGCGCACGGCCCTTATGAAATGCAAGTGCAGACGCATAGGGGACTGAGCCAGCAAATGGGACACCGGATCGCGCGAGGATGCGACCGATGGTGCCATCTTCGCCGATGCCACCATGCACGGCATTGAGCACGACATCTATCTGCGTAAGTGCGCGAGCGGGCGTGCTCGGCATGCCACGGCTATGCCACGTACCTTGCTTGTCTATCAGGATATCACGCGTCTCATATTTTTCTTCCGGCAATGCCGCGAGGATCGACGCACCCGTCTTAAGCGAGAGGTCATATTCACTAGACGTCCCACCGCGCAACACACCGACTTTCGTGCGTATCATGCATATAGTATATCACCGTGCTTGTGCGCATTGCTGCACACCTGATGAGAGTCGTGGAAAAATAGTTGACATGTATTACCACTGATGTTAATGTGCGACTAGCTTTAACTCGTGTCGAAAGAGGTCTACTCAAATGAAGCCGCACGCCACAGCATCGAAGATGCCGGCATCAGAGAAAAGGGCGCACGTCGCGGTACTGATGCTCCTTATGAGTCTCATCGGCTTTCTGGGGTACATGTGGTGGTCGGGCCCACCGCAAGCCTCCGCGCCACAGCCAATCGCTCTTACGTCGATGCAAGAGACAGACAATGTGATCAGGAAGGTCATATCGTGTCTGACCGACCCGAATATGCCTGTGGGCATGCCATTCAAAGATATCAGCGAAGTAAACGCGCGCATCGAGCAGGGCGGATACTTTATCGACTTGATGGACGGGATTCGTTATTTCAGAGCCTCAGGTGGATACATGCGGAGAGCTATACACTGCCAAAAATCGGTAAAATAACAAACTTTCAAGAGCCGCATCGCGCGGCTCTTTTTCATGGGGATACCGCGTGTGCAAGCGCACGGATGACATCACGAGGGATTTTCAGACACTCGATCACATACTCACGCATCGTCCGCGGTTTGAGCTTCGTCACATACAGAGTTGGCGCGATACCAACTCGCGAGCGGGCCGCAATCCCCCGTCCGCTCTGTGAGACCTGCCGCAAGGACAATGCGCGCATGCGGATAGCATTTGAATGCGCGTATCGTCGAGAGCGAGCGCAGGCGGCATACGTAATCCACCTCGCAGGTATCGGCATGAAAGCCATATGCATAATCGACGATGAACACGCGCTCTGTCATAGTGATGGTATTGTAACAAAAAAAGCCGCGCGTATGCTCGCGCGGCTTTTGCTCGTCATACCGTCCTTATTTACGGCCGAGTATTGCGGAATTAACCATATGCGGCACGTGGATAAATCCTACGGCGCACGCTGCTCCGATGAGAGAAAATAGGGCCACGGCTATAAGCGCCGGTCTGATTTCTTTAATCGACTTGAACATCTTTCTCTCCTTTAGGTACCGAGATTAACTGCGAAGCAGAGTAGGTCAAATCGAGCGTTTGCGCAAGCGCGTACGATGCCAACCTATTGCGTATCGGTGGGCCTCGGCATTGGCGAGGAGTATCTCACGCTCGTACATCCGCGCAGCTTTTGCATCCCCTATCAGACGCTCCGGCTTATGCGCCTCATTTTTGACGACGCCGACGATAGGGATTTCAATCCCCGCTTCTTTCAGGACGCTTTGTGCGGCACGCACTTGTGCTGCACCTCCGTCGATTGTGAAGACGCGCGGGAGCGGCCACTCGGCATGTGCAAGCCGGCGAGAAAGCGTCTCGCGCAGCGCCGCCACGTCGTTATTGGTCACAGTACGGATGATGAATTTGCGATACGCCGCGCGGACAGGCTCACCATCCTGCACCACGGTCATCACACCGCCCGTCTCGGTGCCGGCAGTATGCGCGATGTCGTATGCTTCGATGCGTATACTCATCCCCTGGCCCGAGACGCTCGAAGAGTTTTTTTCGGGCTTGATGAGCGATACATCGCGGATGTGTTCGAGCGCTGCGATCTGCCGCCGTATGACGGATGCCTTTTCAAACTGCTCGCTGACGGAAGCCACCTTCATCTCCCGCGCAAGCATGCGCCTGAGGCCTTTCATGTTTCCCGAGAACAGCTGCGCGATATGCTTAACACTCGTCGCGTATTCCGCCTTGCTCATCTCACCCGAGCACACGCCGGGACACAGGCCGAGCTGACGATTGAAACATGGTTTGCAAACGCGCGATTTTTTTTCGAAAGTCAGCCTGTCAAAAGTCAGACTTTTGACAAACGATGACGATGTCAAAAGTCTGACTTTTGACATTTCGGGACAGGGGGTGCAGGTATCGCGATATGGAAAGATCTTGCGCACAATCTTGAGTGCCTCTTTGAGCTGGCCGCCATGCGGGAACGGCCCGAAAATATGGCTTATTTCGAAAGGCGTCGCCTTACGGTTTTTTGTCAAAAGGCGGCCGCGCACGAGGAGCACACGCGGGAAATCTTCCTTGGTGATCACGACATAATTCCAGCTTTTGTCGTCTTTTTCGTCGACGTTGTACGGCGGCTGATGCTTCTTGATGAGCGCTGCTTCGAGGATGAGCGCTTCGAGGACTGAACCTGTCTCCTGCCAATCAAGCTTTGTAGCACGCTCGATCATCGCGACGATCCTCTCGCCACGCGACTCGATGAGCCTGCTCCCGAAATAGCTGCGCACGCGATCGCGCAGCGATGTCGCTTTGCCGACATACAGGATCTTGCGCCGTGCATCACGCCCCCCTCTGATTCGCTCCGGCGCACTAAGAAAAATATATACGCCAGGCGCATCGGGAAGGTCGTATTTTTTGAGTTCGTCTCTCTGCATACGTCCACATTATATGAAAAAGAATGTCGCGGCTAGCATACGCTAGCCGCGACATGAGTCATTCGGCTGCCAAGGGAAATCCCTCTCCCATGAGTTGGCCGAGTTCTCTTTGTGCCGAATACGTAACCCACACATTGCGATCGCGCTCGCGAATCTTTTCCGTAAGGAGCCTCATGAGCGCATGCGGAATTTTACGATTCTTGAAGTAATCCTTGACGAACACTTTGAGCGGGGTACCCGTGTTGATCGAGCGCGGCGAGAAGTACAGAATTCTTATCGTACTTGCATTGCCGATGCATTCTAGCGGCAAAGTAGACTCTTTTCTTTCATGGGGCGACAAACAAACCTGTTCGATGCGATACACTTGTCTCCCGCACCAATCCGCTCCCCATGCCAAACCGCTCGCTGGCTGCGTCTGTCGCGCCATCTGGATGATGGTGCGTGCTTGCCACGAATGCGGATACCGCATCGGCACACGCCCCTCCATTTCAGGGACGCTCAAGTAGCCGTTTTCAAACGCGCCGAGCTCAATGAGTTCTCGTACGCGATAGAGACGCCCATTATAATGTTGCTTCGCGACCAAGGTAATGGTCATCCGACACTCCTATTCATTTGAGAGAGCATACTAAAAGACTATTGTATCAGACATGTGGAACGAGGGTAAATTGACTTTTAACAATCCGGTAGTATAGTACCAACAGGCTAGGCCACTCCCAGCAATGGAGGTTTACATGTTACAGATAGCTCGTTGGTACTTCACGCGCCTCGGCGTACCGCTCGGACTCGTGATCATTGTAGGCGCTCACATCTCGAACTACCACCGCGAAAGTCCGTCGATGGAATGGGCGGGCTGGGGCGGACTCCTGCTTCTCACAGCGACCATCCTGTGGATCCTTGAAATCTGGTCACAGGTCGTCGAGTCCTATCAACGCGCACAGGAAAAGCCGCGCGCGGTCCGTACATGGCGTACCATCATTCTGGGTGTGCCATTCTGGGCTGCGATCCTCGCCATCATTCTGTTCGGCAGGTGGCTCTATGATCCGCTCTTCTAGAGCAAAACGCCGCGACCTATATATTGGTCGCGGCGTGTTCCTATTTTTGCTTTGCCTTCTTGAATATCCGCTTGAGGTAATACCCTGTGTGCGAGCCGTCGGTTTTTGAGACTTCTTCGGGTGTGCCGGTCGCTACGATCTGACCGCCCTTCGCCCCGCCCTCGGGACCCATGTCGATGATGTAATCGGCGCATTTGAGCAGATCGAGATTGTGCTCGATCACGACCACGGTATTGCCGCGATCAACGAGCTTTTGGAGGATGTCGATGAGCTTCTGTACGTCGTCGTAATGAAGGCCGACCGTCGGCTCGTCGAGCAGGTAGATACTCTTGGTGATGAGCGGACGATAGAGCTCCGAGGCGATCTTCACACGCTGGGCCTCGCCGCCGGAGAGCGTCGTCGCGCTCTGACCGAGCTCAAGGTATGAGAGACCAACGTCGATCAAGGTCTGCAAGCGATCGGCGACCGCGGGGATATCCTCGAAAAATGCATATGCTTCTTCGACCGTCATCGAGAGTACGTCGTGAATATTCTTCTTTTTATATTTGACTTCAAGCGTCTCTTTCATAAAACGCTTGCCGTTGCAGACATCGCACGTCACGTAGACGGTCGGCAAGAAGTGCATTTCAACGGCGATGAGCCCGTTGCCCTGACACGCCTCGCAGCGGCCACCCTTCACATTGAAGCTGAAACGACCCGGCCCCCAACCGCGCGCTTTGGCCTCTTCGCTCATCGCAAACATGTCGCGGATATGCGTCCAGGCACCCGTGTAGGTCGCCGGATTGGAGCGTGGCGTGCGCCCGATCGGCGACTGATCGATAAGGATCGCTCGCCCGAGGTATTCGGTGCCGGAAAACTCTTTGGCGTTGTAGGTCTTGGCGGAGCGCCAGCGCTTGTCAAAGCGGGCCTGGAGATTGCGATGGAGGATTTCATAGAGGAATGTCGATTTGCCCGATCCGGAGACACCCGTGACACAGACGAGCTTGGAGAGGGGCACATCGACATTTAGATTTTTGAGGTTGAAGCGGTTGGCGCCGCGGATTTTGATCTTGCCGCGATCCGACGTACGGCGTTTTTCGGGTATCTCGATGGCTGCTTCCTCACGCAGATATGCGAGCGTGCGCGAGCCGCTCTTGTTGGTCTTGGCCGTAAGCAGATCATCGAGCCAGCCGGAAGCGACCACACTACCGCCATGCACGCCCGCACCGGGGCCAATGTCGATGATATAGTCCGATGCATAGATCGTGTCTTCGTCGTGCTCGACGACGATCACGGTGTTGCCGAGATCGCGCAGATGTTTGAGTGTGTCGATAAGCTTATCGTTGTCACGCTGATGGAGGCCAATCGTCGGCTCGTCGAGTACATAGAGCGCACCGACAAGTCCTGACCCGAGCTGCGAAGCGAGCCGGATACGCTGTGCTTCGCCTCCGGAGAGTGTGTTGGCCTTGCGGTTGAGTGTGAGGTATTCGATACCAACATTGAGCATGAATTGCAGGCGGCTCGTAATCTCCTTGATCACGACGCGCGAAATGTCCTGCTCTTTAGGACTCAAATCGATATTCTCGAAAAACGACATCGCGTCCGCGATCGAAAGGGATGCAACTTCAACAATGTTTTTCCTCGCCCCTATTTCTTGTTTATCGTTTTGAGTTTCATGTTTTATAAACACATTGAGTGCTTCCGAGCGTAGGCGCGTACCATGGCACACGTCGCACGCCTCGTCGGAGAAGAGGAACTTGGTGCCGAGCCCTTTACATTCTGGACAAGCGCCATACGGACTATTGAATGAAAAGAGGCGCGGCTCGACCTCGGGAAATGAGAATCCGTCGTATGCACACATAAATTTTGCGGACATGACTCGACTCGAAGAGGAGTTCATGTCCGTCCCGAGCGATGTATCCCGAGTGGAGTCGAGGGAAGTCGAAGGACTGGTGATACGCACGAGACCTTCGGATTCACTCAGTGCGCGCTCGATCGCCTCACTGGCGCGCTCACGGGCGCCTTTGGGATCATCCTTAAACTCGGAGACGAAAATCTCGTCGACGACGACGTCGATATCATGACGGTCATTTTTGGAAAGCACAATGCGCTCGCGAAGCGATTTTTCCTCACCATCGATCACGACCTTCTCATAGCCTTTGTTGAGGAGATCATAGAGTAGCTGATAGTACTCGCCCTTGCGCCCCACCACGACGGGCGAACTGATGCAGATCTTGGCATCCGAGACGTTTTTAGTAAGCTTTTTAGCCGTTTGTGGAGGTCTGACCTCCACAACAGGAGCTTTTTCGACGACGTTAAGCACTTTTTCCAAAATCTCCTCATTGGAGAGCTTGCGCACTTCGCGCCCACACTCTGGACAATGCGCGTGGCCGATACGCGCATACAAGACGCGCAAATAGTCGTAAATCTCGGTGATGGTGGCGACCGTCGAGCGTGGATTGTTGGAGCGGCTCTTCTGATCGATTGAGATGGCGGGCGAGAGGCCGCTGATCTCATCCACCTCGGGCTTCTGCATCTGGCGCAAGAATTGGCGTGCATAGGCGGAGAGCGACTCGACGTACTTACGCTGCCCCTCGGCGAAAATAGTATCGAATGCAAGCGAGGATTTACCCGAACCGGAAAGGCCGGTGATGACCACCATCTTATCGCGCGGCATCTCGACCGAAATGTTTTTCAAATTATGAGTCCGTGCACCCTTAACAATTATTTTGCCAAGATTGCTTGCCCCGTAGCCAAGCCCTTCGGGGCTTGTGGTACCGGGGTGCGTGCGAGCGCCTTTTATGATGATTTTATGCTGACTTTCGTGATTTTTTGACATACCATGTTGACCCCTTGCTCAGCGCGAGGGGTATGTACGCATGATGCTAGCACACAAATCAGCCGCGTTCAAAAGGCCTCGCGGATACGTTCGCGGGGCCTTTTCTCTAGACAGGAACCTTAGGGCTATATTCACCCGGGTGGCAACGCCACTTACCAATTGAATAGACCGTCATCCCCTTAAATGTCTCTGGGTTCGCTTTAATATACCCGTCGATAATGTGTTGCCCCAGATAGCTACAGGTCACCTGATTAAATTGAGGCTCAAAAAATCGATTACTAATCACTAGCTCCTGACAATGCACTGTGCCATTGAACCACAGGAGACACACATTCGCGACCAAGGTGACAATTGGCATGACACCCTCCTACTCTAGTCATTCCGATTGAGTATCTATAATCAAACATCGCATGCTCAAAAAGGAAAGTCAACGACACTGTGTTTCTATTACATACGCACCGCTTCCTCTTGCAGCGTCACACCAAACTTCTCTTTGACCGCCAGCTTGATCCGCTCGGCAAGCGCGAGTACGTCTACGGCAGTAGCATTGTCGGTATTGATGATGTAGTTGGGGTGCTGCTCGCTCGCCTGTGCACCGCCCTCTGTCGCACCTTTCATTCCCGCCTTTTCGATGAGCCAGCCGGCAGGGACGCGACCCTCGCGCGCGACCGTCTTCTTCTCCTCTTCAAATTGCGCGCGCACGGCGTCCGGGGCAACAGGATTCATAAAATACGAACCGGCCGCTTTTACGCTTTGTAGGTGTCGCTTCTCACGCTCGGCGATCGTCGCCTTGATCAGGGTTTCCCCTTCGCCGACGTCTGTCACTTTAAGCACGAATGATCCGCGCAAGATGATCCACTCCGGATGTGTCTTAAAAAAGCTGGTCCGGTATGCAAACGCGACCTCCGAAACGAGAAATGTTTTCATTTCATGCGTATGCGTATTGAACGCCTCAATCGTCGTTATGAAATCCTTGATCTCGGAGCCGAATGCCCCCGCATTGCCGCGGATAGCACCGCCGACCGAGCCAGGAATACCGGCAAGCTTTTCCCATCCACCCAAGCGGCGCTCGCTCGCCAGTCGAATGATCGTGAGCAGATCGCACCCGGCGCCGACATGGAGCACACCTTTATCGAACGCGTAGTCCATCGTGCGGATGCGTATGACGAGGCCGTCGAACCCCATGTCTTTGAAAAGAATATTGCTGCCGCCGGAAATCACGACAAATGGTATCTTGCGCTCCTGCGCCCATGCCACAGCGCGATGGATGTCGTTGTCCGTACCCGCTTCAAAGAAATAGTGGGCACTGCCACCGATTTGAAAGGTGGTGAGCGGCGCAAGCGGGACATTTTCTTGGATCTGAAGCATGTCCCCCAGTATATCATCCCCAGGAATTTGCTTGACACTCTGATTCAGTAGTTATATATAAAGATTAGGTCAATGAGGGATACATGAGGAGTCCACTATGTTGTACGGTCCTGATGGGAAGTGTCTTTGGATCCCGGTGCCGCAAAAAGACGACAACTGCGAGGCCCTTACGCATTTAGTGGTGTTGTATATGGCCTTCGGTATCACCACAGTGATAGTCGGAGTCACCTTCCTTTGCTTGATGGGGCTCACGCTTCCCACCCACTGATCCTTCAAATACTCGGCGCGCAGGTGTCCCTGTGCGCCGTTTTCTATTTTGCACCCTTTCGTTTGGTCTTTTTGGCTCCCTCATTCATCTGCGTCTCAAGACGCGCTATCTCATCGCGCAGGAGTGCCGCCGTCTCAAAATCGAGTGCGTCGGCCGCCGCATGCATCTCGGTCCGTTTGGCCTTGATCAGCTTTTTCACATCACCGCCATATGCGGCCATGTCGGTCTCGGCGAGGTTGTCGACCGCGCGCGTGCGGGCCTTTTGGATGTCGCCGACGATGTCTTTGATCTTGCTCGCGATGGTCTTGGGCGTGATGCCATGCTTTTCGTTGTAGGCGATCTGGATAGCGCGACGACGATTGGTCTCATCCACCGCCCGCTGCAATGAGCCAGTCATAGAGTCGGCATAGACGATTACACGCCCTGCGACATTGCGCGCGGCGCGGCCGATCGTCTGGATGAGCGATGTCTCGCTACGGAGGAATCCTTCCTTGTCCGCATCGAGGATACCCACAAGCTCGACTTCGGGAAGATCGAGACCTTCGCGCAGGAGGTTGACGCCGACGAGCACATCGAAGACCCCTTTGCGAAAATCGGTCAGTATCTCGATACGCTCGATCGTCTTGACATCGCTATGGATGTAGCGCGCGCGTATCTGCCGCTCGGTGAGGAACGTCGTGAGATCTTCGGCCATTTTCTTGGTGAGTACGGTGACCATAGAGCGAGCACCGCGCTTGGTCACCTTTTCGGCCTCCGCGATAAAATCTTTGACCTGCCCGGGATACTCCAGCAAGGTCCGACCTTGCTGTAAATCAGCAAGGTCGGACCTTGCTGGGCCGCTGACGATCGGACGCATGATGATCTCTGGGTCGACAAGTCCGGTCGGGCGGATCACCTGCTCAATCGGCTTTTCACTGTGCTCAAGCTCGTACTTGCCGGGAGTCGCGCTCGTGTAGATCGTGGCCCCAACGCGCTGCTCAAATTCTTCAAACTTGAGCGGGCGATTGTCCACCGCACTCGGCAGGCGGAATCCGTGCTCGATCAGGGTCTCTTTACGTGCACGATCGCCCGCATACATACCACCGATCTGCGGCACCGTCACGTGCGATTCGTCGATCACAGTGAGGAAATCGGGGGCACCATCGGCCAGGTGCGGAAAGTATGAAAGGAGCGTATGCGCGGGCTCGCCAGGCTGTCGCCGATCGAAATGCCGCGAGTAGTTCTCGATACCGTTGCAGTAGCCAAACTCACGGATCATCGCAATATCCTGGCGCGTGCGGCGCTTGAGCCGCTCGGCCTCGAGGATCTTGCCCGATGCGTCAAAACGCGTGAGTTGCTCTTTGAGCTCAGCTTCGATATCAGCGACTGCCGCATCTTGTACGTCTTTTGGTGTCACATAATGCTTGGCAGGAAAGATGAAAATCGAATCATGTGTGTGTGCGATCGCACGAGTGATCGCATCTATCTCTTCGATCTTGGCGATTGTGCCGCCAGAGAGGTCGATGCGATAGATCACCCGCTCGTTGGCAGGCATCACCTCGACACCGCTGCCGAGCGCACGGAAGGTACCGGGACTCAGGTCACCTGCGACACGCTCAAAATACATCGACACAAGCTGCCGCGTGAATGCTGCTCTGGTCAAGGTGTCGCCGCGGACGATCTTCATGTTGACCTTTTCGTATTCTTCCGGGCTACCGAGTCCGTAGATACAGGAGACAGAGGCGACGATGATCACATCTTTACGGGTAAGCAGTGCTTGTGTCGCCGCATGGCGCAAGCGCTCAATATCTTCATTGACCATCGCTTCTTTCTCGATGAAAGTATCGGTCACGGGCATATACGCCTCCGGCTGGTAGTAGTCGTAGTACGAGACAAAATAATGCACGGCATTGTCGGGGAAAAATTCGCGATACTCCGCGGCGAGCTGCGCAGCCAAGGTCTTGTTGTGCGCGATGACGAGCGTCGGCTTCTGCACCGCCTCGATCACATTGGCGATAGTGAAAGTCTTGCCCGAACCGGTCACACCCAGAAGCGTCTGATGCCGTGCGCCGTTTCTGAGCCCCTCGACAAGCATACGAATAGCCTGCGGCTGATCCCCGGCAGGCTCATAGGCGCTTTTGAGCTTGAATATACCTTCCATGTCAGCACTCTACCAGCTTCCCCTCTCATTACAAACCGGCTGACAATTTTCCCAATTGGGAAAATTGTCAGCCGGTTTTTTATCCGTTTTTATAGCGTCGCAAAAACGCTACTTGAAATTCTTCGGATCGATCGTCAATAATCGCCTGACGGATATTCTCAACCAGCCGCGTAAGAAAACGAAGATTGTGCGCGGTCGCGAGCACAGGACCGAGCATCTCTCCGGTACGAAACAGATGGTGGATATAGCTTTTGGTATAGCGCGCGCAGACGAAGCAATCGCACTCCGGATCGATCGGTGTGAAATCTTCTTTATACTGCGTATTTTTGATGATGATGAGTCCATCAGGCGTGTAGATAGACCCCGTGCGGCCGCGGCGTGTGGCGACGACACAGTCAAATGTATCGACCCCAGCCTGCGCCCCGATGAAGAGATCTTCTGGCTCGCCAATACCAAGCAGGTGACGCGGCTTACCTTCGGGTAGATTACTATTGACCTTGTCGAGGATTCCCAGGATGTCTTCCTTGGTAAAGGAACCTCCGATACCGTACCCATCAAAATCCATGTCGGCGAGGTATTGTGCGCTCTCGATCCGCAGGTCTTCGTATCGTCCGCCCTGCACGATGCCGTAGATGCCTTGCGCACTGTCGTGCACGTGACTCTGGCGATGTGCTGCGAGACTACGCCGCGCCCAGCGGTGAGTGCGGTCCATCGCCTCTTTTTGGTATGCGTAATCAGCAGTTGGCGATGTGCATTCGTCGAAGACGAAGATGATGTCCGCACCAAGCTTGTGCTGAATCTCGATCGAGCGCTCCGGCGTGAAGCGATGAAGCGACCCATCGAGATGCGAGGTGAATGTCACCCCCTCATCATCGACGATTGCAAGCTTGCCATGAGAAGTCGCGAGTTCTTCGCTCCATACAGAAAGTGTACGGCGGAGAGTCAGACTCTCCAAGCTTGGAGAGTCTGACTCTCCGGCGGAAAATTTCGAGATACTTTTACCAAAACCCTCACCAAGTGAGAAGACCTGAAAGCCGCCGGAATCGGTCATGATCGGTCCGTCGTAGCCCATGAAAATGTGGATACCGCCGGATTTTTCGATCAGATCTTCTCCCGGAGAAAGGTAGAGATGGTACGTGTTGGCGATAATGCCCTGCATACCAATCTCGGCAAAACGATCAGGCGTAATGCCCTTGACTGTCGCTTTGGTGCCGACGGCGATGAAGGCAGGTGTCTTGATATCGCCGCGCGGCGTCTTGAGTACACCCGCACGCGCAAGACCCTTCCCCTTCTTCTCTAATTCGAAACGAATTGGCCGCATGACATAGGGAGCATACACGAAGACACGGGAAACGCGAGCGCAGTATCCCCTACGTCTCAATAAACACCGGCACAATATTGACCGTCGCCGTACGCGTCACGGGCTCAGCACCGGAGCCCGGCAGCGGCTGGCAGGTGA
>VGJQ01000025.1 GCA_016867375.1 Candidatus Kaiserbacteria bacterium | reverse complement strand
ATGGCACGCGTACCTGCCTGCAAGCCTTCGAGATTGATGCCGCCCAGCGCACCATACGCAGGGAAGCGTGAGGTGTCATAGTAGACACCGTTTGCGGTCCGATACGCGTAGCCCTTTTCCTCGAGCGCTTTGATCATGGCGATCTGTGCGGGGATGTAGGCAGAAGCGCGGGGGAACTCGATCTTGGAGATGTCGATATTGAGCTTGGTGAGATCCTCGAAAAATACCTGCGTGTACGTCTCTGCGAGCTTCGCCATGTTTTCCATGGTGACTTTCATTTTCTCGCGCTTGAGGCCTTTGGTCATCTTGTCTTCGCCTTCGTCGGCGTCTGAAGTGAGGTGTCCGAAGTCGGTGATATTGATGACTTGCTTGACGGGGAAGCCGTCTTTCTCGAGCGTGCGGCGCAGGACATCGGTGAAGACAAACATGCTCAAATTGCCGATGTGTTGCACGCCGTAGACAGTCGGTCCGCAGTTGTACATGCGAACCATTTTTACGCGCTCTGGCAGATCAAATCGCTGGAGCTCCTTGCCGAGAGTATTGTAGAGATAGAGGTTTGATGCTCTCGTCTTTCCGCGAGAAGATCCGGCGACAGCATGTCCTACCGTGAAGAAATGTGCCACTGTATGCCATAGACTAGAAATCATACATTTTTTCCCAGTATATCACCTGAAGCTGGTGGAATGCATATTGACCTCTCGTAATGATAGTCCAGTGGTGTGGCGCGTTTTCGATGGCATGCGATAATGTCGCGTATGCAGCACGAAAAGGATCGCACGGTACTCTCTCTCAAGACGGCGATTCTCGCTACCGTATTGGTTGCCGTCCTGGGATTTGGTGCAGGATTCTTTGCGGGACACTCTGCGTTCGTACAAGCAGGGGTGCTCTCGGGTGGTGTGCCGTCTGGTGTCGATCTGGATCCTTTGTGGAAGGCATGGGAAATCCTCGACGACAATTTTGTGCCGGATGCCGTCTCCACATCCACACCGCTTGCGACGACGACCGCCGAACTCAACGAACAAAAAGTCTACGGCATGATCAGCGGCCTCGCGGCTTCGCTCCATGATCCGTACACATTCTTCCTCCCGCCGGTAGAAAATACGCAGTTTGCCGAAGACATGAGTGGTGCATTTGAAGGTGTCGGTATGGAGATCGACGTCAAAAAAGGCGTACTCACCGTGGTCTCTCCGCTGAAAGGGACGCCTTCAGAGCGTGCGGGTATGAAGGCGGGTGATGTGATCCTCAAGATCGATGATGTCTCGACGGAAGGCATGGATGTGACGACCGCAGTCAAGCGCATCCGTGGACCTAAGGGCACAGTGGTAGCTTTGACCGTCTTTCGCTTGGGGTGGAGCGAATCGCGAGTCATCGAGATCACGCGCGATGTCATCAGTATACCGATCGTCAATACCACAGTGCGTGAGGACGGGATATTTGTGATCCAGGTCGCCACCTTTACCGCCAATGCCCCCGATCTTTTCCGCGATGCGCTGCGCGAATTCGTAAAAAGCGGCAAGACCAAGCTCATCCTCGATTTGCGCGGCAATCCGGGCGGATACCTCGATGGTGCGGTCAATATGGGAAGCTGGTTTCTGCCGCTGGGTGCCGTGATCGTCACTGAAGACTATGCCGGTCACGTGCCCAATGTCGTGCATCGCTCGCTTGGCTACGATATCTTCAACGATAATCTCAAGATGGTCGTCTTGGTCGACAAGGGTTCGGCGTCTGCATCCGAAATCTTGGCGGGCGCCTTGCGGACGCATGGGGTCGCGAAGATCGTCGGCACCAATACCTTCGGTAAAGGGGTCGTGCAGGAGCTTTTCCCGATTACTGAAGACACGTCACTCAAAGTCACTGTCGCGCGCTGGCTCACTCCCGATGGCAAAAAGATCCCACATGACGGCATCGTGCCGGATGTGATGTCGACGACGACCGAAGAGCTCATCAAAGAAAAGAAAGATGTGCAGATGGAAAGGGCGGCAGAGGTGATCAACAAGATGTAGGTGCGTAGTAGACCTGCTCGACAGAAAGGGGAGGTTGTCCTATAGTGTGGGCAGATGAATAACGGAGGAGGTAGTGATGCTACGTGATACCTTTCTATTGATAGTCGCAAATGTCCGCGCGGTGCGGTCTCGATTCGTCGCACTCTGGGGAGGTCTCTGTATCGGTAGCGGTGCTTTCATGGGTCTCTTGTATCAGCACGCTCTCTTGCCTGCTTTCTCGCCGAGTGTTGCGGGGATAGTCGCCTGTATCGCAGGGTTCGCGTTCAGCTTCCTGATCATGATGGGGCTCGGATTTTCTGCTCTGCGTGCATCGATCGCTACGATCGGCGTGATGGGCATCATTATCCCGGGTTGGCTCGGCATGTACTTTGAGTTTTCCGAGCCTGTGCGTACCGTGGCGATACTCGGTGGCATGCTCCTGTCGCTCCCTCTCTTTTGCGGTGGGATGGCGAAGATGCCTGCAAATCTCGACAATCGCAAATAGCGACCGTTTTGACTTTAAGCTCTCAAAAAAGCCCGCGCAAACGTACATGTTTGCGCGGGTCTCCTTTTTGCATACAATGGGCGCATGAATCCCGTTAGAGGCTGTGTCTTGGTTTGGCCGCCTACGGGTCATATTACAAAACTATTCGGCACTGTAATGCCTCTAACGGGATGAAAGTCATTTTTCTCAAGGATGTAAAAAAGGTAGGGCAGCGCGGGCAGGTCAAGGATGTCAACGACGGCTACGCGCTCAATTTCCTCATCCCGCAGGGCCTCGCTCAGCAGGCTACTCCCGCTGTACTTGCAGCACATGAGGTCCGACAAAAGGAAGAGGCAAAACAGGCCGCCACGCGCGATGCGGCATATGCGCAGATATTGGCGAAGCTTGCCGGTGCCCGCGTCGAGGTGGGTGTAAAAGCAAATGAGAGTGGTCACCTATACAAACAGCTTTCGCCGGATCAGATTGCAAGCGCGATCAAGGATCAGTACGGTGTCGCGGTGCCCAAAGATGCGATCATCATTAATCAGCCGATCAAGACGGTAGGGGATTTTCCCGCTGCAGTACAGCTGGGCGGCAAGCGTGTGAGTCTCACTGTTGTTGTAATGGTGGGCTAGTTAATAAGGGCTCGTCCACACATAACGTACTCGTTATTTGTGGACTACACTTATGGTCCCGTTCATTTGGTGTTGCAGTTACTTATGAACGGGACCTAACAAACCCGTTCCTATTTTTATAGTACTTGTTTATGATTCGCGGCCGCGAATCATAAACAAGTACTATTGTCCGGGCAATATATAGGGCTCGTCCACAAATAACCATACCCGTTATTTGTGGACTACAATTATTACGTGAGATGTTAGACGACTTCAACCATCTGGCGGCGGGTGGTGGTGCCGTCGAAGTTGCCTTTGCGCTTGGAGTGGAAGCGGACAACGCCCTCGATCAATGCAAAAAGGGTATGATCCTTGCCGACGCCGATATTCTTGCCGGCCATGATCTTGGTGCCGCGCTGGCGGACGATGACCTCGCCGGTAGCGACTTTCTGACCGTCGGCGCGCTTGACGCCGAGGTACTTCGGATTGGAATCGCGTAGGTTTTTGGCTGAGCCGCCTGCTTTTGTATGTGCCATAGTGGGTTATTTTCTGGTATCATGGCCGCCATGAAAGGGGTCACGAGTAGGAAGAATATACAGGAATTCCTCATCAAATGCAAGGGTCTCCTGGAGGAGGGGATTGCGGAGTGGGGCCTTTTTATGATCGTATTTCTCGTCGCCTTTTCTGGCTTTGGTTTGGGCCGTCTTTCTGTCCTCGAGGCGTCCCGACTCCCTGTCTCCATCTCAGAGGCGCCCATATCGGACAAGCCGCGTGGCATCAATAGGGGAGGGCAGTATGTGGCTTCTCGGGGCGGTGCGACCTACTCATTTCCCTGGTGTGGCGGGGCGGCAAACCTCAAGCCCGAAAACCAGGTTTGGTTTGCCACTGAAGAGGCGGCTCAGAAGGCGGGTTATCGCCCGGCCAAGAATTGCAAAGGTCTCGTGAGTAAGGGCTCGTCCACAAATTAACGGGCCTTATGAACGGGACCTAAATAACCTACGATATCCTACATACACTTAAAGTACGCTATAGCGACAAATAAGTGTATGTGTTGCGGGGGTGGGCGTGCGACCAAGGGGTCGTCGTACCTGTCCGTCATATCTGGACGATAGAGCAATACTTTGATAGATTGCTGCGCAGAAGCGGTACACACATACGGAGGAAGGGATATGTCTCTCGAAAACAAAGAGGCCTATGAGTGGCCTGTCCATGAGCTCATGGAGAGATTCCAGCGTTCGTTCGCGCAGGCGGCGATATCTGGATCGGGTCTCGTGATCGACTGTACGGGGAGTTACTATACGCGCGAAGCGATCTACCTGGGTGGTGTGATCGAGGCGCGCCTCACACTGGGCGACAAGATCAAGGATCGCCCGTTTCGGGCAGGGGATTTCGTGAGGATGGGAAAGAACTTTGGTTCGATGGTTTTCTCCCGGTACATTGGATCGTCGAATCGCTCTCTTACTCGCGATGATGCGAGAGGGAAGACCTTTCGCGTCCAGAGAGTCTTGTACTCAGAAAGAAAGTGGTGGCTCTATTTCCATGAATTTTCTATAGATGATGAGGGGAGGGAATTTTGCTTTCCCGCTGATGTGTTTGAGGTAGTCCCACAATTAGTCGATATGCCCGCGCAGGGTTAGTCCGACAACACAAAGGAGTCGCTATTGTGATACGTAGCGGCTCCTTTATAATGTGCGCATGATCGTACTCGACGTCGAAGCATCCGGGACCAACTACGCCAAGCACTCCATTGTGAGTGTGGGTGCTCTTGAGCTCGAGAATCCGGGCAATCGCGTCTATTTAGAATGCCATATCTGGGACGGTGCACATATTGAGGATGATGCGATGAAGGTCAACGGCTTCACACACGAGCAGATCACTGACTCGACCAAGATCACCGAAGCCGAGCTTGCGCGGCAGTTCGTCGAATGGAGCTATTCCACGGATGAGCGTACACTTGCCGGACAAAACGTCTCCTTCGATCGTGATTTTCTCAAGGCAGCCGCTGAACGCGCGAAGCTCTCGTGGCCTTTTGCACACCGCACCATCGACACACACTCGCTTGCATGGATGCATATGGTGAAGCGCGGGGTGCAGCCACCGATCGATCCACAGAAGCGCCACTCCAAGCTCAATCTCGACGCAGTGCTCAACTACTGCGGCATTCCCGACGAGCCCGAGCCGCACAATGCGCTCACGGGCGCGCTCTCGCATGCGGAAGTGATCTCGCGCTTGCTCTACGACAAGAAGATCCTGCCCGAGTTTGAACAATTTGAGATCCCGTGGAAATAACATGGAAATAATTCTGTAGAACATAGTAGTGACGCTTGCCGGTAAAAACAGGTGTCATCGATCCTCGAAGCAGAGCTATGGGGCATTTTCGATGGACTCCAGCAAAAAGGACTCCAGCAAAAATATTCCTATTGTTGCCCTATAGGGCAACAATAGGAATATTTTTATGCGTGGATTTTTTACGATTAATTTTACGATTTGACCACGTCCCACTAGGGGACTATCATTTCTCCAGACGGAATCGAGAAAGGGTACGAAGATGCGGAATCCATTTCGTTTTGTGTGCACTGCGGTGTGCGTGGTCGTGGTCTATCTGGCGCTGGTAGTGGCGCTCATGGCCGGGCTCTCGATGTGTGTGAGCGCGATCTACTACGGTGACATGGCGGCGGCGTCCGTATCGCTCCAGACGTTTGCAGTTGCGATGGTGATCGCCGTGATGGGTTGGTATGTCGCCCAGAAGTGCGATGACGACAAGAATCCTATACTGTAGTCGGTACACTAAGGCCACTGGTCCCCGCTCGGGCCGGTGGTTTTTTTATGGACAGGATTTTGGTATACTGGCCCCTATAAAAAAGATTACCCACGTTCGATCATTTTGTATTTTTTATGGAACCAAGCACTGGAGGGCAAAAAAGAAATCTTATCAATTTCGGCATCGGAATCGGCATCGTGGTCGTGGTCGCTCTCACGGCCGGACTGTATTTCTCATCGCAGTCTATGCAGAAGCCCGTAGAGGCATCGGAGCCGACGCCGACACAGCCGCAGCAGGTGGCGACGAGCACGTATGCGACCACGACATTCTCACTCGTGTATCCGGCAGACTTTACCGTCAACGATGCGTATGCATATGACCAATTTGCCAAGAAGCCGATCGCGGGTGTGAAATTTGTCATCCCGACGCAGATGGCGACCGGCACGAATCTCTCGGCCCATGATACCGGTATCTCGATCGAGCAGCTTCCGCGCGCCAAGAAGTGCACCGCCGATATTTACATCCCGGCAGACGTGAAGGCGCAGGCGTTGCAGGAAGGTGGCGTGGCGTATTCGGTCGCGACGACTTCCGGCGCAGCCGCGGGCAATGTGTACGAAGAGCAGGTGTATGCGCTCTCCGGCAGTCAGCCGTGCACAGCGATCCGATACTTCATCCATTCGACTCAGATCGGCAATTATCCACCGGGCACTGTTCGCGAATTTGATCGCGCAGCGCTGATCGAGGCATTCGATACTATTCGTCGATCAATCGTGTTTGTTCCACCTCAACAATAGGAATAAAAAAAGAATCGGAAAAAAGACAGACGCCGGACCCCCGGCGTCAGTCTTTATTTTGGCAGGGGAACAGGGGAGAGGGAAGGCAAGGGTCTCTGGTCGCTACAGAAGAAGATAATCCGCATACCCCCTACCCCTGCCGGCAGGGGATGTAAGACCCCTATATGAGCGAAAAAATCAGATATAGAAGCAGGCAAACATAATGAAAAACAAAATACTGACGATGCACTCAAGGAAAAAGGTGGGTAGACAACTTGACAGGGGATGTGGTGTAGTAATCTCGGGTCTGTGGATAACTTTCTCGGTATAACGTCGCACAATATATCTTTTACGCGTGTAGGTTGTGCGACATAAGCCTATTTTGGTCTGGAATAGCGCCGTTTGTATACATCTGCATACGCATTCCTTTTACCGGCTGATCTTGAGTGCACTGCGTGATGTACAGAATCTTTGGAATGTATCCCAGCACATGAGATGCTGTCCCCTCGTAAGTTTTCGTTCCTTTCTACCGACCAAACCATCGATCGTCGCCTGGTCTATAGATTCGTTCATTTGCAAGAATATGACCGGGTATTTGGTCAGCATCTCACTTGCATATTTGTTTAATTTGAGATTCAGGCAGCCGGTCAGGTTGCGGATGCTGTTGGGATAAAATACATCGACACAAAAACCGTCGCCATCATCAAAGACGAAGAAATCCGCGCGCGTTCGATGATCGTCGGTAAAGAAGTATTCGCGATGCACAAATTGGCGCCCGAATCGTTTTGTAAGAAAATCGAAAACGACCTGTTCGGTCTTGTGGGCACGGTCATTGATAAGGTGCGCGCGACGCGAACTATGCTCTCCGGTGCGAAAATCCGCATTGCTTCCCAGCTTGAGTTGTGTGCGAAGATTCACGAGTCCGCCAAATCGCCGCTCGATCGATCGTGCCGACGGAAGATATGGATAGGCATCGACTTCGGTTGCCGTCGGATATTTGCCGTGCTCTTTATAAAAGTGTGCGAGGCCGCTCTTTAGTTCATCAAGTGTCCAGGGAATTTCTCGGCCACCCGTTTTACGTTGTTGTCGAAGTGTCATGCAAACATACTAACATATTTATGTCGCACAACCTATCAGCACTGCGCTACGCTCTCAATATGATTAGGGGAGTCGCGCTTCCCTCTTTTTCTAAAATCTGGGGGAGTTGTATTTGTTTTTTTTGAGGGCCTATTTTTTTCCTCAAAGAGAAATGTAAAAGAAAAAAGGCCGGTGGAGTTCCACCGGCCTTCATTGTTCCTGCAGGAAATCAGATCCAATTCGTCGATGTGGCGCAGGATCATGCGGCCGAGCCTTTTGGCAAATACGAGATTTGAGGCAAAGACATCCGTGTGCTTGCCGGACCGAAAAGCCATATAAAATGCGCCATCTCGGATCTGGAGCGAGAATATCTCGGGATAGATTCTCGCCTCGGTAAGGGCTCGTCCACGCATAACGTACCCGTTATTTGTGGACTACACTTATGGGCCCGTTCATTTGGTGTTGAACTTATTTATGAACGGGCCCTAAAGGTCGTCTCAAAAGGATTTTGATCTGGGTTGTTGTTTGGCATGGGGTCAGTATACCTCAAAATCCCCCGAGATTGATTCAGAGGGTGTATTTCAGCTTTTTGTTGAGGGTACTGGTGTTGGTTTTGGGAGAACAAACTGTCGCAAATCAGTGTCGATGAACGATCGAAGCGTATCTGTCCTGTAGATTAATGTTGGGATTGGTTTTGTTGAGCGGTCCGGTATTCCCGAAGGGTCATCAATTGAAAAACCAACGTACTCGACTCGTTTTCCGAATCTTTCTCGGATCTCTGCAATAGCTGGAACAAGATCGGTATCTGAACTTACTACAATCGCTGTGGAAAAACGGTCATCCATAGCACCTGTCAAAAGGTCTATGGCAAGTTGAACATCAATACCCTTTTCACGGAATTTTACATGTCGTATTTCATGTATTCCAAGATTATGCAGTGCCTCTGCTTGTGAGACACTTCCATCGATAACAAGGATTTCTTCTCTGCGACGTAGCTTGCTGGTCTTACTCACCCATCCACTCATATTTATTCTTGTAAACAAAGATGTTTGTTTGGACATTTTTGCCTTGGAACGTTCGTCACCCTCAACTTCGCGCACTGTTCCAGTGTAAAACCTCTTCCCCCGCTCAGTGATTGGACGTCCGTTAGCCAGTAGTGTGGCAAAACCTTCGTAATCGAAATCAACCTCGTCGACCCCTAGTTTTTTCAATACTAAATGGTAAAAATTTCCAGCATCCACAAAAATACAAACTTCTTCATTACCACTGGGTTCCATCGGACCATTATATTCCTTAATTTTCTATATGAAAACCCGCACACTCCAGGAGGAGGCACGGGTGACTTCACTAAGAAGTATACACAAGATACATTGGAAACGCAAGTTATCCACAGGTCATTAATTGGCTTAAAACAAGGACCAATTAGCTTTTAGATTATGATTAATCTTAAATTCACCTACTAGGGGCCAATTCAATATGCTAAAATACCGACGCTTTTGCGTGATTTTTAGATTCCTTATCCATCCTAATTCGCCGGTAAATAGCTCATCGGATTCAGATAGCCTGAGAGCGGGGCTACGGGCATGACGGCGTTGGCGCACGGAGTCGTTTTGTTGGTCGCTGCCCCGAGCTTCACGATCTGGGTCGCGCTTGATACATAGACGCCAAAGTGCAGGTGCGGTCCGGTGGCGTAGCCGGTCTCGCCGGTGTAGCCGATCAGCTGTCCAGTGCTCACCTGCTGTCCTTGCGAGACATTGACTTGCGAGAGGTGCGCGTACATGGTGTCGAGGCCGTTGCCATGTCGGATGAGCACCCATTTGCCAAATGAATAGCATCCCCTGACCGCATCGGTATTGCCTGAGCCGACGACGGTTCCGGTGAGTGCGGCGCGCAACGGTGTGCCGATCGGTGCGGCGAGGTCGATGCCGTTGTGGCCTTTGCCGGCATAGGCGCCATTGCGGGCGAAATCGGTGTCTCCAAATACCTGCGTGATGCGGACATTATCGAGCGGCCACTGGAGTGTGCCCGCACCGGCCGGCGTCACTTTGGAGAGGTCGACGGCGACGCGGAATTTTGCGTTGAGATCGCTCAGCGCCGCTTCCATACTCGCTTGCTGCTCACGCTTCTTTTTGATGAGTGCCTGGTATGTGGACTCTTGCGCTTTGGTCTGTGCGAGGAGTTCGTCCTGCGCTTTTTTGGTGGCGGCGATCGAGCCTTGCTGAGCGACGAGCGTCTCCTGCTGCTTCTCGAGCGTCTGCTTTTTCTTGTCGGTCTCGTTTTTTGCATCGGTCAGCTTTGCTTCTTGCTGGGCGAGTGTCTCGATGTGCTCCTTGACCGCCGTCTGGATCATCGCCGCCTGATCGATTTCTTTCCATGTGCTCGAGACGCTCTCGGACCCGAGGATTTGCAAGACGAGCGGCTGCTGGTCGATGATGTGCATGAGTCGGATCGACTCCCCCAAGCCCGCTTTATTTTTCGAGATGAGATTTTGCGTGTCCGAAATGGTATTGGAGAGTTCTTGGAGCTGGAGCTTGGTGGTGGTGAGTTTGTTCTTGGTCGCGGTGATCGATGCGGCGGTCTTTTTGAGCGAGATGAGTATTTCGTTGAGCTTGTTTTGCAAGGTCTTTTTCTTGGCAGATGTCTCTTTCAGTTGGGCTTCGTATTGCGCGATCTCTTTGTTGATCGCGGCGAGCTGTGTGTTTTGAGCGTCGATCTGCTTTTGGATCTCGGCGGCTGACTGCGCCCATACGGATGGTGCCGATGCGCATAGGATCACCAGCGCTGCGATGAAGGTGTAGGCCAGCCGTGTGCGCATATCACAAATCGTGCTTAGCGGCGGCCGCTAAGAGCGCGCAGGCAGCATCGGTGCGTGCGATCGCTTCGTCGCGGCCGATGATCGAAATGATGGTGAACGGATCAGGACTGCGCTGCGCTCCTGAGAGTGCATAGCGCAAGGGCCACAGTGCTTGCCCGCGGCCGACTTCGCTCGCCCAGTCCCATATGAGCGCTTTGATGCTTTCGGCGCTCTCAAACTGTGCGGCGTCAGATTTGACAAATACGTCTTTCATGTGTTGTAAAAGTGCCGCGGTGTCTGCAGGTGCCGCATCTTTTCCGCCGGAGGCGGATCCGCCTTTGCCGGAAAAAGGAATCAGTGCGGGATCGGGGGAGGGCGCGCGGAAGTAATAATCCCACTCCCCTTCCCCGGCCATGGTGCGGATATCGTCGCTCGTACTGATGCGTTCGCGGATGATGGGTATCAGTCTGGAGATGACGGTGGCGTCCATGTCTGTAATGCCGCGCTGTGCAAGCGCCTCTTTGAAGACGGGTGTCGCGTATGCAGCGAATTCCTCAGCGTCCTTTTGGAGGAGGTATTCCCTATTGAACCAGCGTAGTTTTTCTTCGTTGAAGATCGCGCCGTGCTTTTGGATATGCGAAAAGTCAAACGCTTCGATCAGCGCTTCCTTCGAGAAGAGCTCCTGCTCGGTCCCTGGGTTCCAGCCGATGAGTGCGAGGAAATTGAACATCGCTTCGGGGATGAAACCGAGGTCGCGGTATTCGGTCAGGGCTTTTGCGCCGCGGCGTTTGGAGAGCTTGCTGCGATCGGCGCCGAGCACCATCGGCAGGTGTGCGTAGTGTGGATCTGAATATCCGAGTGCGCGACGGATCAGGATATGTCGCGGCGTGTTGGCGATGTGGTCGTCGCCGCGGACGATATGCGTCACACTCATGTCGCCATCGTCGACGACGACTGCGAGGTGGAAGAGTGGATCGTCGATTGAGCGTGCAATGACGAAATCCCCGAGGTCGGTGACGTCGGTTTTGATGGTGCCACGGATGAGATCATCAAACTCCACAATGCCTCCCGGATTGCGGAAGCGCACGAGGTCGGATTCTTTGCCTTCGGCGGACGTCTCGTGCGAGATGTAGGCGTGATCGCTCTTAATGAGCGTGTGGAGTGCAGCGCGGTGTGCGTCGAGGCGTTCGCTCTGGCGGGCGAAGACGTCCCACTCGATATTGAGCCACTCGAGCGACTCGATGATGTTGGCCTCGTATTCGGGCTTGGAGCGTGCACGGTCGGTGTCTTCGATGCGGAGGATAAACCGCCCCTTTTGCTGGCGGGCAAAAAGGTACGCAAAGACAGCGGTGCGGTAATTGCCGCCATGCAGGAGGCCGGTAGGACTCGGTGCGAATCGGGTGATGACGGGTGCAGACATCGGCTCATTATACCGCAGACCCCACGCCGACTAAATGTTCTAAGGTTAAGCCTTAGAACATTGTACTGTCGCTAATCCGCCTCGTGCTCGAGGGAGGTTTCGATGAGGATTTGGGCGATTTTCTTGGCGGCATTGGGTCGGGCAAATGCTTTGGCGGCTTCGCTCATAGCTTCGCGCTTCCTCGGATCTCCCATGATCCGTTCGATCTCGGCGAGCAGGAGGTGTGGCTTGAGGTTGTGCTGTTCGATCACGAGGCAGCCGCCGGCGCGGGCGTAGGAGAAGGCGTTATCCGTCTGATCGTGCGAGACGTCGATCGGGATCGGGACGAGAATCGCCGGGATGCCCCATGCGGCGATCTCGAAGATGCTACCGGATCCGGCGCGCGCGATTACGAGCGACGTGAGTCCGGCCGCCATGCGCTGCGCGATCGTGTTGAGGAGTCCGAATGCACGATAGCGCTCGATGTGAGGAGAATCTTTGAGCACTACCGATGCGATGCCGGCGACTTCTTCCAGATTGTCGCGGCCGGTCTGGTGGATGATGTTGTATTTTGGTACGAGTTCGGGAAGTGCATCGAGTACGACTTCGTTGATCGCGCGCGCGCCCTGCGAGCCGCCCATGATGAGGATCGTCGGGACCGACGGATCGAGCTTGAGGAATTCATATCCTCCCTCTTTGGCCGGCATTTCGATCTCGCTGCGGATCGGGTGTCCGACACGTGCGATCTTGGAGCGGACCTTTGCGGGGAAATGTCCGGCGGCATCGGGGTGTGCGACGGCGATCCATTTGGCAAATGAAGATGCCCAGATCGATACCCTGCCGGGCTTGGCATCAGCATCGTAGATGACGACGGGAATCGCGAGGATGCGTGCTGCGTAGAGTGTCGGGAATGCGCCGAAGCCACCGGTCGAAAAGATGACGTCTGGATAGAGCGAGAAAAGCTGGATGATCGACTTGATGATGCCAAAGCCGGTCTTGAATCCGTCGAGGATGTTGAGCGGACTCGCATAGCGGCGTACACGACCTGCAGGAGATGGTACGTGCCGAATGTCGTGCTCAAGCAGTGCTGCTTTATCGAATGGAGCCGGGCCGAGGTAGAGGAGCTCGGGCTCGATGAGTGCGCGATCTTTGGCGATGTCTTCGATCGCTCCGGCGACGGCGATGAGCGGATAGAAGTGTCCGCCGCTGCCCCCGCCTGTGAGTGCGATTTTCATACGAAATGAAATAAAGTCTATCTGTCTATTGTATCAATGTTATGCGTCCCCGTGACAAAAAATCCACAAACCTGGAGACAAGCTGGAGAGTCTGACTCTCCACACTCTCTGGAGAGTCAGACTCTCCAGATTATAAAGGTTTAGTCTTCAAGTTGAAGATGTGAGAAATCTTCGTTCCTCTTTTCGATATAGGCGTAGAGCATATCACGAGATACTTTCTTAAATTCTTTTTTCGAGTGAAATATCTGATGCAAAATATTGTCGGATGCAACAATAAAATCTGAGGCTGGAGAGTCTGACTTTCCAGGTGTGGATGTGGACGCATATGTTGCAAAACTAGAGTATGGAAAAGAAAGCGCCCATTTCCATGCAGCATCAAAATCGCGCGCGGCGCCAAGTAAGCCGCCATGGGGAAAAAGTTCAAAGGTATTTTTGATCATTATGTAACACGCGACATAGCGCAGGTATTCATCGTTCGTCACTAGCCGCGCTTTATAGGGTCCTTGGAACATGCTGCCGGTTTCTTGATATTTCAAATTGAAATGCGTCGTCATACTGCCAAACACTTTTTGTGTCAGTCGTGAGACACCCCCTTCGCGTATTTCTTTAAGCAGGAGATGTATGTGATTAGGCATTAGTGTGAAAGCAAGGATATCGACCAGGGGTTTTCTCTCGGGCCACGTTTGGGGTCGTTCGAAACGTTCGAGTGACTTGGTGCGTTGCTCCCAATATTCATCCTTAAACTCGTCATTCAGATAAAATAAAAGAGAGAGGAAGCGTTGGCGGTCCTGATCAGTTCTGACAATATCCATCCCACGCGTTCCTCGTTTGACGATATGCACGATTGAGTCTACTGAAAATGGTTCGATTCTCACCCCAATATAATACACGGAGAGTCTGACTTTCCAAAGTCATGTGGAGAGTCAGACTCTCCACCTTTTCATTACTACTATTTATTATTGAATCGCGTATTTTTTCTTGTCGTAATGTCGCGAGATGTTGAGGAGAATGCCGGCGGAGGCGAGCGATACGAGCATGGCACTCCCGCCCTGGCTGATAAAGGTGAGTGGTACGCCGGTAAGCGGGGCAAGGCTGAGCATGGCGGCGATATTGATGAATGCTTCGATGACGAGATAGGTGGAGATGCCAGTGGCAAGAAGTGCACCGAAGATGTCGGGTGCGTGCGCGGCGATCGCAAATCCGCGCAGTGCAAAGAGGAGGAAGACGAGGACAATCGTGATGGTGCCGATAAAGCCGAGCTCCTCTCCGGCGACGGCAAAGATTGAATCCCCCATCGGCTCGGGTAGATAGCTGAATTTTTGCACCCCCTGCCCCCACCCCCGGCCCGTGACGCC
>VGJQ01000024.1 GCA_016867375.1 Candidatus Kaiserbacteria bacterium | reverse complement strand
ACTCCCGCAGTCGTGACAGAAACCAGGATATTTGCCAGTCCGTAGAACAGGGGTTTTTTTGTGTTGCCGGATGCATAGTAGGTCCGCGCGATCAAAAGCGTGATGGACTGCGCCGTCAATGCGATCACAAATATCGCGAGCGCTGCAGCAGTGAGGCGCGTCGCATTCCAGTCAAAGGAGCCCGCACCGAGAATCACGCGGACGATCTGCGCGCGCAAGACGATCATAAAGACCATTGCCGGTATCGACCAAAAGACGATGTGACGGAGAGCCGCTTCAATATACGAAACGAATTCACTCTGTTTACCTTGCGCAAACAGGTGTGCAAGCGTCGGAAAGGCCGCCACCGAATACGACACGCCGATGATCGTGAGCGGCACGGCCTGGAGATTGAAGGCAAACGTAAACACGGCAATCGAGCCTGGGGCCAAGATCGAGGCAATGGCGGTAATCGCGAGAAGTGAGATCTGTGTAGAAGAGAGGGCGACCGTGCGCGGAATCGAGAGAGCAAGCACCTCCTTGATCCCCGCGATGAGCTCATTGAGCGAGAGTCGCGGACCCGATTTTTCTTCAAAGAAGAACGGCACCTGCACTAAGAGATGCATAGCGGCGCCAAACACGACGCCCCACCCGAGACCGGAGAGACCCCAGTGCGGATAGAGGACCGTCGCACCGAATATAATCCCGAGATTATACAGAAGCGGCGACACCGAATAGAGGACGAATCGGTGGCGCAGCTGTGTGAGCGCAGCGATCGTATTGGAAGCCCCGAGCAGTATTGGCTGCAGGAGCAGAATGCGCATCAATAATATGAAATCCGCGCGCGATGCAGCATCTAAAGCAATCCCTGGTGCAATGATCGGCGCGAGGACCGGTGCGAGGATGTACGCCGCCATTCCGACGATTGCCATCACGCCAAAAAAGACGATGAGCACACTCCGCAGGAAAGACACCATTTTTTCCTCGCTCTGTGTCCGCATGCGCGAGAGAATCGGGAGAAGCGCATAGAGCGACATGAGCGAAGCAATGGTCGCAAATATAAAATCCGGCGCACGAAATGCCGCATAGTAGATATCGAGCGTATGACCCGCTCCGAAAGCGGCGGCCAAGAGCCTATCGCGCACGAGCGCGAGCACCTGCGAACCGAGCGCAAACGCCGCCAAGAGATAGGCGGCTTGATGCATGCCCCGGACTTCGCGGGAAATGAAATTGAGCGTGCGGAACATATGCATCAATCCTATCGCCGCACCGGCAATGAAGTAGCTGCGGAGGTTGGCATTTCCGAGAACAGAGACTCTCCCGTATCTAGTTTCCCCATAATCTCCTTTACGATTGGCTGATCGGGATCAACAGTATTGAGACGGATGAATATCCGCCTTGCGTCATCAAGACGACCCACTCTCGCATAACTCAAGCCGAGGACGTAGAGCCCATTGGCGTATGACGATTCGAGAGAAACCGCTTTCTCCAGAGGTGCTATCGCCTCCTGGTACGCGCCTGCCGTATACGCGATCGCGCCGACGTTGTACCATGCGGTTGGATCATTGGGGACCAGTTGTGCCGCCGATACAGCCGGAGTGATAGCTGCCTGATACTCTCCCTGTGCAGCGTACACTTGCGACGCGAGATAGTAGGCTACGGCAAAATCCGGCTTAATCTGCACTGCAGTAAGGAGATCGGCGAGCGCAGCATCGGTCTTGTTTTCAAGGAGCTCAAGCTGTGCGCGTTGGAAATAAGGGATGGGGTTTCTGGGATTTTCTTCGATGAGCCGTGCATACGCCGTTTGTGCCTGCTCGTACGCACCATCGATATTGACGCCTGCGAGCTGCTGATAGAGCGTGGCGAGCTCAAGCCAATTTTGATACTCGTTGCTGTTGATCGATACCGCCATGAGCGCATAACGGATCGTATCCTCGATCGTCTTTCGGATACGCTCGGATGATTGTTCTGTCGTTCCAGACTCGGTGATCTTCTGAAGTTGGAGGAGTCCAAGCTCGACAGCCGCACGCTGACTACGTGTATGTTGAGGATATATGCGCAAGGCGCTCGATACAAACCCCGAGCTGCGCGGGAGATCTCCTGTCGTGTTGTAGGTGACAATACTTTGGTTGACCAGTATTTCCGCAGCCACCACATGACCGATACCAAAACTCGAAAGAAGGGTGCCTGTCATGAGCAAAAGCAGAGCGATGAAATAGGGGGCTGAAGCCACTCCCCGCTTTTGAGAAGTCAGCAGGAGATGCGGTATGCGATTCATGCTTGCGGCATATCCGATGCCAAGGCCCAGGAGAAGGAACGTCAGAATACTCAAAGCAGGACCCGGTACATAGACGACATGGAAAGCGATCAGGAACAACACACCAAGAAAGATAGGCTCCAGCACAAGTGACGCTCCTTGTCGCGGGCTCACTGAGGCAAGGCGCAAACACAGCCATACGATCGAAAGGATCAAAAGCGCCCACACGACGCCCCCAAACACACCAATCGTAATGATCGTGGTCGGGATAAAACCGACGCCACTCACGAAGTCAGTATTCCAAAAATCCGTCTGATTCACCTCAAATGGCTTATACAGACGCCACTCTCGTCCAAACGTATTGGGCCCGGCGCCAAACACAATGCGAGAGGTGTCCGAAAGTGACTGAGATCCGATTTCAAACGTCCCCCGCCATGATGGCCTGACCTCGGTGACCGTGAGCTGCAGACGTGCGGGCAGACGTGCGTTTAATGCGCCATTGGCAAAAAACAGGGATACCGATGCGATAATCAGTAGAATCCAGACGGCATGACGCTGCCATGTCTGTGCGTGAAGCAGCTCATACCAGTGTCCCCGACCGATGAGATCCAGCACCATGTATAAGAGAGCGATCGCCGCAAGTGCGATCCATACTTCACGAGGATTGATGATAAGGAGAACAATAAAAGCAAGTATCGTGACGGCGAGGATGAGGAATCTCCAGTATCGACTCGCGACAGGGGTGCGCAAGCTCGCTATACCCATGAAGATCATGAGGCCGGCAAAGATGCCGAGCTCGTACCATCCCCCGAGCAGATTTGCTGTCGGGGATGCGAGCACTCCATCCAAAGAAAAGGCAGTGGGAAATACAAGATGGATGCATTGCACCAAAAGAAGCACAAACGACCCCGCAAACAAAGCACGTATCGCATGAACACCTCGGACGACCGTATCTGAAAAGAGAACCGCTGCACCAAAGAGTGCGACATACCATAGACAGACGGCGACAAGGGTGTCTTGTTCAATGCCACTCCCCCAGATCGAAGCGAGGGTGCCGTCCGAAATAAATATGGAGATACCGTATGCAAGGGGGAACAAAAGCGCGATAAGCAACACCGCCGTACGCGGCACACGCAAGCCCCCTCTCAAAAGAGAGGCGATGACCCAGGCGGTGACCGAGATGAAGAGAAGGACGGTAACGGCGAGCATCTTGGCCTGCGGCAAGGTGACTGCCTCAAAGGGAAGGAAGAATACAGGAAGCAAGGCAAACAGCGCATACATCGCCAAGACCGAGACAGTATCGAATATGCGTGCCAATCTGAGCATATATCGCATAGTATCACAGTCCTTGCATGTATCTACAATGCATATTTGCAATGCGTCGCTCAACGCTAAGCACATTTGGATTTCGTAAATCCAAATTTGGGTTTACGAAACCCAAATTTATGTGGTCCCGTTCATAAGGCTCACCTCTGCGCAAATGACTTTTTATGTCCCGTTCATACATACGTTCAACACAAAATGAACGGGGCCCGAAATGCACACGCATGTTCCTCATGTGCAGATTCAAGTAATGGCTGACAATTTTCCCAATTGGGAAAATTGTCAGCCAGAGTCAATGTCCTCGTGGAATGTGTTGAGGGAGGATTAGGGTCCGTTCATAAGGCTTACTTTTGCATACATGACTTTTGGTCATGTATGCAAGTGTGCACTTTAAGGCTCACTTCTGCACAAATGACTTTTTAGTCATTTGCGCAAGTGTGCACTTATGGGCCGGTGTATATTCTTATACATCGGCCCGAAGTTCAACACAAAATGAACAGGCCCATACGGGTGGTCCACAAAAAATAACCTGCCGACACGCTTCGCGCATCGGCAGGCTGATCGTCCTACTTGTGTCCCAGTCTAGGCCGCGACTCGCCGCGACCAAGCTTGTTTGATGAAGGTGGAGGAGCTACCTGATGCTCAGGCGGAAGAATCTCTCCCTCTCGAGGTCGCAGCTTATTCACTTCTTCGCGCAAATCTGCTACTTCGTTTTCCAAGCGTTGCTGTCGCAGCTTTTCCCAACGTGCCGAAATCGTGCGCGGCAGATTGACAATCTTGCCGGCAACTCCGTACATCAGAAGCAGCAGGACCCAGCCAGGAATGGTCCAGGGTAGCAATACCAGCAGCTCGGCGCGCGCGATCGCATCCGCCCCAAGGAGCAGCGTGGCACCGGCATGAAGCTTGGAATTCCCGTCTCCTACCCAGTGTGCCACTGAGGTATAAAACGGCAGCAGCTCCAGCACCCACACTACCCATCGATACGCTCCGAGCGTGACGGAAGGTACGAATGCGACTGAAGCACCGACGATGCTTGCAAAAAGTGCAAGATGGAGCGGGAACGCGATAAGGCCATAGATCGACCAGATCACAGAGCCCGCGGCTGCACTCACCCCTCCGAAGAGTGCCTGAAAAGTCCATTTCAACGCACGCCACAGAAGGCCAAAAAAGGTCTGTATCATTGTGTGTCCCCTTTATGTATTCTGTACATATCGATATCACGTATACTTTATTCTGTCAAATACATGTGTACCGACGCTCGGCTGCACTGCGTTACGGGGGCAGAGCCCCGCAGCTTGTTTGCCTCGGAATGCAGAAAAGCGAAGCATTTCTGCTTCGCTCGGCTGCACTGCGTTGATAAGCCGGATTCTGTCGTGGACAGTCATATATCTGGGATCGCCGTCACCGACGACCTCAAGCGGCTCTTCCAGCACCACTTTTACACATCACAGTATCTCCGATGTGGCGCGAGTTTTCTCACACTCTGGAGGTAGCCATACTATAGATGCTGTGTAAAAGTGGTGCTGGACACGGCCTTGCACACACGTAGGAATTTTGCCGTTTCAATCCCGCATCACTGCAGGCCTCACCGTGTTCTAAGGCTTAACCTTAGAACAGGGGCCTTTGGCTCTCGCCTCCGGCGTCTCTGCTCGCATCCCTGTCCAGCACCACTTTCCGAAGTCATTTATTTGCTGAGGTGGCTTGCAAACCTTGTAGGTGCATACCACATAAAGCTATAATAACCGCCGAAAGTGGTGCTGGACGACAGGCGTTACCTGCTACGCTTTTACTCGCGAGACAAAAAGTCCCAAATAAAAACCCAGGCGGTGATAAGTTAAACTTATCACCAGGTGATAAGTTTAACTTATCACCGCCTCTTTGTTTCGAATCTTTTGTCTCGCGAGTGTGTGTCCGGACTTTCCTCCCCCAGCCCAGAGGGCCAGGAGCGACTGCCTTGCGCAGTGGGCCTATTATACGGGAAATGACGGATTTGACAATAGGTGTATTTGGTGTATAACTGCACCAGTACGAAACAGGGAGGATGACTTTCATGTCCCGTCACCGAGGATATCGTGTTCCAGGGTCACGAAAAACCGATTCGATTGCCCGCATGGGTGATCGTCGTCGGCATTACGGCCGTTGCGGCGCTCATCTTTGGCGCTGTCTTGGCGCAGGCGGTCCCTCTCTTGCGATATTATTGAGGGATTGACCGACACACCTCCTTCTCCGAAATTTCGGGGAAGGAGGTTTTATATGTACAAGCGAGAAAAGATTACACAATCTCGCACAATCCTCCCGCACAAGCGACCTCTTTCTTCTGATCGGTCTCATCGGTGCGCTCGTAGATGACGAGTTTGGAGAAATCCACCTTTGGGAAATTTTCAGCGAGGCGCTCGTAGGTCTTTTTGTCGATTGCCTCGTAGGGGGCCAAACGATAGACGTGATTGTTGCGCGGCAAGAATGAAAGTCCGCCGACGATGTCCCAATTCTTTTGGATCCACGCCACCACACCGATCCACTCGTCTTCACCCACGGAAATCGTGGTCGAAGGATTATGCTCGGTGTAACTGAGTTTCACCATCTTCCAATACTCGAGTTGATCGAGCGCCGAGAGATCGTCTTTAAACTTTGCATTGTCGGGAGCCATGACGGGAAACTCAAGCACATAGGTGCTCGCCGTACCCTGATTCTGCCCCACCTCCGGGAAGTGCGGCACACCCTGATCGCGCATGAGCTTGAAGAGCGAGTCGGTCGCGCTGATGCGGATGCGGCGCACGTAGTATTTTGAGTGACGTGGGTGCATGCCCGATGAGCAGTCAAAAGTCTGCGAGACGGTGCCTGATGGCTTGACCGCCGTGATCGAGGTCGATGCATTGATGCCGAAGCGTTTGGCATACACGGCATTGGTCTTGACCGTCAGATCGCGCATCTTTTGCATGACTTTCGGATTGCGGACCGCGGGACAGTCCCACTGACCGGTGATCGATACACCGAGCAAACGCTCGTCTTTGCAGTTGTCTGTCCATTCCTGCGAGATGTATTTGAAGTTGGTGAGACTCGACTGGTACGTGCCGAGGATGGTGGCCAGCTTCGCTTTGCGCAGGAGTGTGGCCTCGTTGTCGCCTGCACGCGCGATGACTTCGGAGAGATTGCAGAATTGTTTGGACTGCAAGATGATCTCACCGCACGGATTGGTGCCCATCTGCGGGACCTTACCCTTGCCATATTTCTTTTCCAAGAATTTGACGCGTCGTGCTGGCATGGTCTCTGCGAGTGATCCGCGATTGAAGATGCCGCGCTCACCAGACTGACTTTTCATGAGCGCCACCCATTCGTCCATGAGCTCGGTATTGGTCGGCCTCACTTCGTAGACGGCAGAGTTATTGGCAACAGATCGATGCGGATCAGTGAGGTAAAATTGACCCTTTTTAGCATCGCGGATCTCGACGTCGTCGAGGTCGGAGAGACCGATCATCGCCGTGCGGCGCACACCGCCTGCGACGACACACTCGCCGATCTTGCAGATGATGTCGTGAGCATCGATATTGCGCAGACGCCTACCCTGTCGGGTAAAGATGCGCTCGCGCGCAAACCCCAGAAGCGACTGCAGGGGTGCCGGGCCAGAGGCCTTGCCACCCATGGTCTTGAGGCGCGAACCCGCCGGACGGATGAGACTGTAGTCAAAGTCGACATCCTTGCCCGCATACCACGTCTTGAGACCGAGCGTAAGCGCATCGCACCAGCCCTCCTTGGAGTCGGTGATCACGTGGACAGGGAGCTTATCGCCGGTCTGCTTTTCGATCTGAGGAAGCTGTTGGATATTTTGGCTTTCTGCCGCAAAGCCGACCCCGCATCCCTGCATCGAGAGATACATGATCTCAGCAAAGTCTTCGAGCTTCACCGGCGCAGTAAAGGTGCAGTTGTAGAAACAGGTATTGCACTTGCGTGCTGCCTCTCCCGAAAACTGCATCGCGCGCATGGATGGCATGACCTCCTGCTTGAGGATGGCTTCGCGGAGCTCGGCGTACTCTTTTTTCGTGAGTTTGTCGCCGAGATTTTCGTGCATAAAATTGATATACCGATCAACGGTCTCAATCCAGGTCTCGCGGCGCTGCTCTGCATCGATCCAGCGAGAATAGCTCCGCAGATACACGAATTCGCCGAGGGGATTGTCTTTGAAATAGACGGCGCTCTCGTCGGCAAGCTTGCGGACGTGGTCCGGCACCGCCCCCTGCTCCTTGCGGATCTGGGCACGCTCGGCGCGATAGAGGATGTAATTCTTGGCGGTCGTTATATAGCTCGCGAGGATAAGCTGACGCTCGACTTCATCCTGGCAGCCTTCGACAGTGGGGAGGAAATTCTTGTAGGTACGTGCGACACGCATCATCTCGCTCGCGACTTTGTGCGCGACCACCACCGCCTCGTCTTCTGAGCCCTCATTGCTCGCCATCATTGCCTTGTGAATGACGCGGGTGACCTTTTCAAACTCAAATGGCACGACACGCCCGTCGCGTTTTTGGATGTTGGGTAAATATTTCTTGTAAACGCGAATCGCACTGCTTTCGCTGGCCGATCCGGCTCCTATGGACACAGGAGTCGCCGCCTTGGATGCGATTTTCGACTCCTCCGATCGATTCTCCGACGATGCCGTATGAGCCCTAAACACTTTGTGTCGGGCGTTCTGCGAAGCAGAAGCAGCCCGGCCTTTGGCAAGCCGTGCACGGGTGATTTGTTGTGTCATGCGCAATAAACGATTTGTCTGTTAATGCGCACATTGTAGTCCTGCCTGTCGTTCCCCTTTTTATATCGACAGTGGATAACTTATGATCACATGAAGTAACCGCAGAGTAGAGCCAAAATTCGTGTGGGTATTTACAGACACCGATTTTAGTATCGTATCCGACAAAAGATAAAGGCGACGCCTTTATCCTAAAAGGCGTCGCCTTTATGTTTACAATCCGACGATATCGCTTTCTTTCAGGCCATGCGTCTTTACAAACCCCGCAGGAAGCTCCAGTACATAGCGCGCCGGCAATTCGGAAACGAAACTGCGTGGGTACGTGCTCGGTGATACGTTTTCTGCAATGTCGACGACGACACCGTCTGCCGAAAGCCACACGATATCGATGGAAAAGCGCATATCTTTCATCCAAAATGAATGGAAATCATCCTCGGGAAATACGAAAAGCATCCCCTCATCGGACTTGAGTCCTGGATTTCCACTCAGACCCTTCTCCCGGCTCTCTGGTGTATCGACGACCACTGCGGAGATATCTCTGTCAGCTACACGAATAGTGCGCGCATTCTGATCGCTGCGGGAAACATCGCTCGACGCTCCCGGGGATACGAATTCGCCGTATACAACGACACACAAGAGTGTCATAGCCGCAATGACGGCGACCACCGTCAAGTATCGGAACGAAAACATTCGTTTCATATGTATAAAAGATAGACCACCTCTTCACCTGTGTCCAGAATGCGAATGTCTAAAAGTATGAAGTGCGCGTTGCGTCAGATACAAAAGAAAACGCCCCGAGTCTTGGAAGACTCGGGACAGTTTGCGCGTTTTTTAACGAGGTCGCTTCCTCTTTATTTATTGAACAAGCCTGCGAGAGCGCCGAAAGGCGAACTCTTGACCTGCTGCTCAGTCGGCGGAGTCTCCGGCGGGATGTTGGGCTTCGTTTCCGAAGCCAGTTCCACCTTCGCCGCGGCGCCGCTGCCGACAGTCTCAGCAACTGATGGCCCCACCACGGGCGACTCGGTCGTGCTCGACGCGCCGCTCAGCAGCGAGGCAAGCAGACTGTCTCGCTCGGCTTGTTCCTTCTGCTGAGCGTCACGCGCCTTCTCCTGAGCCTCGCGGACCTTGCGCTGTTCGCGCCAGATCGCCCTGAGCTCTTCAGACGGCCAGAACACGACCGTCATGCCACTCGCCTGCACCTTGGCCTCCAATTCGGCCCTGCAGCCGTCATGGATCGGATTCGCGTTGCCCCGCCACTTCCAGTGGCGGAACTGCGAGTAGGGGGTGCCGTCGTGTCGCTTCTTTTCTTCAAAGTAGCGCGACTCGGCAGCCTCGGCGGGCGTCAGAATAGCAAACAGCCAGAGCGCAGAGCGCTCGTCGGCAGGAAGGTCGTTGCCGTCCATATCTTTGCGCGCTTTGTTCTTGCAATGCGCGCAAATGACTACCTCTTGTTCCAACACCTGATCGTGACCAGTGTCCTGCTGGGACATGGTTTCTCTCCATATTTAAGCCCTTTCGGGCTTTTTGACGAAAAGATCACTTTCGTGATCCATGGTGAGTGGTGCGAGTCTCCTCGCGCCGCTCATAAGGACCACGAAAACTTCATGAAGTATACAGGAATATAGTAGATTGTCAAGTGTTGACCTATTGACAAGATGGAAGACTACTGTATTATGCATATAGTCCATAACCAAACACGAGGAAGAAATGTTGCAACTAACCAAGGCAGAAAAACTCGGCATCCTGAGAGGGGTGACCTTTAAAAAGGGCCCAGGATCTGCGCATGAGAATGCGCAAAAGGTCCTCAATGCGCTGTGGTGCGTAGCAGAAAATGGCGAAGTTTGCCGCCCTATCTTCGAACCGTCTCTTCAGAGGATGCGGCGATACTTCGAAGAACTCGGGCAACGCAAGTGTATTGCTGCTGTCTATGACGGCAGCTCGCCTGGGATCCCTTTGACGACTCTCGTTCTTAAGGAGAAGATCGTGCCGCGGGAGAAGCCTGAACCCAAGCCGAAGGCATCACGTGGGCGAAAACCCTTATCAAGGGAACCTGTCGCGTGCGTCGATACGCCTGGCTCTACGCTCATACCACTGCCCCGCTGCTACGTCTTCATCGACGCACCCAACGTGTATAATATGGGTCATAGGAACGATATGCCGCGGATTGTTGATTTCTTCCGCGCCCAGTGGGAGGAATTGGTAAAGATTGCGATGGAGATCACAGGTATTCCTCGCGAGCGGCAAGTCTGCCGTCTGTACAGTAAAGTCCTACCGTCCCCTCCCGGGCATTTCGCCGAGAAGTGCGCGGAGATGACTCGTCAGAGAATCCAAGTCATCCCAAGGGAAAAGAAGGACATTGATCTTCTTTTGGCGACTGACATGATCATTGAGATCCTCGCGTGTGTCACCGAAGGACGCTCAATTCATATTGTGCTTGTCTCAGGTGATGGTGACTACACCTATACGCTCCGGCGTGTGCACGATATCGCCTTGAAAAAGGGGGCGAAAGTGCATATTTCCATGATCGCCTGGAACACGGGAGCAGCTTCGGAACTACGGAGTATCGTCAACAGAGTGTACCCAATTGAAAGCTATCTGAACAGACTCGACCCGATTGGTTCGGAACAATGGCTGAAGGCCTACCGGGCCAAAAAACAAACGCACGCCCAGAACGCGTGAAAACAAGCGCTCCAGCTTCTTAGCTGGAGCGTTTTTTATGGTATCAAGTGGTGTTATCGCGTCGGCGTAGATGTCGCCTGTCTTGTGACTGTATCCTCCCCCTTTAGCTTGTAGTACGCCCGATCGCCAAAACGCAGGTCTATGTACTCGATATCGTCCTGACGCCCCTTGAGCGCATCTGCCGAGAGGATAAGCCCTAGATTGCGGACCAAAACGGAGGCATCCTGGCCAAAGGATGCCTTGATCGCAAAGCCCTCCCGCACCGGCACGGTAAAATCGCTGCCATTACCATCAAGCGATGCTCCCACCGGGGTAAATCCTGCCTTTTGGAGCTGGCCGAAAAATATGAGAATGCCTGGCAGGTGTCCGGCGGCAAATGTCTTCCCGATGGGATTGACTGCGGGCGTTGTGGTCGCAGGGGACGAAGACGCGGCTGTCAGCTGTTGTGAGGAGGAGAACCCTCCCGAAAAGACGTATTTCTGCGTGCTCGTCGGAGTCTGCGCCTCTGCTTGGGCAAATACAAATCCCCCATCGTCCATACTGTAGCAATCCTCAGGAGCACGCTGCCTCCATACTCCAGGCACTGCGCACCACTGCGCAAATTCCTGCCGTTCTTCAATGACGGCCACGAGAGAATTGGCGAGTAAAGACGGACGCGACACCTGCGCCGATTTGATACGGGGGAAAAATCCGACGATATCGACCTCAAGCGCCTGTTCATTAAAGAGCAGCACGTTGTTGGGTGCCAAGAAGGGATATGTCCCCGAATTGAGCTTGGTCGCGACGAAACGCTCGACGAGATCCACGGGGACCTTGTCCGTGCCCTGGACCGCAACGGAATCGATCAAATAGCGTGGCAAATATGATACGTAGCTGAGTTCGAACGCGATGATTCCGATGAGCACTGCACACACGATGGCCAAGACGAATCGGATGCGTCGCCGCTTCTCCCGAAGCGGCGACGTGCGTGCCGAAGTGTCCGCTACACGCATGCGTGCAGGCGATTGGCGACGCTGATCGGGCGTCGCCGGACGCTTGCCTTTGCGCAGATCAACTACGTTTTTCGATGATCCCATACTGGATTTTGGCATAGCCTCTGAAATGCCATTGCGATTGGACTATCATGTAGATGTCTGACCATTGATACGATCAAGTACTTTGATAATGCGTCGGCAATTGAATGCCAAAATCAGTCACGGGACACGGCATCTTTGCCCATATAGCCCCGTAGGACATCGGGGATCATGATTGAACCATCCGCCTGCTGGAAATTCTCGACAATATGACAGAGGATACGCGGAAGCGCGAGAGCGGTGTTGTTGAGCGAGTGGACGAAGCGCACTGTGCCGTCGTCGTCGCGATAGCGGATATTGAGGCGGCGCGTCTGGAAATCATGGAAATACGATGCACTGTGTGTCTCGCGATACTTCTTCTCGCTCGGCATCCAAGCTTCGATGTCGTATTTTTTGACCTGACCCAAGCCGATGTCGCCACCGCAGTTTAAGACGACGTGGTATGGCAGATTGAGCTCTTGAAGGAGTTTTTCCGAGTTTTTCGTGATCTCTTCGTGCCATTTGACCGACTCTTCGTGACTCGCCTCACAAAGTATGATTTGTTCGTACTTCACGAATTCATGCACGCGGAAAATTCCCTTTTCGTCTCTGCCGTGACTTCCGGCTTCGCGGCGAAAACATGGCGAGAAGGCGAAAAATTTGATCGGCAAATCTTTCTTCTCGAGAACTTCATTCATATAGTAGCCCATTCCAGCGACTTCAGCCGTGCCCGCAAGGTACTCACCATCCTGTGTTTTGTATAAATCTTCCTCACTCTGCGGCAGATATCCCGTACCGATAAATGGTTCTTTGCGCACGAGCGACGGCACGATCATGGGAGTAAAGCGCCTCTCAGGGGACGCCGTATCGTTAAAAACAAAGCGATCCTGCACAAAGCGCTCAAGCGCCCAGACCAAGCGTACGCCGTCGCCCTTGAGGAAATAGCCACGGAATCCGGCAACCTTGGCACCGCGCTCGAAATCAGCCATATCGTGTGCGAGCATAAGATCGACGGCAGTCTTGGGCTCGAAGTCAAACTTTTTTGGACTCCCTTCAGCGCCAGCGGGGGACCAGCGGCGCACTTCTTTATTATCCGCATCAGATTCCCCTTCCGGCACCGACATATCGGGAACATTGGGCACGAGCACCATGAGCGCGCGCCAGTCTTTCATCACATTTTGCAACTCCTCTTCTTGAGCTTTGAGTGATTCTTTGACGGTGGTCATCTCGGCGATGAGCTTCTGACGATCCTCCGGCGAAGCGGCGCCTGCGATCGCCGACGATGCGGTATTTTGCTTGGCGCGCATCTCATCGACAGATACCTGCAACGCGCGGCGCTTGTCATCAAGCTTGATAAGGCCTTCGATATCGACCTCGATGTGTTTCTTTTTCGCGCCGGCTATAACGACGTCTTTGTTGTCTCGGATGAATTTAATGTCGAGCATACGCGAAATAATACCATATAAAAAGTGCCCGACACAGTGTGTCGGGCACTCCAGACTGTCACGAGAAGATGACTTTCGCTCTTCGCGCTTTTTGCATCAAGTGCGCCTCTTCGATGGCTTGTCCGAACACCCGTTCGGTCAGAGCTCGTACGTGGGCAGTTCGGCCGATGAAAATCTCGTGCAGCTTGTAGATCGCGTAGGATTCGGGCCCATCCGCCTCTATCAGATCCGCATCGCCGCAGCGAAATTTCAAACCGCCAGCGAAGGGCGTGGTATGCAACGAATGCTCCGGGGAACGTAGTCGTCTACTGATGCCGCTATGGTACCAGAAACGCAGCTCGTCTCCGTCGGACGAAAATCGCATCTGCGATGGGTCTTTGTACAGCCAGCGTGCATTGCCTCGACTGATGATCTTAGTATTATGAGCGTCGATCTGATTGTGCCGAAGCGTGAAGTAATTCGGTCTCGGAAGCTTCTCGAATTGAATGACATATTCAAGGGGCTCGATCGGATGCACTTTTATCTCTACGATTTTACACGCCCCAACCCCCCATCGAGCTGGGAGTTCAATCTTGTCATCCGGCCATAGATGATCCACATATGGCAGGTTACCAATTCGGTGATAGCCGGGATCCACAATGACTGGCTCGACCAGAAGTCCTTTTTGTACCGTCTCGTCAGTCGGTTCAATATCGGAATGTTTGATGAGACGCTCTACACCGTCATCACACATGATGAACACATAACGCGCATCGGTATAAATACCAGGCACTTGTCCGTAGTCGTTCAATGGGCCGAACCACCGCTCCCCGTACCTGCTAAACGTCCCTGGACCTCGATAGTCACGGCCGACAATGATCTCAAACCGTGCGCCTTCCGAGATATATGCTGCATTCTGGCCGATTAATGCATATCGCATCATAGACTCCTCTTGCTGCATCTCACACTGGGACAGACTATACCATGTAGTCTCGGAAAGTCATCCCTCGCGCATCGACGAGTGTAGTACGATAGGTGTCTTCAGTATGCACGATGACATCACACTACTCACACCCGATGACTTTCCCCCACTCCTGCGCGAGATACCGCAGGCTCCCAAACAGCTCTATGTGCGCGGCAAGATGCCTTCGTATGATCTCAAATGGCTCACGGTCGTCGGCAGCCGCTCCTGCACCTCGTACGGCTCTCAAGCGCTCAAGTATCTCATTGAGGGGCTCGCCGGATACCCTGTAGCGATCATCTCTGGTCTCGCATACGGCGTCGATGCCCTTGCACACAAAGCCGCGCTCAATGCAGGGCTCCCGACCATCGCCGTGCCAGGCTCGGGCCTGGGTTGGGACGTGGTCTATCCGCGCGCGCATGTGGGACTCGCGCGCGACATCCTCTCTCACGGCGGCGCGCTTTTGTCGGAATTTGCACCCGACATGCGCGCAGCCGACTACACCTTCCCGCAGCGCAATCGTATTATGGCGGGGATGTGCCAAGCGACCCTCGTGATCGAAGCCAAGGAAAAATCCGGCAGCCTCATCACCGCCAAGCTCGCCGCCGAATACAACCGCGATCTGCTCGTGGTGCCTGGATCGATATTCAGCGCCGAGAGCCGCGGTACGCACCAATTCCTCAAGCTCGGCGCCACACCGATCACCGACGTGACCGATCTCTTGCAAGCACTCGGACTTGCGCCACGACAACAGCGCGAAATCCTCCGCGCCGATGTCTCCGATGAGGAGCGCCGTGTACTAGAGATCGTGGCCAGCCCGCTCTCGCGCGACGCACTCCTCGCCACGCTCGATCTCCCTATATCAGATGCCAACATCCTCCTCTCGATGATGGAGATCAAGGGATTGATCGTGGAGGAATTGGGTGTGATACGTGCAAACTAGGATTATTGACATCCGGTGTATATTGATATATAACGTACACAGTTTCTCTGGCACGGGAGGGTTGGGTATGGCACGTCGTCGGTACTATGCGGTAAAATTGGAGACTGATGAAGAAGTTATAATGTATGGCCTCCTCATTATGGAGCCAGAAGACGCTTCATGTACCGATTGCCCAAATGGGCTCGGGATACTTGCACGTCGTAGGGCCGAACTCGACATCAATACGAATTGTGCGAATACGGTGGAGTTCAGCTTTGATCTTCCCTACGTAATTGCGGTTGAATCGGGCTACCGCCCACACCGCCTCGTCACGCTCGCCCCGGAGGAGCAAGAGAAGTTTTGGACAGGATTTAAGGCGTAAATCCCCGACTTCCAAGTCGCCCAGTCTCAAAAACTGGGCGACTTTGTTTTTGATACCATCTCTCATTAACCGTCCATCAATGGGAAATTCCGTCTTTGCCGTCTTTGCGAGGCCTTTGGCCGAAGCAATCCAGAGTGCTACCACTCACCCTAGATTGCTTCGCTTTGCACCACAAGGGCACTTCCATTTTTCTAAGCCTTGGCTAAGAAAAATTGGTCGCTCGCAAAGACACTATTACTGACCTTTCCCACATAGTTTAGATATCAAATAGCGTACTCGCTCGCAGGAATCCACACAGGAGATCACGGTCGTTCATCGTACGCCGCGCGCGTCGCACCTGACGCTTCACGGCAGTAAAGTCT
>VGJQ01000023.1 GCA_016867375.1 Candidatus Kaiserbacteria bacterium | reverse complement strand
AGATAGTGGGGAGGAGGAAGAGGAGGGCTGAGATCGCGCCGATCAATACGCTTGCTCCCATACTAAAAAAGACGTGGGGTGACCCCGACCCCGCGTCTTTTTCGGCGTATGAACGACCCTGGTTCATGCAACGGCACGTTAGCACCTTGTCGCCCTGCACACAACATTGAACAAACACGCTTATGTGGCATATTATGCTTCCAGAAACTCCACCAAAACTAAAAGGCGACGCCTTTATCGATAAAGGCGTCGCCTTTTAGTTTTGCATAGCATATGATACATTGGTGTAGTTATATGGGGTATCGACGAGATCCATTCGCGCCGGGTGAGTATTATCACGTATTCAGTCGTGGTATTGATAAGCGTCAAGTGTACATTGATGAACGGGATTTTGAACGATTTGAAAAATTACTCTATCTCGCAAACGACGAGCATGGCCAGGTGAACCTTGAGTTGCTCAAACAAGTGTCACCCAAAGAACTATTCTCGCTTCCGCGTAAAAAACCACTGGTCGCGATCGGCGCATACTGTCTCATGGATAATCATCCACATATTGTCATGCGAGAAGTGACGGACGGCGGTATCAGTAAATTCATGCACAAAGTTGGCACAGGATATACATCGTATTTCAACCGTAAGTATGACAGAATCGGTAACCTCATGGTGAAACCATTTCGCGCCAAACACATAACCGACGACGTGTATTTACGACATGTCACCCAATATGTCCACCTCAATCCTGCAGAGATCTTTGAACCCGGGTGGAAAAAGGGAGTCGTATCTGATATGAAAAAACTCGAGCAAAACCTGACTATGTACGCACACTCAAGCCTTCCGGATTATTTTGTATCACCCACATCCGTCCCCCGTTTCCAAAAAAGCATTCTCAATGAAGAGGTGTGCGACATGATTTCAAGTGAACTCCCTCCATTGGGAACGATACTTGAAGAAGCGGCGATGTATTATGCTGAATTGGACAAGGAATACGAACCAAGGCCCCGAGGCCGCCTCCCGCGGAGGGGAAATTAAAAGGCGACGCCTTTATTGATAAAGGCGTCGCCTTTTAATTGATGGACTTCTTTTTGGAGGTCTTGAGCGAGGGCTGTTTGGCCTTGAGACTCGGCGCTTGCTATGGCTGCGGTATATTGGGTCTTGGCATCGGCAGTGCGGCCTTGCGACTGGTAGTAGCGGGCGAGGATCACACGCAGCTCGATCGCATCCGGATTTGCCGCTATTCCAGCCTTGAGGATGTTTTCGGCTGCGCTGGCAGAGGCTTGGTACGATGTCTGTGTGTAGAGGGTAAATAAATCGCGATACGCATCGAGATTTGTCGGAGAGTTCTTCACTTCCTTCAAATAATTCGATTCAGCGCGCGTGTAGTCTTTGATGAAATGCATGTAGAGATCGCCCAGGTTGCCAAATGACTGGGTGTTTTTCGGATAGAGTGCGGATACATATTCCCAGTCACGCGCAGCTGCCTTATAATCCCCCGCCGTCTTATGCAGGATGCCAAGTGAGATCCATGCAGAATAATCCGAGCTGTTTTTAGTGAGTGTGGCGACGATATCAACCATCTGAGTATGGACCCGATCACATATATCGGCAGACAACGTGCACGAAAGCGTCGCCTTGAAATCGGGCATCGGAATTCCTGGATTTGCTACTGGCTTTGCGACAGAATATTGCGAATCCTGTCTGGCACTCACCGCGACAGATCCATTGGGGGTGGGGGTATCTGTAGCTACCTGGATTTCCGCCTGCACCTCAGCGCTCGTGGTGGCGACCATGTTGTCCTCCATGGGTACCTCTCCTCCCCTCTTCCAAGAGACAAATACTGCTGCAGATCCGATACATACTACTGCCAAAACAATGAGTACTATTCGATAGTTTTTATCTTCATTCGTTTCCATATTCCACTAGAATACCTGACGCGACACCGAAACGCAAAAACCTGTATACATATACACGAAGCAGCTTCGTGTGAGTTATGCAATAAAAGTTTGGTGGTGCAAAGACCCATAGGTTGCTTAGCGCTTTGTTCAAAAGGCCCGAGCTTTGCTCGGGAGAAGAACAAAACGCAAAAACCTACAAGTCGCTTGGCGGCCATGCTTCGCATGCGCCAAGCGCTTCTAGGCACGCCTCGCCGTCCCATCGCAAAGCGATGGGTCCCGCGGCTCCGGCCGGTTTTTGCATTGCACACAGTTCACCCGAGCTTTGCTCGGGCAGGGTGTGCAATGCAAAAACCCCCTCTTGCGAGGGGGTTTTTGCTGATCGTGTTGTCGCCACGATCTTCCGAAGGCTTGGCGTAAAAGCCAGAGGCTTAGGCCAAAGCGCTCAGAGAGGGTTACTTGGCGATCACGCGAGCGGTGCAGTCGTTGCCGATGCCCGAAGTCGTGAAGCAGCCGCCGAGACCGTAACCGTTGGTCCAGTCATTGCCTGCGGCCGCCGGAGAGGTGGTCGACTGCGGAGACCAGATCATGTTGCTGGCAGACAACGTCGAAGCGTCAGTCATGAATCCAGCAAGTGACGGGTATGCAGTATCAGCCTTGAGCGCCGTCGAGACCGAGCCCGTGGTGTTGGAGCCGGTGAGGCTTACCGTACCGCGGAGCGTGTAGGTCTTGGTGGTGCCTGCAGCGACCTCAGCATCAGCCGTATTGCTACCGCTGTCAAAGGTTGCCGTAATGGCAGTACCTGCGCCATTCAATGCAACCGTTCCGACGCTTCCATTCGGACCAGTGAAGGTCGGCGAAGTGAGGGTCGCCGTCGTGGTGCCAATCGTGAAACTCAGCTTGTTGAGCTTGATCGGGCCCGATGACGGAGCAGTGACACTGAGTACGAGGAGATCGTTGACTCCGTTGGAGGCAGTGGCACCCGTCGCGGTGTAATCGAAGGTCGGGTACGACTTGAACACACGGACACCAGCGACAGCAGTCGAACCGGAACCCTGGATATTGACACCAGAGTCCTGGCCGGTCGCATCTGCGCTGTTGTAGTCGATCGCGATCAAGTGACCAGGCACGCCAGGCTGTGATGTGCCCTGGGCTGCGAGGTCGGCCTTGACTGTGATGACCGTGTCCACATCCTTCGCGAGAAGTGGCACCTGTGTACCAATTGTAATCGGGTCTAGATCGATCATAGTCGATGTCGCGATAGTGTTGCTACCTGTGAAGGTGGCAGTACCGATCATGGTTGTGCCCTGATAGAGGTAGACAGTGCCGAGGTCAGCTGCCGAAGAGGAAGCCGTGTTCGTGAGCGAGAGGCCGAGCTTGTTGAGCCAGACGCCTTCGTTGGTCGGGCGGAATTTGAACGCACCGACCGTAACGCCGGTCGCACCAGCCGCGACTACCTTGTAAGCCGGGGATGACGAATCCTTCGAGACCGCAAGCGATCCCGTCGTGACCGTCATACCACCTGAAGTACCGGCAGTGACCGTAGCACCTGAAGCGGTCGTGAGCGTGTTGCCCGAGGTGAACCCCGTAGCAACCGTATCAGACGAGGCATACGTGGTGCCCGAAATCAAGCCGAAACCATACGTACCGCTTGCGTTTGAAGCGACATTGCACTTGAGCGCGAGGGTCTTGACCGTACCCTTCGTCACGACAATCGAATTGTCGAAGGTGAAGGTGTTGACGGTCGTCGTCGCCGTCGCGAGCGTCGGGACGTTGGGGCCGGTATTGACGGCAGTAGCGCCATCAAAGAGCTGGCAGGACGTGATACGAGTCCAGGTGTTGGTCGTCGACGAAGCGTTGAGTTTGACCGTCGAGACACGGACGTCTTCACCCGACTGCGAAGCATCGAGCTGGACATTGGCAAAGAGGATACTCTGCCCGCCGGCGACGATATTCTGAGCGGTCGGAGTCGTCGAGAGCGAGAGTGTGACCGAAGCCGCGCGAACCGTCATCGTGTTCATGGTGACAGCCGTGGACGGCCAGGTGAAGCTATTGCCCGTGGTCTGACCCGTCGAGCTCGTCCATGCCGTCGAAGGAATGAACGAGAGGATTACGGTCGCACCGGTAGCAGCTGCCGAAGGAAGCTTGCCCTTGATCGTGTACACATGGCGACCCGTCTTGTAGGTCACCGTGTCGGTGAAGGTCACCGTGCCACCAGCCGCGGCTGAATCAACCGGACCGGCGACTACAGCACCGTTTGCATCGACAATCGTGATGTTCGTGATCTGGCTTGTGCCAAATCCGGACGTAGTCGCGATCGTGAACACATGACTTTGGACTGAGACGTTCTCACCCTTGAGGTCGACGACATAGCCGCCGAGTACCTGGCTGGGGACGTTGACCGCAATGTTCTGAGCAGCGACTTCCGTAGCCTTGGCTACCGAGGTGGCCGAAGCGCCAGTGACCGAGAAGGTCGAACCCTGGAAGATCGGATTGCCGCTCGAAGCGTAGGTGGTGCCGTGGGTCGCAGCTGTGGAGATGGTGCCAGAACCGTATGGCATCTGAATACCATAGCCAAAGAGCTGACCTACGAAGTACACATCAGACTGCTTGTCGATGTCGAACTGCACAGTGCGACCGGAGGCATTGGAGCCAATGATGTCGCCCTGGATGTAGGAATCGAGTGAGAGACCCTTCTGAATGAGAAGGCCTCCTGCGAAGGTCGTCGTGTAATAGCGACCATCAGCCGAGACCGTCGTCGTGTACGAAGTACCGTTGACGATCGTGGTGATGTTTGCAAGATCGCTCGGTGAAACAGTTCCGTTCAAGCGCCAGCGGATCGAGTAGAGCTTGAGGTCCTCCGCACTACCCGCGGTGAAGCGGATGCCGGTGAACTTGACACTCGTGTCGCCGATGTTCTTGGACTGAGCGCTGTTCGGGTCAAACGACGAGATCGCCGCAGTGACCGCACCGATCGAGAGAGTGCTGTTGAGGGTCTGTGAAGCACCAGTGATCGGGAGCGATCCGGAGACCGTAGCCGTCGTGCCGATGCCCGTGACTTCGAGCGAGACGACCTGGCCCGAGTAGCTCGTCAGAGACGAAGCCATGTTGCCCGCAACCGTGAGAGTCTGAGACTGACCAGGCTGGAGTGTCCATGAATCGCCGACCGTCGCTTCGTGGTTGGAATTGAGGGTCTTTGCGATACCGACCTGGAGACCATTCTGGTCGACCAAGACAATACCGGCGAAGGCCGCATCCTGACCGAGGCCGGTGCGGCGGACCGTCACACCATTGATCGTCACTGCTGCCGAACTATTGTTCGTGAGCGTAAACGTGGTGAACGGAACGCGGATTGCACCTGCCGGAGCGAGGGAGTTGGCCGGCTGAGCTGCGGCCATGACGCTGACTGCGCCACCTGTCGTGGTGGTGCCGCCCGTCGTCGTGCCGCCGGTGGTGGTACCACCAGTGGTGCCGCCTACGCAGAGCGCGTTGGCCTTGGCGCGGGTCATCGAGAACCAGTTGCCATTGCCCATGGTAAGACCGACAGGAGTCAAGATGTCGGAAGCGTATGCTTCCTGGAACTTCATGACTGCGGCCTTCGTCTTGGAACCATAGTACGAGGTTTCGTTGCCCGGAGAGCCGGCACCGGAGGTACCGACTGCGAAGCCGTGACTGTTAAGGAATTTCTGCATCTGCATGACTTCACTGTGGGTCACACCAGGCTTGAGATTCTGGGTGAACGTGAAGCATGAGGCGCTCGTCGAGCCCGTCGAAGACGAACCCTGAAGAGCGGCGATTTGTGCGAGCAGAGCCTGGACCTGAGCCTGGAGGTCGGAAAGCGTGTCGGCCTTTGCCGGAGTGGCGAAGGTAAACGCGAAACCGAGGACCATAGCTGCGGTCAAGAGCACTGCTGCAACGTTCTTTGTTGCTAATGCTTTAATCATATTTTTATGTTGACCTTTGTATCCAGCACCACTTTTGCATCTCAATCCATGTACGCCGTGCTATCAACGCCAAACAGTGAGTTTGGATATTTTGATTTTCACGGGCCATTTTAATGTAAATTGCAAAAGTGGTGCTGGACCGTCCACACGCTCTTTCGACGAGAGCATGGGGGCGTTTGTGTGTGTCTTCCACTAAGTTACTAAATAATTGATAACTGAAGACAACTGATAATGCGCTTTGCGGACTTTTCACAGAGAAGCGGCAGCTCGCTTGCGCGGCTACGCTTAGATCGTCGCGACCACTTGTGGCAGCCTCGAACGATCTTGTCGCACTCCCCCGGAATTCGCGGAGCGATAACTTTTGCTAGCCCATCCCACTCACCACGGTGGTGAATTGGATGAGGTTAGCAGTACGGTAGGAATGTCGTGTCGGATGAGCGGCTCGTATCGGGACATTTCTGAAGTGCTGAATATATATGAATGTACATGCATACATCATGTACAGACGTACAACCGACTCTTTTAGGAATCGGAATTTTTGATGAAGTGAACTTCATCGAGGTATTGCTTTTTTACCCTATGTACATGTCAAAGATCATGGCTTGAGATGTCGCAACATTCTCTGTAGCCGATGATGTCGTCGCAACATCATCGACACTATTATATACCAGGAGTGCTTTTACGAATGTATCCCAAACACAACGTTTTGTGGATAACTTGTGCACAATACAGTCCCGTTCTGTCGCTCAGCCGGGTTGCTTTTGTTGTGGCAAGTTACCTAAGAAGAATACCCTGCTGCACAGCGAGAGTCAATCGTGGAGAGACGGTGTGCAGCTCTCGTATCTGCATTTGACAGTACTGTCAAATGGATGTCGAATACAATTGTGTTCGCCTCTACAGGTATTACATGTCGGAGGCGGAATACTTACTCCACCTTTTGAGTCCTGATTTCTTCACGAGCCCCCGCTGCACCAGATCGAGGAGCTCTCGTTGGATCATTTTTTCGCTGTATTCGGGCACTTGCGCGGCGACGTCGCGAATCCCCATTTCACCCCCCGGACTCAGGATATTCAGGATGATATTGGCGCGGTCCGTGACACCGAGAGATGTCCTTTTGGCGCCATCGGTCGCGTCTTTATCTTCGCTGTCCTTTTTATTTTGTGTGTCCTTTATGTCCTTTTTAAAGGACGAGCTCCTATTTTGGACATCTAGCAGGTCTTCCTTGGAGAACCTGATGTTTTCTGAAAAGGGGGATTTCTGCGAAATGACGAGAAAGCTGCCGAGGTCATCGAGCGCCTCGGTGACGACATCTGCATTTTGCAATGACACGAAACCCGATATGGCAAGGATGCGAAGCATCGATATGATGTGCCGAATCTGCGCCTGAAACTCCTGCACCTTGTATGAGCCGCTTGATCGCATTTCATCACGCACCTCTATCGTGTTTGATAGCAGATCGAGACTTGCCTTCCGTACGCTCCGTCTCAGGGGTTCGCTGGCCGGTACATGGTTGGTCAGCAGGTGCACGGCGGCGACAAGGCGTTCGGCACGACGATACATACGATCACCTGACTTATTTTCACCAAAGGGGCTTGTCCTCACGGACTGGACACCATCCAAAAAACGCGTCAGCTGCTCGTTTCTTTGTGTTGTCTTTATGTAGTCCATTTTGTGTTCTATATGCGTCTTTTATCTGTGTTCTTCGTGTGTCCTTTCTTTGTCTCTTGGATTATATAGAGGACAGATGGAGTCCGCAATTGACATGTCTGATATGTATTTCATCAGTTGCGTATCCTGCGACACATTTGTGGAGTGAAGGGTGCGTTGACTCACGCACTCATATGTCTTTGATTTCGTTCTCCGTCTAAAAATCGAATGGCTGCGTGGTATCATGGGGCGATGAAAGCGGGACGTGGTGAAAAGAAGAGCGCAAAAAGAAAGTATCGCACGCGCGAAGAGACCCTTGCGGAAAACATACCGGAGCAGCGTGGGGCGGTAAGCTCGGGCGCATTGCGCAGTGTCGCCGCGATCTTTTTTATCACCATAGCGACATTCCTCTTTATCGCCGAATTTGGTATCGGCGGCCCTGCGGGCGATCTCGTCTATGGGGGTCTCAAATGGCTCATCGGCCCCGTGGGATACCCCCTCCTCCCCCTCTCATTCGTACTGCTTGCAATCATCATTTTCCGTTCATTCGAGAGACATTTTGGATGGATACAGGTCTTGAGCATGATCATCTTCCTGCTTTCCGCCCTCGGCATCATCAATGTCGCTCTTCCCGGCGCGGCGGGCGTCCTCGGCGGTGCGTCTGATCCGCTCATCTCGGCCATGCGCACGCCCGCCACAGTGATATTCCTCTTCGCCTTCATCGTGGCCTCCCTTGTCATCGCGTTTGATCTCCATCTCGGCGCGATAGCGGCCCGGATCCGCGATCTCTTCAGTAAGAATGAGGAGGAGGATGACGAGGAATCTGATTCCGCCTTGCAGATGGCATCAGAGACCACCCCACACATCATCGCGCCGCTCGCACAAGACGAGGCCTCTGAGGACACATCTGAGAAAAAGAGTATGACAGAAGCTGTCATTTCCACTTTCAGCAACAAGAAAAACGACTCCGACGGATTTGCGATCATTGCGGCCACCGGCAGCACCTACACCCCACCACCGCTATCGATCCTCGCCAAGAACAAAGGCAAGCCTGAGGTCGGCGACGTGAAGGCCAATATGAACATCATCAAGCGCACGCTCCAGAACTTTGGCATCCAGGTCGAAATGGACGAAGCAACAATCGGACCGACCGTCACGCGATACGCGATGAAACCGGCCGAAGGCGTCCGCCTCTCCAAAATCTTGGCACTGCAGAGCAATCTCGAGCTTGCGCTCGCCGTGACGCCGGTACGCATCGAAGCGCCAATCCCGGGCAAATCGCTCGTCGGCATCGAAGTGCCCAATATCTCGCGCACAACCCTCGGACTCGCTCCACTCGTATCCGACGAGCTGTTTACCGATTCGCCTAAGCCGCTCCTCTTGACGCTCGGGCGATCGATCACCGGCCAGCCACACTATATGGATCTGGCTAAGATGCCACACCTCCTCGTCGCGGGCACGACCGGCGCCGGCAAATCCGTAACAATCCACAGCTTTATCGTCTCGCTCTTGTATCGCTGCGGGCCGGAGCGTCTACGCTTCATCATGGTGGACCCGAAACGGGTCGAGCTCACGCTCTATAATTCGATCCCACACCTGCTCACTCCCGTCATCACCGATGCCAAGAAGGCCATCCAAGCGCTCAAATGGCTCGGCAAAGAGATGGATCGCCGGTACGATGTCTTGCAGGAAAAAAAAGTGCGCGATATCTCCTCCTATCATGAAAATATCCTTGCACCGGCGCTTGAGCAAGCCGAAGACGGCGTGATCGAGGAGAGTGAACTGCCGGAAGCCATGCCATACATCGTATTGATCATGGACGAGCTCGCCGATATCATGCAGGCATATCCGCGCGAACTGGAGGGCGGCATCGTCCGCCTCGCCCAGATGAGCCGCGCCGTCGGCATCCACCTTATCCTTAGTACGCAGCGCCCATCAGTAAAGATCATCACTGGCCTCATCAAGGCCAACATCCCTTCGCGCGTCGCACTCAAAGTCATCTCGCAGATCGATTCGCGTACCATCCTCGACACCGGCGGCGCCGAAAAGCTCCTCGGTGCGGGCGATATGCTCTACCAGACGGCCGATATGGCCGAGCCGACCCGTATCCAAGCGCCGTATCTGTCCGAAGGAGAGGTCAAGCAGGTCGTCAAATATCTGGCGCGGATGTCCGTCGGGACACTGCACGATGAAATCGATTTCTCTGACAAATCTTCCGCCACCGGCGGCGGTATGGACCCGATATTCTCTTCCATGGTCGGGGCCGACGAAGACGGAGAAAGCGATGAGCTGTACCCGCAAGCCAAACAGACCGTGATCGAAGCGGGGAAAGCATCAACCTCTTACCTCCAGCGCAAGCTCGGCGTCGGCTATGCGCGCGCTGCCAAGCTCATAGACCTCCTCGAAGAGCGCGGCGTCATCGGTCCGGCAGACGGCGCCAAGCCGCGTACGATCATCGGCGCGGGCAACGCAGACGAGCTTGCTTCGGGCGGCGATACTGATGCCCTCGAAGACACTCTCTAAGTCTTTCTGAATTGATATGCTTCCATATCGCGATAGCCGTCTCACCAAGATTGCGCTCAGTCTCTTTTTCGTAGCCGTCGTTCTCTATGGGTATTTTGAAGTACACGGACTGCTCTTTGGGCCGCGCATCAACATCGATGCCCGCGTCGTGACTTCGAAGGATCAATATGTGCTTATTGGCGGACACGTAGAGCGCATTGACGAACTCTCCGTCAACGGCGCCCCCATACCCGTCACCATCGACGGCGTATTTGAGGTGCCCTACCTGCTCGCCCCCGGCAACAATCAGATCATATTCGACGCACGCGACAGCTACGGCAACAGTACATCGCAGATGGTGGAGATCGTCTACATCCCACCGACACCCTCTGCCGCATCGTCGACACCTACGACTATTCCTAGTGACATGGGAGACACCGCGCCCTCATCTGACTCGCCAGAAACGACCATCACAGAGCCACTTCCTCCGGAAGAAGAGGTGCCGGATGCCACCGAAACCTCGGAGCCTCTCCCACATCCGTGGTAGCAAGGGGCATATCGAAACAAAACCCCCTGTAGAGACAGTAGTGGCACAAGTCTGACTTGTGCCGTCAGATCAAATTCTATGTCCTGTAGTCCATAAATAACAGGTACGTTATTTGTAGACGAGCCCTTACGCTCTCTTGCGTGTCCCAAAATATTTCCAAATGATGGTGACGAGGGAGATGAGGACGTAGAGACTCCAGGTGAGGAAGCCAAAGATCTCCTGATCGCTCAGTCCGACGATATTAGCAGAGGGACGGCTACCGGCGAACAACACGACCACAAACGAAAGTGGTACCCACCAATACGTGAAGCGAATCCATGTGCGGAAGACTTCTTCGCGGAGGAAGTAGGTTATGAGGGAGAGGATAAACATCACTGGAGCGAAGATCAAAAACAGATCACTAAGCGCAATTGGAAACTTATCGAAGCATCCTAACTCCCCACCAAACTCATATGGTCGTACGCATAGACTGGGAGGCAAGTTACGCAACACAAAACCAAAAAGCAAGGAGCCTAACTCTAGAATGATAAATATATTTTTTTTTGTCAGGAATCGCATATGTCTTAATACTGCATTAATACCTGTCCCCGTTCCGTCTTCAGGTACGGAATAATCATACCAGGCAATGTCTGCTTGACGGGCCGACTGTCCACACCATCATCGGAATCATCGTCATCAAGGTTTTGAGGCTTGGTCATAATGACCGTCACATCTTTCTTGGGTCGATAGTGGGATTCTGTAGTCGTCGCATTGGTCTTGATATGCGAGACGAAGAGCTTGTACGCGCCGTCTTTGTTTTGACGCCACTTGTACGATAGGGAGGCATCGAGCGTCGTGGTTGCACCGTTGTAGGCGATCTCTATCAAGGTGATCGTGTCTCTCCTATCGGGAGACGGGAGCTTCTCGGTGTAGACGAGGGCCGTGGTATTGCCCGCTTCATCGCGTGCGGTGATGGTCGTCGTAGCCAAACCCTTTGGCTCTTTCTGATGCTTCTTGGGGACTGGATAGGTGGTCGTTGCACTGATCGTCGTGGTACCTCTGTCATCCAAACCGATGAAGGCAATTGAATTAGTTGAGGTGGCAAAGGTGATCTGGAGCTCGGGTGGTGTGGTGTCCGGCACAACCGTATCTCCTACTACAGGACGGAGTGATAGGTCGGTCGCACCATCGGCGTCGATATCGACGAGGAGTGGTGACGCATGTTCAATGGTGCCGTCATTGAAACTCATGCGCGCTGTGGTGGTGGTCGCATTTGGTATACCGAGGAAGGTGGTCGTCGCTGTTACGGTATCTCCCTGCACTTCTTGTACTTCGAGCGTGAAGGAACCGGTGGCGTAGCCGTCAAGGCGGAGTGTGGGTGTCGACGAAGCAGGAACTGAGATGTACTGTACCTCGCCAAAGCGCTTGTATCGGGCACCGGGGATGGTCGAGGTGGAGGCACTGATTTCGTTGCCCGATACATCGATAGCGGAAAGTGCGAGCGGTGAGTGGAGGAAGAAGCGGAGATGAGACTCATCTTCAGTTGGCGGCATAACGTTTAATAAATAATTTGGAAGGGATATGGTACTGCTCGCTTCGATGATATTCATAATGAAAGAACGAAGTTCTGATACTTCCAAAAGACTTACATGATCCACGTTTGGAAGAAGTGGTCCCGGTCGATGATCGTCATTATACTGCTCTAAATTCACCCACCACCGCTTCACCGACTCCGTACTCGTACTCATCGCCAGAGCACTCGGCGCCACGACCGTCCCGTCGCCATCCACGACCAAGTCCGGCTTGTAGCGGAGCGTGTCTGTATAGTGCGTACATACCAAAAGCATGCGTGCGATGCACTTGCGATCATTGTCGTAGATGATGCCGGCCATAGTGTCCTCGCCCCATCCCGCAATCTCATGCACCGTGATGTGCGAGGGTGGCACCCATCCGTCAAGCGCAGCATGCACACTCTCCCCGTAGGCAAGCAGGCCCGAGCGCACTACCGTTGGCTCGTTCAGGTCGTCTGCGGACGCAAGGGGTCTTCCCTCATTCCCGAGCAGGAACTCTTTCAGCTCGAAATTATCGTCAATCGTGCGACCATAGCGATCGATGAATATCTGTGTGGCCGCACCATCGTTGAATGTGGCGAGCGGTGTCCGTACCGTAGCACCATCGCCCCCAAAATATGCCGCCGACGGCAGGAGATGATGCGCCATTGGGTCGTTGTATGCGAATGCGCGTGCGACGTGCGGTGAAAGGAAGAGAGGTGCCCAATCTCTGGGAAGACCTTGGTCGTGCCCATGCAACAGCGCACCCAACGCCTGCGGCGTCCCCGTCTGCGGCACCGCGACCAATATCACGACGTCGATCTTGTCGAGAAGCTGGTCGTTGGTATCTTGCAGGTGTTTGATGAGCGCTTTGGCGACGAGGCCGCCGTTGGAATGCGCGACGATCGTGACTTTGCCGTCGTTTCTCGAGGTAGCCGAGAGTCGCGTGAGCTCTTGGATGATATACGGCGTACTCGTGGCACGATGTGTACCGGAATAATAGATACGACCATCAGGTGTTTGATTGCCGTATGCGAGGATCTCCCCGAGCGTGAGGCGCCAGTCATACGGCACGGCGCTGTAATCGGCGATGATGTGGTCAGTATTTTTCCATGTCTCAAGGTCGGCAAGGAAGGATTTGTATATATTGAATGTGCCGTACGCTTCATCTATCACGTCCTTGGTGTAGATATCATTGCGTATACTCACACCATGTTCGTCCATAAAAAGGGCGTAGCCGTCGGCGTTGGACGTCGGTTCCCACAATCGATCGTTGCCATCAAGCGCAGACGCATCAGGTATATACAACCGACTCGCCTCGATGCCCGGCAAAAACAGCACATTGGAATTGCAGTGTTCTGTGCAAGCAGGGGTGGCGGTGGCTACATCGTCTTCGAGGATGTAGGCAGAGGTGGTGCCATCGCCGAGGAGGTATGGCGTGCAGTACCCATCGCATGGAAAGCCGCCATTGCCGGAGAAGGTCGGTGTCGTGGCTCGTTCGACTCTAAAGGAAAGTGAGCGGGTGTGTGTAAGCGAAGGAGTTGTTGTTGCTACAGCTTGCGATCCGTATCCGCGGTAGCTGGCAAACGACGCATCCCAGAAGCCCTGGGATGCGTCGAAAGTGTGTGAGGTATTATCAGTGGTCGGCTGATATGAGTCTTTGTAGAGTGCATGAGCGGTGAGTCCTGTGGTGCAGTCAGAAGACGAGAAGAGTGCGACGTTTGCAATCCAATGCGGACCAAGGGGCGGGTAAAAGTCGGATGCTGTGCGGGTGCCGAAGTGAAGGGTGAGATTGCCGAGATTGCCGGTGGAGGTGGCAGTGAATGGTATACAATCACGACTTGATTCGACTGTGCGGGTATCGAGGGAGTGGTCAAGCTGTGAGCTCACGATCGCGGCAAATGAAATCGTGGGAAGCAGGAAGAGGAGGGCTGAGATCGCGCCGATCAATACGCTTGCTCCCATACTAAAACAGACGTGGGGTGACCCCTGCCCCGCGTCTTTTTCGGTGTATGAACGACCCTGGTTCATGCGCCGTCAACGTAGCATAGGTGCCGTATTGTGTACAAGCGAGGTTTATATTGTATTCACACGAAGCAGCTTCGTGTGAGTTGTACAATGATTTCTTTATTCTTCAAGTTGGAGGGCGCGGAGATCTTTGCGTTTTTCGCGATAGGCATGGAGCATGTCGCGAGAAGCTTCTTTGAAGGTGCGTGGAGTCGGGAACAGCTCGTGAATGATGTTATTCTTCATGACGACGGGAGAAACCATTTCACCTGCATACACGCCGAGGCTTGAATAGGGATATTGTATCGCCCACTTCCAAGCAGAATCAAAATTTGCTGCCGCTTTTTCAAAACCATCCGGATGCATCTCAAGCGTGTTTTTGACCATAATATATGGCACAACATAGCGTAGGTAATCGTCATTATCGACTGTCCTGCTTTTGTACGGCCCCTGAAATATACTTCCGCGCTCGTTGTATTTTTCGTTGAAATGGCCGGTCATACTTCGAAAGAGGCGATGCAAGAATTCCGAGACACCCTTCTCTCCCTCATCGCGAACGCGAATCAACAAATGCAGATGGTTCGATAAAAGCGTCCATCCCAAAACATCAACGAGCGGATGCCATGCAGGCCAATACTTCGGCCGCGTAAACGGCGGGAGGCCATCCATATCGCGTTCCCACCCATTCCCTCCTTGATACTCATCATTGAGAAAATAAAGTAATTTGAGAAATCGCTGGCGGTCACGTTCGTCACGTACGATTTCCAAACCACGCGCACCGCGCTTGATCACATGCAAAATCGATCCAGCACCATATGGCTCTACCCTCATATACCATCCATTATACTCACACGAAGCTGCTTCGTGTGAGTTATACAACGATTTTTATTTTTGTCTTTATTCAGATTGCGCTATTGGTGGTAGGCTTTGTTTGTTTTCATACACTTATCTTAAATAATGTACACGTATGGCAATGACTAAAAAGGTAAAGGCGCCGCCAAAGACGACCGGCACGGGCACGGACAAAGACATCGATCGCGCACTCGCGGAGATCAAGACAAAATTTGGCGACGAGGCGATCATGAAGCTCGGCGACACACCCAAAGTAGATATAGATGCCATCCCAACCGGCTCAATCGGCGTCGACTGGGCGCTCGGTATCGGCGGACTCCCCCGCGGTCGCATCATTGAAATCTTCGGACCCGAATCGTCGGGCAAAACGACGCTCTCCCTCCACGCCATCGCCGAAGCGCAGAAAAAAGGTGGCATCTGCGCTTTCATCGACGCCGAACACGCACTCGACCCCGAGTACGCCAAGAAGATCGGTGTCGACGTCAATAGCCTCCTCGTCTCTCAGCCTGACACCGGCGAGCAAGCGCTCGAGATAGTCGAGAGCCTCGTGCGCTCAGGCAAGATTGACGTCATCGTCGTCGACTCTGTCGCCGCACTTACACCAAAGGACGAAATTGAGGGTGATATGGGCCAGTCGCATGTGGGCAAACAAGCTCGCCTCATGAGCCAGGCCCTGCGCAAACTCACCGCCATCTGTGCCAAGACTAAAACGGTCGTCATCTTCATCAATCAGATCCGTATGCAGATCGGCGTCATGTTTGGTAATCCGGAGACTACCCCGGGCGGTAAGGCACTCAAATTTTACACATCGGTACGCATCGACATCCGCCGCATCGCACAGATCAAAAAGGGCGATGAGGTCATGGGTGGCCGCCATCGCGTGAAGATCGTCAAAAATAAGGTGGCTGCACCATTCCGCCAAAGCGAATTCGACATGATGTACGGCGAAGGTATCTCCAAAGAAGGCGAAGCACTCGCTCTGGGCGAGAAGCTCGGACTCGTGCAGAAATCATCGGGCGGAGCATATTCCATCGGTGAGACAAAGATGGGGCGCGGCTACGATGCGGCTCGCACCTATCTGCGTGAAAATAAAACGGTTATCAACCAACTCCTCAAAGACATCCGCAAACACCTCGCCGACGGCGGCGGCATCCTCGCCAAGAGCAAGGGCGAAGGTGACGGTGGTGAGGAATAAAGACATCCGCCTCGTCGATCCCGTAGCAAAGCCGCGAAGCAATCTCGACGTTCTCCAATATAAAGAGCTCTGCCGAGTATAGTGGTTCGGCAGAGCTAGTTTTCCGTATATCAGTAGGTAACTGCGACAATCAGTCGCCTAACATA
>VGJQ01000022.1 GCA_016867375.1 Candidatus Kaiserbacteria bacterium | reverse complement strand
CCTAAAAAGTAACGGAGGAGCCTAAAGGTCAGCTAGGCGCGAATGGAAACCGTGCCGATAGTGTAATGGCACAAGCTGGCTTAACTGCAAGGCGTACTTGCCGAGCAGGCGCGAAAGCGGAGCATAGTGAACCGACCATGCGCATTAGATGCGGTGGAAGATTATCGGACAAAAGTTACTCTGGGGATAAACCTTGAGCCGTAACAGGCAAGAAAGGTTCTGTTGTCCTCTCATGGAGCGATCCATGAGGAATAAACATGGCTTATAACGGGGGACTGTAGACGGTCTTTTCCTGATCTTCGGATCAGTTTCTCGATCTACACAATCCCGTGGGAAGTCTTATGGACTTCATTGAGGTGAAGTCCATAATGACCCCGTAACGACTGGATTCAATTCGCACAATGTTTGTGCGATGCGATGAAGATAGTGGAAGAGCCGGCTGAAGCCGGAGACACACCACTATAAGACGCCATGCATCTCACTGAGATGAAGATATAGTCTAAATTACGAAAGTAAATTGAACAGGCTGGTTTCGCCTAAGAGTCCAAATCGACGGCGAAGTTCGGCACCTCGATGTCGGCTCATCTTATCCTGGGGCTGGAGAAAACATACCTTCTCTCCCTTTTCGAAAGGAAAGGGTAATTAAACAAGCTCAAAACGGTGAAGGCTTATTCATGATCTGGTGACTCCTGTTTCGGAGGTCCCAGGTGCTATACTATAAAGTATGGCAAAAGGCATGAAAGCTAACGCCGTGGGAAAGAAGTGTGCTGAAGTCGATCGTGCATATATTGCTGGTCTCGTAGACGGTGATGGTGCCATTATGGCACTCATCGAGCCGCACAACGAGAAGAAGTTTCGTTTTCGGGTTCGCATAGAATTGAAGATCACGCAAAAAGATAGGAAGAGTCTCGTATTTCTTCCTCGTCTCTTGGGGTGTGGATCGATTCGCACGAACAGGACGACCTATGACTGGATCACACGAGATCAACAAGAGATCGTGCGGGTCCTCTCAATGCTTCGTCCATATACGAGAACGAAACGGCGGCAGATAGATATCGCGCTAAAGATCGCGCAAACTCCTGTACGGAGTAGGGCAGATCTCATGCGTGTAGCACGATGGGCAGATACATTGTCTCGGTTCAACGTACGATCCAATAATCGACGTAAGAACCATGTGGCAATGATCCAAGCATATTTCTCCCCTAACGACTGATTGCAATCATTTTGGCGATTGCATGAGATATGCACTATATAAAGTGGTATCACACGGCTTGCACCTGACGGTCGTACGGCGACGTACGATACAAGGTGATGGAATAGTCTGATCCCCGCGGGAACGCGGGATAACAAGTGATATTTGTACGGCCCGTGCAAATATTCAAAATGAGGTCCCAAGGGTTTGGCTGTTCGCCAATTAAAAAGGTACGTGAGCTGGGTTCAAACCGTCGTGAGACAGGTTGGTCTTAATCTGCTGCAGGCGTTGATTCTTGAGGAGATTTGTTTCTAGTACGAGAGGACCGAAATGAACGAACCTCTGGTCTGGGGGCTGTACCGCCAGGTGCACCGCCCCGTAGCTATGTTCGGAATGGATAACCGCTGAAAGCATCTAAGCGGGAAACCAACTCCAAGATAAGGAATCGTTTGAGGGCCGTGAGAGATGATCACGTTGATAGGCACCAGGTGGAAGTGCAGCAATGCATTGAGCCGAGGTGTACTAATCCCCCGACAGAACTCTCGAAAGGAATTGTGGGAGTCGCGTACATTCTCGAAGAGAATGTACCCTGCGAAGCTCGCCTATGGCGAGCGGAGTAGGGTAGAAGTTTGCTTTACTTTCTTATAAGATGTCGTTATTCAGAGTCAATGAGAGTCGTTGAGTTCTCTGTGTTGGTGCTTTGGGTGAGATGGGGTTGGGGCCCCATCGCAAGGCTTGAGTATCGTATGTTGGTGCTTTGGTAGCTCGCTGCGCGACTACACTTGGATTTTCTAAGGGCTCGTCCACAAATAATGTACCCGTTATTTATGGACTACACTTATGGGCCCGTTCATTTGGTGTTGAACTTATTTATGAACGGGACCTAAGACGGAGTACCGTCAAGAAGATCTCGGCGTCGGAGGGGCCACACCCGTTCTCATTCTTCACCCCGCACCAATTTGCAAGTAGCGTTCCTCGTGTCTTGTCGGAGAGGCCACACCCGTTCTCATTCCGAACACGGCAGTTAAGCTCTCTTGAACCGATGGTAGTCGAAAGGCAAGAGTAGGTAGATGCGAGGAACAGTGTTTGTAAATCATGATTAAGTGAAATTGGTGCGGGGCGGGCACGGCAGTTAAGCCCTCTTGAAGCGATGGTAGTCGTAAGGTGAGGCGCGAGTGTGCGCAGCGCCGCAAGACCTTTCGAGAAGTTTTTGAGGTTTCAGCCGAAAAAAACTTCCGAAAGGTGTACAGCTTCTGTAAGGGCTCGTCCACAAATTAACGTACCCGTTATATGTGGACTACACTTATGGGCCCGTTCATTTGGTGTTGAACTTATTTATGAACGGGACCCAAGAAGAGAGTAGCTAGTCGCCAGGACAAAAAGAAGAATAATGAATCGGTGCAGGGCTACGTTTTTCTTATAGAGGTTTTGCCGTATACTAGATACATGTCCTGGGCATTTCGACGTCGGCTACTCTATATTTCCGGCATCGTGTTTTTTTTCTTGATTCTTTTTGGTACGCCGATTGCATATAAGATACTCTCAGTCCCTGCGACATGTTTTGATGGGCTTTTAAATCAGGGAGAGACGTCGACTGACAAAGGTGGCCCATGTCTCTTACTCGATGAGCGATACTTGCAGCCGTACGGCATCCTCTGGGCTCGCGGATTTCGCGTGCGTGATGGTACCTACAATGCTGTCGCGTATGTCCAAAACACCAACGAAGGTGCAGGAGTCGAGCGTGTCGGGTATCGGGTCAAGCTCTACGATGCAGACAATGTCCTCGTGGCCGAGCGACTCGGCACCATGTACATCATGCCAGGAAGCATCACGCCAGTCCTTGAATCGAGGATCGACACAGGCTTTCGCAATGTATCGCGGACATATTTTGAATTCACCGAGCCGCTTGTCTGGAAGCGTATGAAAAACAGATCTACCTCTGTGGTGATCAGTGACAAAAATACTTTGGATCCTTTTGGTGCGCCGCAGGTGACCGCAACGGCGCACAATGTGTCGGTTGGTACGCTCAACAAGGTGCTCTTTGTCGCGGCGGTGTTTGATCCACAGGGTAATGCCATCCAGACGTCGGCGACCACCATCGATGTGTTTCCTCCCGAGACGGCAAAAGATCTCATATTCACCTGGCCAGACCCATTTTCTTCGGATGTCGGGCGGGTCGAGATACTGCCGATTGTACCGCCCGTCCTTGCTCCCTTGCCCGCCAAAAAGTAAGCAGGTAGCATGCAGGGTATGACCGCTTTCTTTAGGCATGATGCCGCCCAACAGTCGCGCCACAAAAATGGCTCATTTTCTCTCCTGCGGCAAACTGCACATATTGACTTTTTTCTATTTGGAGCAGCATTTGCGATTTCGATACTCGGGCTCATGACCATGCGATCATTTACGATCGAGAATGCATTTTTCGACAAGCAACTGATATGGATTGTGCTCTCGATACCGCTCTTTTTCATCGTGAGTTTTGGGGACTATAGTTTCTTGAGACGGACGCGCGTGATCGTCGGTCTCTATGTGCTGACGCTCGCATTCCTCCTCCTCATCTTCGTTTTCGGAGCGATCGTGAAGGGGTCGCAAAATCGCTTCGACCTAGGGCTTTTCGCGGTGCAACCGTCGGACCCTGCGAAGCTCCTCCTCGTCGCATTGCTCGCCAAGTATTTCGCACGGCGCCATATCGAGATAGCGCACATCCGGCACATTCTGGTGTCTGGCGCGTATGCGTTTGCATTGTTTGTATTGGTATTCTTGCAGCCGGATTTCGGGTCGGGCATCATCATCGCTTCCATTTGGCTCGGCATGGTCTTGGTCGCGGGGATCTCGTGGAAGCACTTGGCGATTCTCGGCATCACGGCGGCGGTGGTGTTTGCTGCTCTCTGGACTTTTGCCCTCCATCCGTACCAAAAGCAGCGCGTGATGACCTTTATCCATCCGCTGGCCGATATCCGCGGTGCCGGATACAACGCGTATCAGTCGATGATCGCCGTCGGTTCCGGTGAAGTCATAGGCAAAGGTGTCGGCTATGGCACGCAGTCCAAGCTCCAGTTCTTGCCGGAATATCAGACTGACTTTATTTTCGCTGCGTATGCGGAAGAATGGGGATTTGTCGGAGTTGTCCTCTTTCTCGGACTCTTCACGATCGTGATCGTACGGATCCTCCTTATCGCCGCACATGGACGGGATAATTTCGACACGCTTTTTGCTGCTGGTATAGCGATCTATCTTGCAGCGCAGTTCATGGTGCATGTGGGTATGAACATTGGTCTGATGCCGATCACGGGGACGACTCTGCCGTTTATGAGCTATGGCGGGTCGCATCTCCTGACCGAATTCCTGGCACTCGGCATGCTGATGAGCCTGCGCCGCAATGCGCGCCCAGTGCCCGTCGCGCGGGATCAGACCGAGCTCATTGGCACGGTGTAATGTAGGACATCCGATGTCCTACATCATGTACATTTTAGTCACTTCTTTCATCATTGATTCGAGCGAGAAGTCGCCCGATATGTTCTCAGCGAGCTTTTGGCCCATCTGGTCGCGCAGTGTCGGATCCGCGGCGAGTTTGCCGAGAGCTTCGGTGAAGCCGAGGATGTCGTCGGGCGCGCGCAAATATCCGGACTCGCCGTCGATGATGATCTCGGGAATGCCGCCGACGTCGCTTGCGACGACGGGGAGTCCGGCCGCTCCCGCCTCAAGGAGCACATACGGCACGCCTTCTTTTTTGGAAGGCAGGAAAAGGGTATCGAAGGCGCGCATATATCGACGCCCATCGGGGACAAAGCCAAGGAGCTTCACGTGCTCGCCGAGGTTGCGCGCATGGATGTATTGTTCGATCTGTGTTTGCATCTCACCGGTGCCCATAATGCTGTAGAGGATCTTGGTATTATGTATCGCATTGTGAGCCGCCACTGCGTCGATGCCGACCAGGAGGTTTTTGTTGGGGTGGAGTTCGGCGTTGGTAACGATCCACATGTCTTGTGCGTGCGCGGCTGTGGCGCTTTCGGAGAAGAGCTTTTGTCGTGCCGCGTCTCGTGAGAAAAAGTCGATAGGAGAGAGGCCGTTATGGATCATTGTGAGCCGGCGAGCGGTGAATGGCATTTTGCGTATGGAGCGCGTATCGTATTCTGAAATGCAGATCGTGCGGTGCGAGAGCAAGACCGTCAGATATGAGAGGAAGAAGATGATCGAACGAGCAAAGATATGGCGCGGCTCCCAGAATGGCCAGCCGTGCGCGGTGAAGACGATGCGCGGCCCGACTTCGCCAAGGCTTCGTCGGGTAAACACGTTGATGATCCGAGCGGCTATCGCGCCCAGGCCGCCGACTTTCGAGCTGTTGAGGTGGACGATATGCGGTCGTTCTCGTTTGAAAAGTCTGACCAAAGCAAAGAAAGCCTGTGTTTCGAGTTTGATATTAATATCACGTGCAAGCTCAGGTATCATGAGCGTGCGTATCCCCGCATCTGCTAGCATAGAGGCGAGGGATCCTGGAGCACTTCCGATCGTGCCTGTGCCTCCAAAAGCCACGGTAACCTCAAAACGATCCATGGGGAGACTCGTTGCGAGGTCATAGACATAGCGTTGCGCCCCACCGAAGTTGGACTTCGTGATGACAAAAAGCACTTTTTTTCGCGGCGATGCCGATCCTTGATTCTCTTTCATATTTCTGTCACTATACGGTCAACTATACCCTATGACCCTCTTACCAAAAAGGGAATACGCCATCCTACTCCTGGGCGATCTGGGCGTCTTTACCGCATCACTGTGGCTGACGCTTTTCCTTCGCTACCAAGAGATACCTTCGCGAGAGCTGTTTGATCAGCATTTGGTGCCGTTCTCGCTCCTCTTCGTGCTCTGGATCGTCATCTTTTTCATTGCGGGGCTCTATGGCCGTCATACGCGCCTTTTCCGCTACCGTCTCGCATCGACGCTTCTCTACACACAGACGATCAACGTCGCACTCGCAGGACTCTTTTTCTTCTTTGTGCCGTTTTTCGGCATCGCACCGAAGACCAACCTGCTCCTCTATCTCCCGGTGTCATTCGTCCTCATCTTCATGTGGCGCATTGGGATATTTCCGCGCCTTCATCGGGGGCGGCACTTGAAAGGAGTCCTCATCGCCTCAGGCGTCGATGTCGAGGCGCTCGCCGCAGAGATCGGGCATGATCGCCGCTATCCATTTTCATTCGACCACGTGATTGACACGGCGCACGCGCCGTCGCACCAGGTGATCCAGCAGGCATGTCGTGTGGCAGCGGAGGAAAGCGTGTCATTCCTCGTCATCGACTTTTCCGACAATTCGATCTCGGCGGCGCTCCCTATCATCTACGATGCCGCATTTCATAAGCGCCGTTTCTCACTCGTCGATGTGATTGATCTGCATCTCGGGGTCTTTCATCGCGTGCCGCTCTCGCTCATCCGCTACGAGTGGATACTCCAGCACGTGAGCGCGTCGCATATGTACGACATGGTGAAGCGCGTAATCGACTTCACCCTCGCCCTCATCATGGGGATCGTATCACTCCTTGTGTATCCGTTTGTCATGCTCGCGATCAAGCTTGACGATGGGGGAGATATATTCATCACACAGGAGCGCGTGGGCAAATACCAGCGCCCGATCCATATCTACAAATTTCGCAGCATGAGCGGCAATGATCAGGGTGTGTACGACGAACACGGTAAGACCAAGCTCGAAGTGACGCGTGTCGGCAAGTGGCTGCGCCTCCTGCGCATCGACGAGCTGCCGCAGCTATGGAATGTAATCCGTGGTGACCTCTCACTCGTGGGGCCGCGCCCCGAGCTCCCCGCGCTTGCCGCGCAGTACAATGCGCGCATCCCATACTACAATGCACGCTACTTCGTCACCCCCGGCCTCACCGGTTGGGCGCAGATCCGGCACGACCGCGATCCACATCATGGCGCCGATATTCAGGAGACTAAGATTAAGCTCTCGTACGATCTCTACTACCTCAAACACCGCTCGCTTCTCCTCGATATCTACATCATCATGCAGACGATCCGTATCGTCCTTACAGCACGGGGGACATAGGTCCCGTTTAAAAGCTAATGAAGTCCGACTTCAATATATCGAAGTCGGACTTCATTACTAGTTCTCAAGCATGAGCCATGTGCGGTCATTGGATCGTTTTTCCATGAACGCATACATCATATCTTGCGCATCTCTCTTGAATTTCTTCGGAGTGCCTGTAGTCGAAAAAAGAATGTTGTCCGGTGCGACGATTGATGATGTGGTGTGTGCTCCATATACAGGTAAGCTCGAATAGGGATATTCCAATGCCCAATCCCATACCATATCGAAGTCGCGCATGGCTTTGTAAATTCCGTCGGGATACAGTTCAAACACATTTTTCACCATGACGTATGAGGCAAGCCAACGCAAGTCATCATCGTCATGCACGACGCGACCTTTGTAGCCTCCCTGGAATAAGCTACCCGTCTCGCTATACTTTGCATTGAAACGCGCGGACATGCTCCCGAAGAGCCTTTGCGTGAATTTCGCGATGCCACCGTCCTGGATTTCTCGAATGATGAGATGGATATGATTAGACATGAGCGTATATGCGAGTATTTCGACGAGCGGCTTTTGTTCCGGCCAATGTGCGGGGTGGGTGAGCGGCTGGTGGTGAGCTATAGTATTTTTCCAGTTTACGTCTTGATGTTCATCATTGAGATAAAAAAGACTGTTCAAGAAATATTGGCGATCAACATCATCACGTGTGATATCCATACCGCGTGCACCGCGCTTGACGATGTGTAAGATTGAATCAATGCCGTGAGGTTCCACTCGCATATGCGCATCATATCATAAGTGAAGTCCGACTTCGATAGTTCCGACTTCGATAGTTTCAACAGAAGTCATGCACATAACGCATGGGACAGCCAAGGATCGCGCCGCTGCTTTTTGGGGCGGGTTATCGTCCGGCGACTGGCGTTCAAGTGTGCCACTTATCTCCAAGGCATTGGAAATGTAGACGAGGACAGACAAGATCTGGGTCTTGGCAAGGCGGTCTCAATCGCGTACGATCAATGATATGGCAAAGAAAACAGTCGTCACCGGCGGGGCAGGATTCATCGGGAGCAATCTGGTTGCAATCTTGGTCAAGGACGGATGGGATGTGCATATCATTGATCGTGATCCGGCGTTTCGTCGTGCATCGTTGCCGGCAGAAGCGCACCTGCATGAGGTAGATATTCGCGACACAGATCGTGTGCAGGAGATCATGCGGGGAGCGGATGTCGTATTTCATATGGCGGCGATGCCGCGCGTGCAGTACTCGATCGATTTTCCGGTCGAGACGACCGACGAGAATGTCATGGGCACTGTATCGGTCTTGACCGCCGCAGCACGCGCCAAGGTACGCCGTGTCGTCTATTCCGCTTCGGGATCGGCATATGGTACACAGGATGTCATGCCGCTCGTCGAGACGATGCCGGCGAATCCCGTCAATCCGTATGGACTCCACAAGTATATCGGCGAACTTTTTGCACAGATGTGGTCACAGATATATGGCATCGAGACTGTCAGCCTGCGGTACTTCAATGTATATGGTCCGGGGATGGATCCCAACGGTCCGTATGCGCTTGCCGTAGGGCGATTCCTCAAAGCGCGGCTTGATGGTACGCCGATCACTATATACGGCGACGGGACGGTCACGCGCGATTTCACGCATGTCTCGGATGTCGTGCGTGCCAATATGCTTGCGGCGACGAGCGACAAGGTGGGGAAGGGCGAAGTGATCAATATCGGTGCGGGCCGCAACATCTCGATCAAGACGCTCGCGGAGCTTTTTGGCGGCGAGATCGTCTACGAAGCACCGCGTATCGAGGCGCATGATTCACTTGCAGATAATCGAAAGGCAAAAGAGCTTTTAGGATGGGAGCCGACCATTCAAGTGGAAGAGGGTATAGCGGCATTAAAAGAGCATGCAGGACTGTCATGATTGTGGACGGTAGACAAATGGCGGAGGGGATATATGAGGAGCTTGCGGAGGCGCGGCGCGGCCGAGAGATTGCGCCGCGCCTGGGGCTCTTCGTCGTCTCGCATGACCCGGTGATCGAATCCTTTGTCCGTATCAAATCAAAGGCCGCCGCGCGGCTCGGCGTCGAGGTGGTGCGTGTCGATCTGCCAGACGGTGCAGACTCGCAGGCGGCAATCGCGGCGGTGCACGAATTGTCTGGCCGTGTCGATGGTGTCATTGTGCAGCTGCCGCTTCCTGCGCAGATCGACACCGACGCGGTGCTTGCATCGGTGCCATCTCAAAAGGATGTCGACGCGCTCAATCCGACGATTCCCGAATATGCAAAAATCGTACAGGCGCCGGTCGCACTTGCGATAGAAGAAATCCTCAAGCATGCGGACGTTCATATAGAAGGGAAGCGAGCGATTGTAGTCGGTGCAGGACGCCTCGTCGGCACGCCTGTCGCCGCAATGCTGCGCCGCCGCGGCGCGCACGTCGAGATAGTCACTCTTGGGGAGGGGAGTTTGGATGCGCTCAAAGATGCCGACATCATCGTCAGCGGCGCCGGCAGTCCTCATCTCATCACACCCGACATGATAGAAGATCGGGTGGTGCTCATTGACGCGGGTACGAGCGAGTCCGGCGGCAAAGTCGTCGGCGATGCCGACCCTGCATGCGCTCAAAAGGCATCTGTATTCACCCCGGTCCCCGGCGGCGTCGGCCCCCTCGCCGTCGCGATGATTTTCAAAAATTTGTTTGAATTGATGCGGTCAAAATAAAATCCTCCCGACCGTATGAGGCGGGAGGATGTTTTTTTACAAGTCTCATCCCCGCATGAGGATATCGTCTGTCGACGTATTCTCACGGACCAGACGAGCCATCAGTTCTTGGCTCAGGTACACGAATGTCCGGAGCGTAAAACGTTTTTTGCCATCGTCTTTGGGAAAGATCGGATGTCTTGATGCTCGGATCAAACCGCGAGTGCCATACGTGAGTTCGGTACCGGGAATGATGAATATCTGTCCGGGATCCGTTTCCACAGAGGAAAGATTGTGTGGTTCTCCGTCGGTGTCAAAAATCTGCATTCCCGGATTGGTGGCGAACCAATAGATCGCGAAGGCCGCAGTGTTGGGTCGCGCACTCGTATGATCACTCCCATATTCTGCGATGTAGGATGTCGCACTGGTAATGAATTTGGTGCGCGGATGAGACAAGAGTTCATAGACACTGTATCGCTGCGCCTCTATCTCCCCATGAGCGACTGCGCGCTCTACCCACTTGTCGATGGCTCGACTGAGGTCATCGATTCCGCTTCGCGCAGAATCGTTCAGACTCACGAGAATAGTGAAGAATTCGTCGAGATCTAAACCCATCTTCCGAAGGATGGTCCTGTAATCGCTCATGCGGCCATCGCTGGAGTCCGCAATGTTGCACTGTACCATCTCGTCCACAGGCCTTCGAAAGAGTCCCTGCAGGAGCCGGCGGCCAATCATATCTTTATTGTCTCGGTCCATGTCGAAGGGCAGCGCGTCTTCCATTTTGATGGATTCGATGCGTGTGAGCCCCTCTTGTATGACGTTAATTCGCCGTTTTAAGAACTGGCGATCAGGGAGCGGTACGACGAGATGCCCCTTTTCCTTGAATCGTTTTGCATCATCCGGAGTGAATATCCACCGCCTATTCATGGCTTTCTCCATGGTTGGTATGAGCCCTCTATTCCATGGTCGAATGTACCACAGATAGGGAATTAAATAAAAAGAAAAACCGCCCGCGAAAGCGAGCGGCTTTTTGAGCTTCATGGTTGTGTGAAAAAATACCAACCATTCGGAGTCCACCCATTTTTTTTTCCATCCGGCATCCTTGTAGCGCCTTTCGATTTCCCCAGAAAGACGCCGATGTTCTGAGAGTTTCGGAATCTGACCGTCCTCTGAGCCAAAGGCGACAAGTATCTCTTGATCCACCCCTCTCGGTTGAAAGCACTTTTTTAGGATTGCATCCAATTTTTCACAATAATCGTCGCATTGCTTGAGCTCGAGCTCAGTGAGAGCGAGATCTTTTGGACCAAGTGCCATCTTATGTTCTCCCTTCTTAAAATGGAGGTTACCGTGGATGAGTTTATCATTATTAAGACTCTTGTCAAGTACCCAAACCCTCACAAAACCGTATACTAGGACGCATGTTACAAAAGAGGGTCACTGCACTCGTCGTCCTCCTCGTGGGAGCCGGTATCGGCTATTTCGTGTATGGAGCGCAGATGTATGAGTGGCGTCCGTTTCGCCTCGGTCTCGATCTCTCGGGTGGTACACAGCTCGTGTATCGCGCCGATATCGGGGCCATCCCCTCATCCGATGTCGCCGACTCGATGTCTGCATTGCGTGATACTATTGAGCGTCGTGTAAATCTCTTTGGCGTCGCCGAGCCGATCGTCCAGACGCAGCGCGCGAGCGCCGTCACAGGTACGCCCGAAGAGCGACTCCTTGTCGAGCTTCCCGGTGTTACCGATACAGAGCGCGCCATCGCACTCATCGGACAGACGCCGGTCCTCGAATTTCGTATGCTCAAGGAGGGCCGCTCTCTCGGAGAAGCCGCCTCTTCTACTATCAACGACCTCTTCGAGCCTGCTGCAATCACCGGCAAGGATCTCAAAAACGCCGAGCTCCAATTCCAGGGGCAGACGGGCATGCTCAATGAACCAGTCGTCGTCCTCCATTTTAATAGTGCAGGTTCGCAGATGTTTGCCGATCTCACACAGCAAAATGTCGGCCGCATCTTCGGCATATTCCTCGATGGTATTGCGATCTCGACGCCGGTCATCCGCGAGGTGATCCCCGATGGCACCGCGGTGATATCGGGCAGCTTTTCTCCCGACGAGGCCAAGACCTTGGCGCGCGATCTGACGTATGGCGCACTCCCGGTCCCGATTGAGCTCGTCTCGACGCAGACCGTCTCCGGTACACTCGGTGATCTCGCAGTGAGGCAGGGGATTGCAGCCGGTCTTTGGGGCGTCCTTGCAGTCATCATATTTATGACGCTCTGGTATCGTTTGCCGGGAGTCATTGCTTCAGTCGCGCTTCTCATCTACATCGTGGCAGTCTTGGCACTCTTCCAGCTGATCTCGGTCACTCTCACTGCCGCAGGTATCGCAGCATTTATCCTCTCGATTGGCATGGCAGTGGATGCCAACATTCTCATCTCGGAGCGCATCAAGGAAGAGCTCTCGTATGGCAAAGAGACCAGTGAGGCTATTCGCGATGGCTTTGGCCGGGCGTGGCCGTCGATCCGTGATTCCAATATCTCCAGTATGATCACGGCGGTCATCCTCTTCTGGTTTGGTACATCGCTCATCAAAGGCTTCGCTCTCGTCTTCGGAATCGGCGTTCTCGTCTCGATCATTACCGCCAGCTCTGTCTCGCGCACATTCTTGCTCGCGCTCGGTATCGATGCGCGACATGGATGGCGTCGATTTCTCTTTGGTAGCGGCATCAAATAACGACATATGTTTATCATCAAACATCGCACTATATTTTTTGGCATCACGGGAGCGCTCGTGCTCGCTTCGATCATCGCGCTCTTCTCCTTCGGCCTGCACCTCGGTGCAGACTTCACCGGCGGGACGCTCATCGAGGCTTCCTATACAGAGGGGAGGCCGGTACCTCAAGCGCTTGAGGCGTCGCTCTATACCGCTGGTTTCTCAGGTCTCTCGTTGCGCGAAGCAGGTGAGCGGAGCTATATCATCCGCACCGACTCCATCTCGGAGATGCAGCGCACACATCTTCTCGCCACGCTTTCAGTCGATGGGCACAGTGCCACCATCGACCAACTCACTGAAGTGGGACCGACGATCGGAGCTGAGTTGCGCGCGAAGGCGTTTGTCGCGCTTGCTATGGTGCTTGTCTGCATCCTCCTTTTCATCGCGTTTGCATTCCGTAAGGTCTCAAAACCCATCTCAAGCTGGGTATACGGATTTATCGCACTGGTGACGCTCATACATGACGTGATCATCCCCGTCGGCTTTTATGCTGTTCTCGGACACCTCACGGGAGCGCAGGTTGATACGCTCTTCGTCACCGCGATCCTCACCGTGCTCGGCTTCTCGATCCACGACACGATCGTCGTATTTGACCGTACACGCGAAAATCTGCGCACCAATCACGATCGCAATCGCAAAGAGTCTTTTGCTGAGACGGCGGGACGCAGTCTTGAGCAGACATTTGTACGCTCCATCAACACCTCTCTGACGGTCGTACTGACGCTCATGATCCTCTATGTACTCGGTCCTGCTTCTACAAAAGTGTTCTCACTCACGCTTTTGGTCGGTGTTGTAGCCGGTACGTTCTCCTCGATCTTTCTCGCGACGCCGCTTTTGGTGGAAGTCGCGGAGCGTCGCAAACTCAAATAGTAGTACAGGAGTAACTGTTCACATATCGCGCGACACTCCGTCTTTGCGAGGCCTTTGGCCGAAGCAATCCAGAGTGTTACCACTCACCCTTAAGGGCTCGTCCACACAGGCGCTTGACTTCGATTTCCTATCATATATACTCTTTCAACCACCTCTAAGAAGTGGTTTTCTTTTCGGCTTTTTGATAAGGCAAGATAAGGAAAATGACCTTTGATAATCGAATATTAGACAAGTACGCAAACAAATGGTGCGAGTCAGCAATGGCTCGTACGCAACTCCATGAGATAGACTTTGTCATCTCACGGGGTAAACACACAAGTGCAAAATAAATAAACGAAATAAAAGACAATCTCTCGACGAAGCTCACGCTTCGCTCGAGACACATTTGCCTCTTGGCAAATGTGCATTCTTTTGTTCCGTCCATCCTTTAAGAGAAAATTGAACTAAGTTTCAAACTTCTTTAAATTAGAGTTTGATCCTAGCTCAGGGTGAACGCTGGCGGTATGGATAAGGCATGCAAGTCGAACGCTGGAGGCTGGACACTGGAAACTAGAGACTGGAAAGAGTACACTACCGGGTGATGAGAAGCTATCAAGATCTCGATGTATATCAGCGCGCAAGTACGTTGTTTCCGCGAGTGTACAAAATGGTACGCACGTGGACTATCGCTGATCAACGAGAACTTGGGAGTCAGATCATTCGCGCGGCAAATTCAATTCATGCAAATATCGCTGAAGGTTGGGGTAAAACGGCGCCTGACTTCAGACGATATCTTGGAAATTCGCTTGGTTCATGTGACGAACTGCGCAGTCATTTCAACGACGCATTCAATGTCGGCTTGATGACGGAGGTCGATCACAAAGAATTGATAGGCGAGTACGGTATTGTTGGCAAACAACTCAACAAACTGAAGCAGAATTGGAGGTAACTTTCCAGTAATCTAGCATCTAGTATCCAGCTTCTAGAGTGGCAGACGAGGTAGTAACACGTAGGAACGTACCCGGAAGTCGGGCATAACTAGCCGAAAGGTTAGATAATTCCCGATGGTCCCCTTCTTCGCTCTGTATTTCATCAGAGCTACGAAGGGCACAGTCGCAATTCACACAGTGTGAAGAGCAAGACGTGCCCTCCGAAGCTCTAGCGGAATGCAATGGAGCATAGAGCGAAGAAGGGGTAAAGATTTATCGCTTCCGGAGCGGCCTGCGCAATATCAGCTAGTTGGTAAGGTAACGGCTTACCAAGGCTACGACGTTTAGGGGAGCTGAGAGGCTGACCCCCACCGATGAGACTGAGAACGGCTCATACCCCTACGGGGGGCCGCAGCCGAGAATATTCGACAATGGGCGAAAGCCTGATCGAGCGATACCGCGTGCTCGATGAAGCGCTTCGGCGCGTAAAGAGCTTTTATGAGGGAAGAAGTTATTGACATTACCTCATGAATAAGGGGCTCCTAACTCTGTAAAATGAACGGTTAGGAATAGGGAACAACTCTGTAATTACCTGGTGCAGCATGTGCGAGCAATCGCATATGGGCAAACTTGGCTGTATGCGGGAAATCTTGCAGGTCTGCGTCCAGCACCACTTTTGGATTTTAGAAATTTCTAGAAATCAAAAGTGGTGCTGGATCCTGCAAGACAATCCGCAGGGAAGTCGTCCAGCACCACTTTTGAAATTCAGATAGTATGGCTCATGTATCTGGAAGGCAAAAGTGGTGCTGGATTGACCCCTCAGAGACTACACGCCGAGCTCCAATCATAAAGATTGGATGATGATATAGTCCGATCCTCACGGTGACGTGAGTGATGTAGCTGAACATAAGCTACATCAACCAAAAGGCCAGCAGGAGCGGTAATACAGAGGCCCCAAGCGTTACCCGGAATCACTGGGCGTAAAGAGTGCGTAGGTGGTCATGTTAGTCGCCTGTTAAACCCCGGAGCTCAACTTCGGAATCGCGGGCGAAACGGCATGACTCGAGAGCGTGAGAGGTCTGTGGAACTCTAGGTGTAGGGGTGAAATCCGTTGATATCTAGGGGAACACCGAAAGCGAAGGCAGCAGACTGGCGCGTTTCTGACACTCAAGCACGAAAGCGTGGGTAGCGAACGGGATCGAAGGTATCTGGTCCCCTCCGGTAGCGATACCGGAGCGCAAATTCGGCTATATGCTGGAATATCCGGTGCCCGACATCGCAAGATGTAGAGGGGCGAGTATCCGACACTACTTCAGAAATGGAGTTATAATGTGCTCGGTGCGGACAATCAGCAGGGAAGTTTTGCGTACTTCATTGAGGATCATCCTGACGCGTAAGCGCGTTAGGTCCTCAATGAAGTACGTAAAATCCCTCAGAGACTACACGCCGAATACCTCACATGGATAAATCGTTAGCAACAGTACTTGGTCTTCTATATACCGATGGCTGCTTGTCGCCGAAAGGCAAAAGCAGTTGGCGGTTTTACTTCGCAAACAAATCAGAACGATTGGTCGAAGTATTTCGAGATTGCATGATACAGTGTTTTGCGCTGCCAGAATCTCGGGTTCGTCTTGGGACAACGCAAGACGGCTTAATACTCGCGATAGTCGATTCTAAAGAAATCGGAACTGCACTCACGAAAAGATTCGGAACCTTCCGAACCTTGCGGTATGAGAGTGGCGAGCTTCCTAAGGCTCATCTGCCGGTCGAAGAGCTTTTGCAATATAACGTTGCAGAAGATTTCCTACGAGCGGCATTCAGTTGCGATGGCGGAGTAAATCTGTATGTCGCGCGGCGCAAAGGTGCTCGTGGCGGATCACAATGGTTGATTCGCGGCGTGTATCTAGCCTGCGCGCATCCGACACTGCGCAAGCAGTATTGCGATCTCCTTCACTCTTTGGGCATTCGTGTCCGAAATGTAGCGGGAGATGGCAAGGTAAAAATAGAGATCGAGAAAGATATACGAACTTTTCATCAAAAGATTGGATTCATTGGTGGAGTGCGCATAACGCACACATCGAGATTCTGGCCTGAGATCGAAAAGCAACAACTACTCGAACAGCTCATACAATCGTATGACTCCCCGAGAGATGTATATTCGTTGCAGCAGTTTGAGCAAGTGAGGTAATGATATAGTCCGACCTCCCTGGCGACAGGGAGAATCAATTGACTCTTACCGGGGCAATTGATCTTGTATCGAGATTACATCTCGATGGAAGTAACATATATGTAGATACCCCGGTAGTCCACGCCCTAAACGATGATAACTGGCTTTCCGGAGTATCGACCCTCTGGGAGGCGAAGCTAACGCGTTAAGTTATCCGCCTGGGTAGTACGGCCGCAAGGCTAAAACTCAAAGGAATAGACGGGGGCTTGCACAAGCGGTGGAGCGTGTGGCTTAATTCGTCGCTAAACGAAGAACCTTACCAGGTCTAGAAATCCTACTGCACGCCCCGTGAAAGCGGGGAAGCCTTCGAGGGTGTAGGACAGGTGATGCATGGCTGTCGTCAGTTCGTGGTTTGAACCGTTCCCTTCAGTGGGGTAACGAACGCAACCCTCGTTG
>VGJQ01000021.1 GCA_016867375.1 Candidatus Kaiserbacteria bacterium | reverse complement strand
CAAGAATCCGGGCAAGTCGCCGCGTTTCCGCGCCACTCAGAAAATCGATCTCCAGAAGGAAGAGAAGGCCAGACGAGAACAAGCGGCAAAGCGCAAACCCCCGATGACAGCCTCTACGGTCGGCGAGCTCTTTAGTCGAAAGAAATAATAAGCCGGACCCTGTACACAAAGATCAGCGGCGCACTCGCTAGCGAGTGCGCCGCTTTTTATTTGCATCGAGGTAAACGGTGACAGGCACAATTATTTTAAGAAATATGTTGTGTGGTATATAGACATGCATCACTCCACGCAAATGAGAAATTAAATGTGCCTGTCCCCTTTACTTCTGAGTTACTTCGCGCCCGCTTCCATCCGAGCGTTGACCTGCTCGATGTGGCTCTTGACGCTCGCTGCAAACTCCGCAGGCAGAACGGCATCGGCGATTGTGGGAATCTCCATCCGCAACCTTGCGTAAATCGTCGGCGGGTAGCCGACGAGCGGACTCTGGATGCGTTTTCCCGTGAAGCCGTTGAGGCCCCTTTGTAAGTCGTACAGAGCCGACTCGCATGCCATCACGAATTCCCTTGGGACGAGGTGGTCGTAAAGGTAATCAGCGAGGTGACGACCGAAGTCGTAGACCAGGTTGTTTGCGGCGTCGGGAATCAGTTCCTCCAACTTCGCCAACTTCTGCTTCGGCTCATCCATTGACAGTCTTTGCTCGTTCATTCGATCTTCTCCTTCCTCTCGATTATCGATGTGCGATTACCGCGAACTCCCCGCGGCAGGGATTGCCTACAGTGGCAATTTCCAAAACTCTGTTGAGGCTAGCATATTATTGTATATATGTCAAGGGCAGAGGTTCTAACTAGAAATGCCCTACATTTAGAGTAGCTCTAGGCGGATTTTGGTTTGCGGAGAGAGCGAGATTCGAACTCGCGGGCCTTTGAAGGGCCGACGGTTTAGTAAACCGTTGATTTAAACCACTCATCCATCTCTCCGTAGATGAGGCAGAATTCTGCTGAATTCTGCGCCTCGGTGCCGTAGCTCCTTGAGAATACTATAGTGGATGATCTAACTCAACAAAGCCCACGAGTCTCTGGTATGATATTATGGAGGCATGGCAGAGAAGTTAAATGACAAAGTGTCTGTATTCCCAGCGGGAGCGCAAAAAGCCTTTCTTGAGGAAGTCGAACAGGCGTTTACCATTGATCGTATCGCGCAGATATGCGACTGTTCCACACGAACGATTCGAGATTGGCGCAGAGAGAAATTTCCCATGAGATATCTTGCCTTGAAGAGACTGTGTGCGGTCCGCAAGATCCCGATTCCGAGGGAAGTGACAATACGGAGTCGGTATGCGCATGTCCGTGTGGCTGGTCTCTTGGGCGCTCAGGCGACGATACAAAAATATGGACGTGTGCCTGTCGATGAGATGTATCGCAAGATACGATGGCAAGAATGGTGGGATACAAACGGGCAACACAAAGACAGTCCTCTTTTTCGGACAAAACAAGTGTATTTTCCCGAACACAGCGAGACATTTGCCGAATTTATGGGAATTATGTTGGGTGACGGTGGTTTGAGTGAGCGACAGGTCTTTATCACGCTGCACCATATCGACGATCTGCAATATAGTCTTTTCGTACGCAACCTGATGGCGCACTTGTTCAAGGTCCGTCCGCGTATGTATCACCAGCCGAGAAAATCGGTGAACAGCGTCGTCATATCTCGCAGTGCCCTAGTGCAATTTCTGCACCGAGAGGGGTTGCCGGTCGGCAACAAGGTCCGACAAGAAGCGGATGTGCCCACCTGGATCAAGAAGAATAAAAAATACTCTCTGGCGTGCGTACGCGGACTGGTGGACACAGATGGCTCTATATTTACTCATCGATACACGGTGAACGGCAAACAGTATAGTTACACGAAGCTTGGATTTACGAGCCGTTCTGCTCCGCTGCGCCGGTCTGTGGCCCACATACTCGAAAAGCTCGGTATGTCGCCGCGTATTTCAGGATATGATGTGCGGCTGGACAGCATTGATGATCTGAAGAGGTATTTTTCGATTGTTGGCTCTCACAATCCCAAGCATTTGAAAAGATATGGGAAGTAACGTACGATACGGCATACGGAGAGGTGGCAGAGCGGTCGAATGCAGCATCCTGCTAAGATGCTGACCGGGAAACTGGTCCGAGGGTTCGAATCCCTCCCTCTCCGCAAAGCGTTTGTCTATTTTATCCTTCAGATAAAGCATTTTTTGCTTCAGCCTGAAGTGTTGCAGACCATTCAGTGCCCAAATAGTGCCCAGTATTTGCGGTAAGGGCTGTTTTTGGATTGAGCAGGTCGATAGCTGATCGCAGGGTCGATGGTGCCACGTGAGCATACCGCATCGTCATGGTGATCGTAGAGTGTCCTAGAAGCATTTGTACGACATGTAGCGGTGCTCCTTTCGTTGCAAGCTGTGTGGCAAATGTGTGCCGCAGTGTATGCCAACCAAAGGAGCGTAAATTCGCTCGTTCGCGCACCTTTTCGAGTTGCCGGATAAGCCGTTGACTATCGAACGGGCCGTTGTCGGGATTCAAGAATACATAGCCAGATTCTTTTCTGCGCCTGTAGAACATTTCGTAGACGTCGATATCCATAGGGATATGCCGCTCGCGATTGCTCTTGGGAGACTCAAGCTCCTTAGTACGATCATTTAAGGAATGACGCACCGTAATAATCCGATTCTGCCAATTGATTGACTGCCATTGAAGCCCTCGGATTTCTCCTTGCCGCATGCCTGTCCGTAGTGCGAGCAAAATGGTCTCATGTACGAGACCATTAGCACTTGAGAGCAATACGGCGCACTCATCCGCAGACAGGTAATTGGTAGGAGGGGGAGGACATTTAAGCCAAGTTATCTTGGGCGGTGTGCACGAGATTTGTAACCAGTCATACGCGGTTACGAGACACTTTCGCAGAATCGCGAGACGATTATTTACTGTCTTTCGTGAGTATCCTTTCCTGAGAAGATGACCTTTGAATTGTTCGATATCGTGCGTCGTGATTTGCTCGATAGATTTTTTCCCGAAGAATGGAATCAGAGTACTTTGGAGAGCGTATCTTTTCGCTCGTTGCTCCAAGTACTTATTGTTGGGAATGACATAATCCGTGTGCCACTTCCATGCGAAAGCCTCGAATGTGAAATATCGGTATTCTCCTTTCGCTCGATTGATTCGCCGCGTGCCAGTTTTTGCCGTAGCAGAGCTTCGTAAGCTTGTGCTCCCGCTTTTGAATTTTCCGGTCCTTTGACACGATAGCGTGTGCCATTATGCCAGAAATCTACACGCCATGAATTTCCAATTTTTCGTACTGCCATAATTTAATTAATCGATTCCACCCGCGAACCTTCCAAGAAGGATGTGATGTCTCTTTTGGAGAATCGGATACTGCCACCGACCTTACAGAATGAGATATGACGATGCTGGATGAGTCGCCGTACGCTAGGCACGGAAACTTTCAAAAGCCTTGCCACCTCTGGTACAGTCCAAAGCTGCTCCCTCCCTCTCCGCCAGAAGACTTTTTTATCGGACAGACCCGAGTGCTTGTTTTGAGCGTCGCTTATGCAGCATTTCTCAAAAAAGTCCAGATAGGTTCAAGGGATTCGAACTTGATGGCTAGGTTCACGCAACGTATTCGCCACTGATATCATGTGCGTATGGAGAAAAAGAAAACTGCACAGAAAAAGAGGTCGGCGCGACGCAGGGCGCTCGACATCCGGATTCCTCCCGAGGTCCACAAGGAATATGTCAGTTTTCATAGTGAACGCGATATCGGATCTCGCACCAAATGGGCACTTGAGCATCGTGACCTTTTATTGAAACGGAAAACGCCACTTGAAGAGAAAAAGGAAATACTATCCATCCTTGCACACAGTCCAGAATTGAAAGCACTCTATGGAATCCAGAAATATCTGAAAAATCCCGATCAGAAACTTGAAAGTTTTGCGGCTCTTGCATGGCAAGAATGTGAGCAGCGCGTCTTGGAACGAGGAATGGAGAAGCTGTTCGGCTCGAGAGATTTCGTCCCGCCTCTCATTATTGGTGGCCTCGGCGGAGACGCGCAGAACATGCGATACCAATTCGTGCTCACCGCGATCGGCAGCGAAGATATCGTCAAGGAAAACATGGCCATGCTCACGCGAGTGTTCGAAAAAGAGGCGCGTGTAAAAGGTGAACGTATCGAAGAAATCACATACCGTCCTAATGTAATTGTATGCTCATCGCTTATCTCGCATAATGCCGCGGTTGGCAATCACATCGAAAGAATCATCGCCGCGATCAATGCTGAAAAGGAGATCCTTCGCAACCACTACCTGGTCGTGAACACGCACGAGATTGCTGATGACGAGATTGCGGAGTATCTTGCAAGTCTGGAGTAACAGATATTACGTGCAATCTTTTCACCCCCGTTATGGTCAACGATAGCTGGATATATGCGCGAAGAAAAACCGGCACATACCCGGAGCATACATCCCGAGGCGGCAAGTGGCTTGTATTCGCAAGCGGTCGCAGCATGCCCGCTATATGGAAGAGGGTGAAAGCTGCCGTAGAAAACGGACAATTGGGCGAATTAGCAAAACGTAACGCCAGTTCTGGTCACGGGGTCATTTGCGTATATACCTACGATTGGAAAGACCACGACGACGTGATGAGGATCCGGAGCGAACTACGCACTATCGGCATCGCGAAGAAGATACCTTACAAGACCGACGAGAATACTGAGCGGGGCATCTACCGAGCAGGTGGGAGCAAGAGGATAAGCGCGTACTGCGAATAACACCTGTGCACAACGAGACCCAAAAACAATGTCGAGTATTTTATACGATAGGATCGGACTGATCCTCGTTGGTCTCGAATCCGCTTTTCCGATAGTACGTCGCGCGTTTCTTCCAGAGCTTCTCAAGAATAGGAATACTGGCGTCCCGATAATCGTATACTTTCTTCGGCCCGCCTTCGCGCTTGATGCGTCCCACGTATTGCGCGAGCTTGCCGTGGAACGAGACCGGGAACGCGAGAAAGAGTACGTCGAGTCCTGCTATATCGGCGCCTTCGCCGAGAATCTGACCTGTCGCGACGAGGATTCGGAACCTGCCGCCCTTGATCTTTTGGCGCGCAAGCGTGCGCTTGTGTGCAGAGAGATCCCCAGAGAAAAGAACCGTCTCGAAATTCTTGCGGAGATACGCGCGCAGCATTTCGCCGTGCTCTTTGCGTTCTGTCAGCACGAGGCACTTCTTGCCGTCGCTCGCCTCTTTCTCAACATCTTTAGCGATCAGCGCGTTGCGGTTCGCGTCATTCGAAAGCACTTTTGCGATAAGTGGAAAATCGCGTGAGCTCGCGCCGAACGGCGCGACCAGATTGGTCGTGCGAACGACGACCGCGTCGTTTTCAGTGTCAGATACCGAGACATCCTGTTTGCGTACGTCCGCTGCGTCGACCGTATGCACGATGTCGCCGAGATACGCGCCGATCAGCTTCGTGTCGTTATACTTGCGCGAGGGCGTTGCGGTAAGTCCGAATCGGTATCTCGCCGGAAACTTTGCGACCACATCGCGAAACATGTGCGACGGCATATGGTGGCATTCGTCTACGAGGACTGTGCCGAAGCGCGATGTAATATCGGAGATGTCTTTCATTCGCGCGAGTGTTTGCACCATAGCGACTGTGATCGGTGCAAGGGGTTTCTTCTTGGTGGAGCCGATCTGGCCGATCTTTCGCTTTGGAATACCAAAACCCTCTTCGACGCGCTCCAGCCATTGATCATATATCTGTCGGCGATGTGTGAGGATTATCGCGGGCCGCTTCTTGCAAGCGATGACGCCCAGACCCATCATCGTTTTGCCGGCTCCGGCTGGTGCGACCAGGATGCCCTGTTCCACGGCATCGAATGCAGAAATCGCGGCCGCTTGATACGGAAAGAGCGCGTAATTCATGCCGAATTCGATCTCGTCCGGCACGACTCGTTCGTCAGTGACGCGATAGACGATACCGCGCTCGTCGAGCCATGCACACAGTTGCTTGAGAAACCCGCGCGGTACGAGCACTGTGTTGTCGGTCTGCTCAAGCGTCTTGATGAACCTCTTTTCGCCGTATGTCGGCAGTCCTGCGCGTTCCTTGACGAGATAACCTATGTTGAGAATATTCAGCTCCTCGCGCAAAAACGACGCGAGAAGCGGAGGGAGCGTCGCCTTTGGAATCGAGATACTACCACCAAGCGTGAGGACAAGCGCCATTCCGGGCTTTTGTTTCCTTGCCCTGGATTTCGGCTTCTGCGTGGTGGGGCTCTGGGTATCGTGCTCGGCAAGGCACTCAACCTGCTCCATTGTTGCTCGCGGCAGATCGCACAAGAACTGCCACTGGTCGTCGATGACGGCAAAATCGCGTGAAGGATCGACGAAGACAGTGTTGCCATTACGCCGCGATTCTCCCTGAAGCGGTAACGCGATCAAATTGCCGAGTCCTTTGCCAGACAGGTAATCTTGGTTTGGAAAGAGGCGGTCGAACGACTCATTCTTCTCGAGAGGATCGATGCATCCTGCTTCGTGCAAAAGCGCGAGAAGCGCACGGCGGCTCGTAGCGGCCGTTATCGGTCCTGCGAAAAAGCACCACACATGTGCGCCGTTGCCGGATCGCGAACGCTCGGTGGCGACGGGCAACGCATATTTCGTGCATACCGCCAGAAATTTCTTCACGGATAGCTGCCACCCATCTCCGTCAAAGTCGGCGATAATGAAGAGAGATGTGTTGTCTTGCAGGAGCGGATATATGCCAAGCGTTGTCGTGCCAATGAGATGCTTTTCGACCCACTTTGTTGTGAGCGGCTCATAGGATTCTTTATCGTCATCCGCATACACTGGCGAGTACCCGGCAACACCGCCATTCCATTTCTGCCACCGCCGTGCAAAGACATCTTCGCGGCCGCGGAAAAGCGACATGAAGAGCGAGACTCGTTCTTGCCGCGAAAGCATACCCTATTCTTATGCCCTCCGGTATCGAGTCGTTCGCCCCTGTCCCACGCGTTCGACTTTTTTGAAACGCGAGAGGGCGCCGAGTGCCTGCGATACGGTCGGCCGCGCAACTCCGGTAGCGTCGCTTATTTCCTTCGGTGTCGCGCTGCCCATGTGCTCAAGGAATTGCCACACCAAGATTTGTTTCGGCGAGAGAAGCTTTTCGATATTTTCGCGAGAAAGAAGCTCGATTGCTTCTTTTGCCTGCGCGAGCAAGCTTTTGAGGAAGAATTCGAGCCACGGCGCAATATCCTCATGATCAGTTTTGACTGTCTTCTGGCTTCTTCGGAGCGAAAGATAATATTCAGCTTTGTTATCTTCGATCAGTTTCTCGTGCGAGACATACGGCACGTATTCGTAGCCAACTTTGAGCAAGAGCAGATTCGTAAGTATGCGCGAGATGCGGCCGTTACCGTCTTCGAATGGGTGGATATTCAGGAACTCAACCAAGAAGTTCCCGATGACGAGTAACGGATGGAATTCATCCTCTTTGAAGGCCGCTTGCGTCCACTCAACAAGTTCCTGCATTTCTTTTTGCGTGAGCCATGCGGGAGTCGTATCAAACAGTACGCCGATCGATTGTCCCGCATCATCGATCATATGCACCTGATTTTCTTTCTTTTTATACTCACCGCGATGAAGTTCGTCCTTGCTTGTATGTTTCAGTAATTCGCTATGTAGGTGTTTGATAGCGCTTTCGGAGAATGGAATATGCTTCCAGGAGTTAAATACGTTTTCCAACAATTCGTAATATCCGCACACTTCCTGCTTATCGCGATCAGCAAATTTCTGCACCGACAGTCCGCGCATGAGTCTCTCGACATCTTCGTCAGAGAGCTTTGCGCCCTCGATGCGCGTGGAAGCGCCGGTAGACGTTACCAGCACAGAACGCTTGAGGCGTCCGAGCGCCTGCGGATTCAATCTTGCGCCCCCGACCCACTGACCTTTAAGGTGGTCGATCTGGTTGATGAGCGCCCACAGCGATTCGGGAAGATCTTTAATTCTTTTGTTAAATGTGTGGTTCATGCAGATAGCAATCTTATACATTGATTGTATGAGATTATATTAGATTCATGTCGCCAGTGCAAGCGAGCGAGATGTCCGCGATAAAAAACTGGAAATTTGCATATTTTAAGCCATATAGCGAAGGGGCGACCCGAGAGCTTTCGTATCCCTTCACCTGCGCCGCAATGACAAAATCCCGCCGCAAGGCGGTGATTTTGGTTTGCGGAGAAGAGAAGCGTGCGGAGCACGCTTCGTGAGGGATCCGAAAGGAAATTCGAGGGTCCCCGCTCAGCAGAGCGGGGCGAATTTCCAGGCCCGAGAGGAGTATTTTGCGACGGCAAAATGCGAGCTCTTGGGAGCATCCCTCCCTCTCCGCCAAAATTTTTTGCAATGGTGGAATAATTCGTGCAACTCATTCTCTGCTTATAAAAACACGCGCCAGGCGTAATTCGTCATATGCATACCCTTCACCGAGAATCTCACGGACGGGCGCCAGCGCAGTGCCGCCCGTCTGTGCGAATGCGGCAGCGATGGCGTCGAAGCGTCCTTGCGGCGGGCGCAGATAAGCAATATCGAGATCCGGGTCGGCAGTGGCAAGAATCTCTATATGCGCAATGATGGTGCCGGGGGTAAGTCCGCGCCTTTGGGCGATCTCGGCAAGCGGGATCTTTTGCAGGATCAGTCGTCTGGTCCCATCATAGGTGGAGCCGGTATAGACGTACGGCCTTACCTGTGTACGGTGTGCTGTTGTAGGAGCGTCACTCGGCTTCGTCTTTTCTTGTATATTATTTTCTTTGGCATACCAACGGATGACTTCGAGAAACTTCTCTCCGAATTGCGTGCATTTGCGTTCGCCCACCCCGGTGATGTGGAGTAGTGTTGCAGGATTGTGAGGAAAATACGTCGCCATCTCTTGAAGCGTCTTGTCGCCGAAGACGACGTATGGCGGCACATTCAAAGCCGCGGCTTCTTGCATGCGCACCGTCCGCAGATGTTCAAACAATGCAGCATCATAGTCGAGAGGTGCGACAACGTGCTCACCGCCGCGTACAGAGCCGGATCGACGAACGCGCGCATCGTCCACCTGTGCGATCTCCTTGAGCGTCGGTCTGCACACATCGCAATTCCCGCATTGGTCTTGATCATATTGTTCGTTGAAATACCGCAGCAGGAATACTCGCCGACACGATGAGAGGTCGCCATACCGCAACACGTCGGCCAACTTCTCGCGCGCTTTCTTCTGCTCGGCGCGGTCATCGATTTTGTTGATGAAGAAGTCCTGTTTGATCTTATCGGCATACGAGAACATCAGCACGCACTGCGCGGGCAAGCCGTCGCGGCCTGCGCGACCCGTCTCTTGATAGTATCCCTCGATCGACTTGGGCAAGCTGTGATGGATGACGAGCCGCACATCGGGCTTGTTGATGCCCATGCCAAAAGCGATCGTCGCGACCATGATATCGATCTCATCGCGGATGAATCGTTCTTGGTTTTCGCGCCGTGCGTCCGCCGTAAGTCCCGCGTGATAGGCGGCGGCCTGAAATCCGTGCTGTGCGAGCTGCCCCGCGACCTGTTCCGTGTCGGTGCGGGAGAAACAATAGATGATGGCGCTCTCGCCTTTGTGTGTACCGAGGAGTGCGAGTATGGATCGCATGCTGTCTTTTTTGGGGATCACCGCATACGAGAGATTGGGGCGATTGAAGCTCGAGACGAACGTGCGCGCATCGTCCAGATCCAGTTGTTTGACGATGTCTTCGCGCACTTTTTTGGTCGCCGTCGCGGTGAGTGCGATGATGGGAATACGAGGAAATTTTTGTCGCAGTGATTTTAGATTTCGGTAATCTGGTCGGAAGTCGTGCCCCCATTCCGAGATGCAATGCGCTTCGTCGACGGCGATCAAGCTCACACGGAGCGTACGTAGAAAATCCTCAAACCCCGGCACCGACAAACGTTCGGGTGCGATGTACAGGATTTTTAATTCCCCCTGCCGAGCACGGTGCGCGATACTGCGTGCTTCATCAGTCGAGATGGTGCTGTTGATACAGGCGGCTGCGATGCCGTTGGCGCACAATGCATCCACCTGATCCTTCATGAGAGAGATGAGCGGCGATATGACGAGCGCCGTCCCCTCTCTCATTGTCGCAGGAAGCTGAAAACACAAAGACTTCCCTCCGCCCGTCGGCATCAAAACCACACTATCCTTCCCGTCCATCACGCGCTCAATGATGTCTTGCTGCAAAGGCCGAAACTCGGTGTACCCAAAATACCGTTTGAGCGCGTTTTTCATACCAGTACCGCATCATACCAAAATCTCGGGTATTTATACCATCGCCGTGCGAAGACATCCTTACGCCCACGGAAGAGCGACATGAAGAGCGAGACTCGTTCCTGCCGTGAGAACATATGCTTATGTCTTCCGGTATCGCGTGGCACGGCCGAGACCGAAGCGTTTGATGAGTTTGAGTGCGACGAGCCGAGTAAGTACCTGCTTGACCGTTGGCATCGGGATAGCGGCCCGCGCTTCGATCTCGCGTGGCGTTAGTTCTGCCCCGGCAGCAAAGAAATGCCACACTGCCAGCTGACGCTCCGAAAGCAGGCGCTCGGGGTCTTCACGTTCAATGAGTACCCGTGCTTCTTCCGCCTGCGTAACGAGTGTTTCAAGTAGGAAGACGAGCCACGTGCTTATGTCTTCGTGCTCGGTCTTATGGTGTCGTTGTGTGCCCCGCAGCGAGAAGTAGTAGGCATCTTTGCGGCTTTCAATGATCTCTTCCAGCGACACATACGGCACATACTCATATCCCGCCTGCAATAGCATGAGATTCGTCAGCGCGCGCGAAAGGCGCCCGTTGCCGTCGTGGAACGGGTGGATAGCGAGGAACTCGAAGATGAAATTCGCGACGACGAGCAAAGGATGCAGGTCTTTGCTTTTGAGAGAACCGAGCGTCCACGCCAGCACATCATCCATCTCTTTCTTCACGAGATAGGGTGGCGTCGGACGAAACAACACAATTTCTTCACCCTGATCGCCTCGCGCGACAACAATATTGTCTGCCGACTTGTAGTGGCCCTTATGCACCCTGTCTTTTGTCGAAAACTGTAACATAATATCGTGGAACTGCAGAATCTGACCTTCAGTGAGTTTGAAGGTCTTGTAGTTGTCTAAAATCCTACCGAGGAGATCGGCATATCCCGCGACCTCTTCGGCGTCGCGGCCCTTCGGCGGTTTCGTGTTGAGTCCGCGGATGAGACGTTCCACCTCTGCGTCACTCATCTGCGACCCCTCGATACGCGTCGATGCGCCTGTCGACGTGATGATAACTGATGCCTTCAGTTGCTTGAGGACGTGCGGATTCAGCTGCGCGCTGCCGCGCCAAAGTCCTTTGATCTCATCTATGCGGGCGATGAGTTTGAGCATCTCGGGCGTCAAATGTATACGATCGTTGAAGCGGTGAGCCATAAAATCAGAGGTAAGTTCGTACATTCAATAGTATACTATTACATACGATTGTCAATGGCACACGGAAAGAAGTCGAATCATTGAGCAAGATATCGATCTGGTGGCTTGATAGTATGGTTAGGATGTGACTAACCCTCCGCAGTCAGTACTTAGTATCGGTAGCACCCTCTCTCTCCGCACAAAACAACCGCGTCCTAGATAGGGACGCGGTTTTTGAGTTGATCCATATATTCCTTGATCGCCGTTGGATAGATGCGGTGTTCTATCGCTTTGATACGAGTGTGCAGCGAAGCTTCCGTGTCGTGAGGAAATACGGGGAGCCGTTGTTGAGCGAGGATATACTGATCGTCGTCGACTTTCTCCGTCGCGATATGCACCGTACAACCCGTCTCCAGCGCGCCAGCCGCGAGTGCATCGCACACCGCATGCGCGCCGGGGAAAAGCGGAAGAAGCGACGGATGGACATTAAGCACCCGCTGTGGATATGCTTCAAACATGTGCCAAGACAAAATCCTCATAAACCCTGCCATGGCGACGAGTGTAACTTCGTGTCTGCGCATCTCTCGGACAATCTGCTGCGTGAAGAGATTGCGTGCCGCAGACATGTCGCGAGCGTCTTTGTATTCCTCCCACCTGACGACTCGAAATGGAATATCTGCCTCCATGGCGACCCATCGTGCGTCGCATTCCCTATCGGCTACGACCACAGCGATCGAGAGACCCGCCTCGATCATCGCACTGAGATTTGATCCCGCGCCCGAGACGAGTACACCAATACTTTCTCTTTTCATATACTTCTCCATCAGTACCGGCACTGAGCGTATCGCATCGCATACGACGATGCAACTCTCTCTGGAAGTAACATATCGAACTCCAGGAAATTGACCACGCATTCCCCCTCGTGGTAGCTTCTCTCATAGTATGCACAAAGAGGTAAACGGATGAAGAAAGCTTTTGAATTGTATGGGCGGGTCGAGGCTGTCTTGGTGACAGCTCCCATCGGGCCCATTACGTCCGAGACATACGGCATCGGATCACTACAAACGATGTCAGTGCCAAAAATCCAAGCAGTGCGCGGATACGGTATCCGAGGCGATCGTCATGTCGGCGCGCGCCTCGCTGATGTGCGCGAGAAGGAGCTGCGTTCCTTCGGACTTCCCAAAGGAATCGAGATCGCCAATCATCGCGAATTTTCGGCCGTGTCGATCGAGGAATTGGCCGACATAGCGCAGGCCATGCAGCTGCCTCAATCAATCCCCCACGGCTGTCTCGGTGAAAATCTAGTACTCAGCGGCGTCCCCCAGCTCACCGCACTCCCTACCGGCACAATGCTGTTCTTCCGCAAAAGCGAACGCGAGATCCGCACCGCCGTACTGGTCGTATGGGCGGAAAATGTCCCTTGCCAAGGACCAGGCGAAGCGATCCAAGCATCCTTCCCCGATATCCCCAGGCTTGCACGTGCCTTTCCAGTGGCTGCGATCGGCAGACGCGGCATCGTAGGCAGCGTGTATGTCTCGGGACATATCCATACTGGTGATACAGTCGTCGCAAAGATCCCACGGCAGCAAATATACGATCCTGCGTAGAATGATGTATCACAGATAAAACCCCGGCAGGACAAAGCACTGCCGGGGTTTCCCATTGCTGTTCGTTTGCTTGCTTGAACCCGGCTGACAATTTTCCCAATTGGGAAAATTGTCAGCCGATGGAGATTCGGCACGTTTGAGCGGACGCTGCTTAGAGCCCGTTCATACATAAGGCTCACTTCTGAATATATTGAAGTCGGACTTCATGTATACGTTCGCCACGTATGAGGAGCCTCTTGTAATATATGATGTGCAAAAGAAGCCATGACCCAGGACTATAACGCCGCAGGAATCACTGATTCCTGCGGCGACTTTTTTTGTTATACGCTGGGGACGACAAATAATGAAAAAACCCTGGCAGATATACTGCCAGGGTTTGAGTTGCACACTTAGACGAGCACTTCTTGCGACACCTGATCGCCCACCGCATAGACAACCTTATAGAATGGGACGAGCGTCTGATCGCCCGTAATCTTCTTGGGATTGTTCGGCAGTTTGACCGCCCGAGTACCATTCACCTCGACGACCTTGCACACGAGCGACATGCCCGACAATGCCTGATCCCAGGTGAGAGTAACGCCTGCGAGATGTGTGAACATCGCATCCGCGTCCGGATGACAGCCATGGAAGTCGTTGGTGGCGTTGGTACCCCAGCCAAACGACATCATGATCTGATCTTTAAACTCCAGATAGAGCTTAACGATATCCATATGAGTGAGCCCATCTGAGAAGATATAGAGCTTCTCGCGCGGATCAACACCATGCCGCTCGTACCACGCAATCTGTTTGCGGCACTCTTCAGATGGATCGCCTGAATCCTGCCGTGCACCACGGTATGTCCGCGCGATCTCATACGCCAAATCTTCCGGCATATACCGATGATACGCGTCGGTCGTGTAGGCATCCTGCAGCTCAATCCGAAGCGGCTGTGGAAAGATACTCGACCAATTGCGAAGCACCTGATACGGCGCTTGGCGCATCGCTTCCGGATCCGGATACGCGAGCGTGACATGCTGCATCGGTAACTGATGAGCGTTGGTACCCATCGGAGTGACGCCGAGCTGCATGGCATGAAGCACATTACTCACGCCAGAAAGCTGGGGCCCCAAGACCTCGAGAAACATCTCGCTCACGAACTTTTCCCACAAGTGACTGTGCCGACGACGTGTACCGAAATTGACGATACGGATCCCCGGATACTGCTTGAGGAGCTTGAGTTTGTTGTAGAGCTTGTCTTTGGCCCTCGCATAAAGGATCTCGACCTCATGCCGTTTCATGAATTTGAGTACGGCACGTGTCTTGAGCTCCAGCAGGATGCACATCGCGATGGTCTCCCACCACGATATAGCATCGCGATTGGGGCCGGAGACCGTAAACGTATACTGTTCCCCGTCGCGATCGAGCTTATACTCGCACAAACGAAGCTTCTTGAACCGCTCGACCTGTCTCTCAGGAAAAAGGCGCGTACCATACGCGTCCATTCCACTCAAAAACGCCGCCTCGGTTGAAGAAATCGTAAGCCCTCGCACATGATCAAGCTGACGTCGAAATTCGGCCTCGTCGACCATCAGCGCGAGCGGAAACTGCCTACTGCGGTTGATGAGTCCATACGTGACGCGTACGTCGGGCAGAAATTCCGCCTCGTAGTAGTCCATGTTGGGCTTGTAGAAGTCGATATCGAGTAGTGATCGCACGATCCAGTCGTTGCCGTCCGGATGCAGTGCACGACTTACAAAGTCGGTCATGATACTTCTCCTTGTGTGTGAGTGGTTTCTGTACTGTATCAAAGAACCAAGAACTCTGTTTCGCCTTCCGAAACAGTGATGTATGCCCTTCGATTTTGCTCAGCATAAATCGACCAAGGCACAGATCTCATCTGCACGATCGCCATTTTGAAGTCGAGTGCTTGTGACATCAATTTCATTCCTTTTCTGTCTCTTGTATTTTGAAAGATCTATCCCTAAAGACATCCGACCATCCGGGTGCCTTAGAAGGATCGGTATTGCGAGATTTTTGGTCCCGCAATACCGAACGTATTATTCTTCGCCAGCAAGAGCATGGAGTTCGTCGGCGAGGTTCACCATAATATCTCGCCCGATGAGCGCGTCGCACCACTCCTGCGGGATACCATCGTCACCGAAGTACGCTCCCAGGATTCCACCGGCAATCGCGCCATACGTGTCGGTGTCGCCACCGAGTCCGATGACCTTGGTGAGTCCGTCGCGAAAATCCGTCGCCGTGAGCGAGGCCCACAATGCTGCGCGAAACGATATCGCCGCTCCGCCGGAATTCGGCCAGATATCATCATCGGTCGGCTCACTTATCGGAAGACTCAGGATTTCCTGCACGCCCGAATGGCCATCATAATCCTTGTCATTGCAGAAGATCCACTGCACTTCTTCCCATGCCATCTGCGGCGTATAGCCATCGAGGATGTACGAGACGAGGACCGTGTACATCATGCATGCGGCCTGCGCCGTGTCGTGCACATGAGTGATACACGATTGTCGCCGCGCGACATTGATCGACGCGTAGACATCGTAACGATACGCAATCGGCACAGCAATCCCGCGCATGAGACTCCCATTGCTCGGGATGACTGGTATCGCGCCTTGATCGAAAAGTGCACATGACCCCTCATAAGTCTCAGGTCGTAATGCCTCGCGCAAAGTACCGCCGGAGCCGTACACTTCACCATCGGTCAAGATCGATTCTCTTCCGTGGATGAAGCGGCGGAGACGGTCGTATGCATCGCGCTCATTAAGGCCGCGACACGCGACGATACTCTGCGCGAGAGCGGCAGACAATTCAGAATCGTCCGTCGGCTGGCCCGCACGCATCTGCCGTTTTCCTTTGTGGGGATCAATGTAGTCGAACACCACGAGTCCTCCACGCCGATCAAAATCGGCACGGACTTCCTCGCCACGCTTTTTTTCGTAAGACGCCCCGAGCGCATCCCCGGCAAGCACACCGAGCATCGCACCGCGAGAGCGATCAAGTGTTGAGATCATTACTTTCTCCTCTTTTTGCTAGCTTGAATCAAAGAACATTTTCCCTAAGGGCTCGTCCACACATAACGTACCCGTTATGTGTGGACTACACTTATGGGCCCGTTCATTTGGTGTTGAACTTATTTATGAACGGGACCTAAAGACACCCGAACGAATCAGGCACCTTATAAAGACGCACAGTGGCAGTGTTGCCACTGTGCGAAAAGTTTCCATCATGCGGCGAGCACGACCGGCAAGCGCATGCGCTTGTCAGCCGCCGTTGGGCCGTGTGAAGTGATCGCCACGGGGACGCCCAGATACTGTTCGATCATCTGGATATAGTCTTCATCAGGTGTCGGCGCTGCCACATACTGCGGTGCGACCTGATGCAAGAGATGCGTCAGTGCCTCCTGATGCGCCAGATCCGTCAGCTCGGACTTGGTCGTAAGGCGTTCAATGAGATCGCCTTCCAGCGTCCGATATGCCATACATATCTTCCGCTCCGACACCGTGCGAAAGCGATCGAGATTGGTAACCGCGAGCGCATCCGCTCCACCGGAGACAGTAAGTGCATAATGCGCCAAGACCATATCGAACCATCCGACACGGAATACACCCTGTGGACCGAAGTCGTCATTGTGCATGTCGGGCAACATGTGTGTCAACGCGCTATCCTCGGTGACAAAAGGTCCGGCGCCGTGTCGCGTATGGTATGCGCGCAACACGCCGATCTTTTCCACCGATCCGTCAAACTCGATCTCGCGAAGAAGTGTCTGCGCATTGGTAAAGGTTGTCGTGCTCCACGTCGTGTGCGGATGGAATCCGTACCACTCGTCGAGAAGTACTCCCTGAGCACCTTCAAAGACAAGACTGCCTGAGTCGACAATATCTCTCATATAGTCGCTGCCGACGACTCGGAAGTGTCGAGAGGCATCGTGCAAGACCTGCGCCCACTGCATGGCAGTTGCCGTATCAGACCAATGTGTGAAATCCTTGAAGCGATCCTGCATACCATGATGAGACACGGCACGTGCAAGATCAATATCCAAGAATCGTTTGATCCTCCGTATGCGTTTACGTAAAGAACAGATATCTCTCAGATCGCGTACACGCACGACTAGATCGCTTTCGAGAAACGAGAGACGCATCACCTCGCCGATCCCCATACCACAGCTACCATGAAGGCCGTTGCCGCGGAGAAGCTCCATGGCGACGGTCATGCGTTTGTGATACGGAGTCACCACGAGTGCATCCTGATCCACCGTCAGCAGATCAAGCGCCCACGGACATCGTATCTTTCGCAAGGCCTGCGCTTCGGCGAGCAGATCGATGGGATCGACTATCATGAATCGCGACAAGTGCGTGCGCACTCCCGGCTTCAAGACACCGCTCCCAAACTGCGAGAACACATGCTGCCGTCCGTCGGGCGTCACCACTGCGTGCCGTGCCTGTGGCCCGCCATTGAATCGCACGACCGCCGACACTCCCGATTTCCGGGAGAAATAATCGACCATCGTACCCTTTCCTTCGTCCCCAAACCCGAGACCGGCGACGATCGTTGCGTGGCGTTGACCTTTCATCGTTCACCTCTTTTTTTGATAAGAAAAAGAGGCGCTGTTGAGGCGCCTCTTCCATAGTACTTACTTTTACTGCTTTGTCAAGTATCCGCTACGAGCCCTTAGCCAAAGGCGCTCTCGTCGACGGAGACAAAGACCCCTTGCTGCGAAAGCGGCATCAGAGCCTTCTGCACATCCGCGATCCCGTCTGGATCGACGGCACGCTCATGCATGTTCTCCACGATCTGCGCGAGCGACTTACCGCTGTGCAGTGAGAGAATGCCGATCGCCGCTTCCGTCGTCCACTTGGCGTCGCCGATGCGAATGATATTCCCGTCAGGGATACATTGCCGCCACTTCGCCAAGATGACTTCGTCGGCATAGGCTTCGCGACTATCAGCGCTTGCGGCCACCGCCTGTTCGGGCGCGTAGTCGAATTCAAACGCCGTGACGTCGCTCTGAGGACCCGTCCGTCCCGCTTTGGTCTTGCCTTCGAACGACTGTACAACACCGTCGATCTCGAGCTCGACCTTAAACGGCACGTCGCCGCGCCCATCGTCATGATACGCATAGTTTTGGACGAAGACGCGATATTTGCCCGGCCGCGCAGTGCCCTTGACCCAGCGGATATTTTCCACCGGTTGTCGGGTCTCACGATGCCCCGCATTGCGATCCACATCCAATTCGCCGCCGCATCTCGACTTCTTATTGCTGAAGAAGATGTGGTCACCACTGGGAGTCACCACATGCAGATCGAGATCGTCATAGGTGTTCCAGATGAGGCTTGCACGG
>VGJQ01000020.1 GCA_016867375.1 Candidatus Kaiserbacteria bacterium | reverse complement strand
GCATATACCAGCTACCGGAGCACTCGCAGGTACCGTGGTACTCGGGACATAGGAGGTGCCGGACGATGCCCCCTGTTGTCCACGGAGGATATTGATCTGTTCAATGAGCGCCTGTGTCTGGGCGATGAGGTCGTTGATATTGGGGGTCGTTTGCGCACTTGCCGCGACGGGCAGCGCGAGCATGATAATAAAAGTGATCGAACGAACGAGTTTTTGCATATGCTCTTCATTGTGGCATGCCGCACAAGTGGTGCAAGGCGTAATTCACAGAAATCGCGGTCGGGCCAGGAATATGGCACCCTGCATTCAGACACCCATACGAAGGATGGTACCATGGTTACCATGTCGATACATGGCATCGTGAGCAATGCACAGACGTGTGGGCCGCACGAAGCCCAAGAAGATGTCGTGGTGAACATATCCCATCACACAGGAGGAGGTACGATCCGACTCATCGGCATCCTCGACGGGCACCGTGGGAAAGACACGGCAATCCGCGTCTCAAAAATGATCTCGGAGGATTTTGACTTCAACGCGGCGGACCCGGCACAGGAGCTGCGGAGGGTCGTCGCACAAGCAGTCGAAGATACGCGTAATCGGGATTCGGGATCGACACTCTCGCTTGCGCATATCGATGAGGCGCGGCAGATCGTCACCATCGCCGTCTTGGGCGACTCGCCGATCATCGTCGTCGATGGGGAGAAAGTCGTGCACCGGAGCATAGATCACAATGTCCGCACCAATCGCATAGAACGCGAAGCCGCGATTGCACGAGGCGCCTTTTACAGCAATGGATACATCTGTCTCGACGCGTTCAGTGCCGCCAGTTTGCAACTCAGTCGCGCGCTGGGCGATCGCCTGTTCGATCCCATTTTAAGCCGCGAACCCGATATCGGCGTCTTTCGTATCGGCGCGCAAAGCGTAGTGATCGTCGGATCCGACGGTATGTTTGATCCCAGTCACTGCGATGACAGTACTAAAATAGCGGAGGAAATCCTCGCGTGTGTGCGCACACGAGAGAGCGCTTCGGCAGTGCTCACCGGGCGCGAGGCACAAGGGCTCGAAGACAACGCATCGCTCATCGTCTGGCGCCCGCGCCGCTGGTGGGAGTGGTTCGCCTAGCGCCAACATGTAGTGTTCCATTCACATTCCCTTTTTGCGCGACCGCGCAAAAAGGGAATCTTTCTTTCTTAAAATGCATATACGTACAACGTATGCTGTCCGTTGAGCCGCGAGGGAGTGGAGAGCTTGATCACCTCGGCAGGCGCTTTATGTGAAAAAGCAAATGCGGTGGATGCGAGCCGCGCCCCAGCACATTCCCGCTCGAATTTCGGCAACAGCGCGTCCATGACCTGCGGCATGAGGTATGCGTAGAGACGCGTGGCATCAGAAAAATCGGTCGTGAAAAAGTCACCACGCACAAACGAGACGTTTGCAGGACTCCCCGCCCACTTTCTGCGCCAAAGCGCTATGAGGTGGAGAAACGGGTTACGCTCGATGCCGACATAGCGCGCATTCGATCGTGCGCGCGCACAGGCCATGATGAATCGCCCGTCGCCGGAACCGAGTTCATAGACGACATCCCCATCGTATACTTCGAGGGCTTCGATAATGCGCGAAAAGTGCGGACGCCTCGTCGGGACAAACGGCACGTCAAGATTGAAGGAAAACAGGGGCGGAAACACGACACTCGCCGCGTATATCGCTACACATACCAAGGCGATATCGAGCACGATGAGGGCGATGAGAAAACTCATTGAGATAAGTATATCAGTCCGCCCTCCTGGACTCGAACCAGGAACCCCAGAGGTATAAGCTCTGTGCTCTAACCATTGAGCTAAGGGCGGGATGTAGGTACTCTACTAGGAAATTGCGTCTATCACAATTCATCACCGGTATGCATCTTTCCTGTTTTTGAGAGATAGCACGATGATACACACCTGTTTCTTGCGGATTTCGTATATGATGCGAAATGGCCATGCGCGAATCGAATAGCGCCCATCGAATTCTCCTTGCAACTTTTTACCCTGAAACGGATCACATGCAAGACTGTCAATAACACGCGCTACTTTGTCTCGATACTTGTCTTCAAGTGCATCGATTTCTTTTCGGGCACTACGCGTAAAATAGACCCCGAACATATTTGCTACTTCTTTTTAAGCCACTTCTTTTTTATAACTTCGAATGGAATAAGGTTTTTGGGATCTTTCGCTTCTTCAATCCGTTCGAAAATATCAGGGACTTCATGGAGCACCTCGACAGTCTCCTGCCATGATGCAAACTCTTCGGCGGACATGAGTACGACCTTGGGCCGCCCATGTTCGGTCAAAGTGTATATCTTGTGTGGTGCCTGTGCATCCTCGGCAATATCGAAAATCTTTGCCCGCGCCTCCGAAAGCGAAAGTGTGTATCGAGATTCCATGTGTACATGATAATGTACATATCTTTTTAGTCAAGCGGCTAGCGGATCACCTTCGCCACCGCTTTCCCAACACGCTTGTCCAACATGTCGGGGACGATCTTGGTCGCGGTCGGCTTCTTGATGAGATCGGCGATTGCGTGCGCCGCGGCAAGCTTCATATCGTCGGTGATACGTGTCACATGATTATCCAAGGCGCCGCGGAAGATGCCGGGGAATGCGAGGGAGTTGTTGATCTGATTGGGAAAATCGCTGCGTCCCGTCGCGACGACCGCTGCACCCCCTTTCTTCGCTTCTTCCGGCATGATTTCCGGCGTCGGATTTGCCATCGCAAAGACGATCGCCTTGGGCGCCATGAGCTTGATGTCTAGAGCGGTCGCAAGCCCCGGACCGGATACGCCGATGAGCACGTCTGCACCCGTCAGTGCCGTCTTGAGGTCCCCCACCCCATGCTTGGTGAGCATGGCAAGCTCGCGCTTGTGCTCTACCAGATCGATGCGTCCCATGTAGATGATGCCCTTACTGTCGAGCACGGTGATGTCGAGCGCGCCAGCAAGCTTCAGAAGCCGCGCGATTGCGGTGCCCGCAGCACCCGCGCCCGAAATGACGATACGCGCGGTATCGAGCTCTTTACCGACGACCTTGAGAGCATTGATGAGCCCCGCGAGTACGACGATCGCCGTGCCGTGCTGATCGTCGTGCATGACGGGGATATCGAGCGCTTCGATGAGCCGCTGCTCTATCTCAAAGCACCGTGGCGCTGCGATGTCTTCAAGATTAATCCCGCCAAATCCCGGCGCGATACGGATCACCGTTTCAACAATTGCATCGATCTCAGACTGCATGCCTGCCTCGACCGTAGTGGAGAGGTCGAGCACGATCGGCACCGCATCGACATCGGCAAATGTCTTGAAGAGTGCCGCCTTACCCTCCATGACCGGAAGCGCCCCCAAAGGGCCGATATTGCCGAGCCCGAGCACTGCCGACCCGTCGGAGACGACGGCGATCGTACGGCCCTTCATCGTGTATTCACGCGCCTGATCGGGATGCTCTGCCACGTATGAGGAGACCGCTGCCACTCCTGGCGTATAGACGAGAGATAAGGCAGCGCGAGTAGCTATTTTGGATGCCGAGACGACGCGTATCTTGCCACCGAGCTTTTTGTGGAGTGCAAGCGCTTTTTTTGCTTGCCCCGAGCGTGCTTTCAGTGAGCTGGTCGAACCTGTCGAGCGGGATACGTCGTTCTTGGACTTCTTTTGCATTGAGAAAGTATATACGTTCTCACCAGAAGAGCGAATTGACGGCGTCCACCACACGTGCGATGCTTTTATGAGAAAAGATGAGGTAGGAGGCTCGCATGACGCGGACATTCTCCAGCGCCGAGCGCATAGCGCTAAACGCCGCTATGGACAAGCTCGTGTCCGAGAAGCCAGACGGATGGTTTGAAGCGGCACAGCTGATAGTCGATCTTGGTCGCACGATAGCTCCGACCACCAACGTAAGCCAGAGCGGACGTTTCGGAACCAAAAGTGGAAACTCTGTTTCGGGTCACGCAGCTGGTGTCGGCGATGTCTCGATCGACAACAGCGAAAGACCCGAACACGAGGAGCAGACGCTTGAGGGATTCATCGAGCGCATCGGTGCATACAAGATGATTCACCGAGAGATGTCCTCGACCATTGAATTCTGGCCCTATCGAGACGACTTCATATGGTCCAATCCAGACTCTATGCACGCACTCCGTATCACCCACGTCGTACAGTACGATCACTACGGTATCGCTCAGATCCACGCTCTTGCTATGTACGAACACAGGCTCACCTGGCGCGACATACCAGCGCTGATACAAGCATATGCGGAAGCTTGGATAGCGATCCTCAGACGATTCCTTTCGCATGGCGACCGACTCAAGATTCACGTGTTTGTCATCCGCCTGCACCTCATAGGCTTCAAGGTCGTGCATTCGGTATTTCCACATATTGTGAGCGGTACACTGATCTTGCGTCAAGAATTCCTCCGACGAATGGAGAAAGAATAAAAAATCCCGCGGATGATTCACATCATCTGCGGGAGTTTTTTTGTGTAATGATCCAGTGTCAGACACCGAACCGCGCCACCTGCGAGCATGAACTCAGACATGTTGGACATCCACACGCGCAACCCCTTCTCGCAGAGCTTCGTGCGCAGACCGAGTCCGATACGTGGCACGATCAGATGATTCCGGATCGAGAGTCCGTTGCAGCCAAAGTGCATGGCATCCCGTTCCCCGATCTCTATCCTACAGGGAAACTGCGCCTCGATGAGACGCCTCCCGCGCTCGGTAAAGGCACCGGGAAAGTATTTCACCTTATCCTTGGTGATCGGGAAGAAACACGTATCCAGGTGATAGAAACGCGGATCGACGAGCTCGAGCGAGAACACCGGGACGCGAAGCGTCCGACTGACGAACTCATGGGACTCTTGGACCGAACGTTGACCATACCCCGCCCAGAGAGCTTCTTGTTCGGGATGAAGCAGTGCATCACCCGCGCCTTCGAACGGTACCGGCGAGGCAATCGTCTGATACCCCTGCCCATGCAAAAACGACTCGAAGTATTCGAGCTCACCCTTGCGTTCTTCCAGCATGTTGCTCAAAATGCATATCTTTTCGTTTCCCCGCTTGAACGTGAGTCCCGCATTTGCCATAAACACCATATCGGGAAGACCCGGAGCCGCTGGGCACTCCACGACGGGAACCAACTGCTCGATGATCGCCTTCAGAATCTCCCATTGCTCGCGTGCGCGCGCTTTGTTGATCTTGCCTTGATTACCGGTCATGTGTGGATTGATATCATACTCCACCCCGAAAAAGTCCGGGGAACACATCATGACGCTGTCCGGTATTTCACGCGCAGGCAGCTGGGCGGGAAGGTATTTGAGATCCCGCGCGTCGTCGATGACGATGGCGCCCGCCTCAACAGGCGAAGGTATATGCAGCTGCATCGGTCTGTCTCCCTATCTGGATTCCGAAACGCAGTGTAGCAGAAAGTTGCATATTGCAAAATATATGGAATACTGCGGCTTTAGTGCGTTCTATCACACCAGACTCAACCATAGGAGCTGAGGATGCAACGAAATCTTGACCTTTTGCCATGGCATGATCAAGAGATTCTCAAGCAAGTCCGCGAACTCGGCGGGTTTTATAACGCCCATGCACATCTCGATCGTGCATATACGCTCGAGGATCGCTATCTGCGGCATATCGGCACAACCCCGCTCGAAGCGAGCAATCTTCCCCTGTCGGTCAAACAGAATCTCGTCGGCGATCTGCATCGAGGCGAAGCATATACCGAAACCGATCTGCGGCGACGCATAAGTCATGCACTTGAAATGCAGATCGCATACGGCGTGACACGCATCGACACCAATATCGACGCTACACCTGACTTGCCACAAGACGGCCTACTGGCCATACACGTTGCACTGGAACTCAAAGAAAAATACAAAGATAAGATCCGGATGCGCATTGCGCCGACACCAATCTTTGGATTTAAAGACGATCCGCGTTTCAAACGCACTCGTTGGGATGTCTTTGAAGAAGCCGCACGCATGTGTGATTATGTGTCGCTATTGCCTGAAAAAGACGACTTTGACTCTGAATCAGACCGTGACGGAAAGATCGGGTTTAAGTCCCATATCCGCAAGGGTGTCGAACTCGCGTTTGAACTCGGTAAACCGGTTGAATTTCATCTCGACCAGATGAATATTCCCAGTGAGCGTGGAACTGAAAGGTTCCTTGAAATGCTTGAGGGACTTGATCAACCGAAATGCCCAGAAAAAGGTCCTTCAGTGTGGATCATCCACATGATCTCCCCATCAAAATATCCCGAGAAACGCCGCGCAGAATTGATGGAGAAGCTCCTTAAATACAATGTCGGCGTCAAGGTGTGTCCGAGCGCTGCGCTGTCGATGCGACAATTGTATTCGCTGAAAGGTCTGATTTACAATTCCATCGCACGCGTGCCGGAACTCATCAAAATGAAAATCCCGGTCCTTTTGGGCACGGACAACATCGCAGATGTCTTCGTCCCGCAGGGTGATGGTGATATGCTCACCGAAGTCAAGATGGGAAGCATTGCGGTACGCATGGCCGCACCATCGATCTGGGCAAAGCTTGCATCAGGCACTCGCCCCAATGACGTGGACATCACCACCGTCGGCGGGATTTTGTACCAAGACCGCAAAGCATGCGTCAAGGTTGGTCCGCGTGGCTGGAAACCCGCGGTCGAGTGAAGTCGAAGAGGCCGCGATCCCTTTGGGATCGCGGCCCCTCTTTTTCCCCCTTCAAGTACACAAGTCAGACTTGTGTACTAACTCACGATTGTCTTAGGTCCCGTTCATAAGGCTCACTTCTGCATACATGACTTTTGGTCATGTATGCAAGTGTGCACTTATAACTGCAACACAAAATGGACGGGCCTATAAGTGTAGTCCACACATAACGGGTACGTTAAATTGTGGACGAGCCCTTATCGACCACATCGTCTTGCTTTTTCTTCGGTGTAATGCCGCTAGTGATGAGGATCTTTTCAAAATCCTCGCGCTCCAGAGTCTCCACCTCTACCAATGCTTTGGCGATGGCGTCGAGCGCCTTGCGATGCTTCACCATCACCTCTTCGGCACGCTTGTGTGCATCGGTGACGATCTTTTTGACCTCGGCATCGATCTGAGCAGCGACCTCCTGTGATTGCTCGGTACCTTCGACACCACTCCCAAAAAGCGTCCGGCCGCCTGCTGCATCATATGCAATCGGCCCCATCTTCTCGGACATGCCGTACCGCGCCACCATATCGCGTGCGAGACCAGAGAGCACCTGGAGGTCATTAGAAGCGCCGGTCGTCACATCGCCATAGATGAGCTTTTCGGCCACATAGCCACCGAGACTGACCGCGATATCATCGAGGAAATGTCTGCGTGAATGCATCTTGGTCTCTTCAAAAGGAAGCTTGAGCGTGTATCCGGCGGCGCGCCCGCGACTGATGATCGAGATTTTGTGCACCGGATCGGCATGCGGGAGGATGGACGCGACGAGTGCGTGCCCTGCTTCGTGATACGCGGTGATCTCCTTCTCGTGCGCATTGAGTACATGCGAACGGCGCTCGGGCCCGAGCATGACCTTTTCGATACTGCGGATGAGGTCGTATTGCGTGACTTCGGTGCGGTCTTCGCGCGCAGCAAGGATCGCGGCTTCGTTCATCAGATTGGCCAGATCGGCGCCGGAGAAGCCGGGTGTGCGCTCGGCAATGACCGTGAGATGTACATCGGGGCCGAGCGGCTTTTTGCGTGCATGGGTCTTGAGGATTTCTTCGCGATCCTTGCGATCGGGCACGTCGATGGTGACGCGGCGATCGAAGCGGCCTGGGCGCAGGAGCGCCGGATCGAGCACGTCGGGCCTGTTGCTTGCCGCCATGACGATCACTTTTTCATTGGGCTCAAAGCCGTCCATCTCCACGAGAATCTGATTCAACGTCTGCTCGCGCTCGTCGTTGCCGCCACCCATGCCGGTGCCGCGTGCCCGGCCCACGGCGTCGATCTCGTCGATAAAGACGATCGCCGGAGCGGTCTTTTTTGCCGTATCGAAGAGATCGCGCACGCGGCTGGCACCGACACCGACAAACATCTCGACGAATTCCGACCCCGAGATCGAGAAGAACGGCACGCCACTCTCGCCCGCTACCGCCCGTGCAAGCAACGTTTTTCCCGTGCCCGGTGCCCCCATGAGGAGCACTCCCTTGGGGATACTCGCGCCGATCTGGATGAACTTCTTGGGATTTTTGAGGAAGTCGACAATCTCGAGGAGCTCTACTTTCGCCTCCTTGGCACCCGCCACATCCGCAAAGGTGACCTTTTGGTCTTCAGGTCTGATGAGGCGCGCCATCGAGCGTCCGAAGGAGAGTGCCTGCATGCCGCCACCGCGCAGTTGGCGCGAGAGATACCAAATCATTGCAAAGAGAAGGATGACCGGGATGAGAAGCGGTGCAAGTGTGAGAAACCAGTAGCGCGGTCCGCCCTGATCCTGCACCTCGATCGTCGTCGAGGCGAGCTGTTGCGGCGTGATGTCGTAATGAGAGAGTGTGTCGGTGAGTGAATTCTCTGTCTCCTTTTGCGAGATCTTTTCTGATTCATCGGTATAGGTGGCCGTCACCTGGTCTCCCGCGACGACGATTTTTATCACCTTGCCGGTGCGGACGTCTTCGGCGATCTGTGAGATCGCCACCTCTTTGGTATCGGTCAGGATGTAATCACGCACAAGCGAATACCCGGACGAAAGTAGAAGAAAGACTGCAAATGCGATCGCAAGCTGGATCCAGATATTGGGTCCGTCTCCCGACTGCTTTTTGCCTTTGCCGCCCGATTCGGGCATGTCCTTATGGTGTTTGTGGTGTGAATCAGCATCCATCATGGGAGGATTATACACAAAACCATACTTTTTCCTATGCGGGTCGGACGATGCCTCTCGCCTCTGTGCTTCCTTAGGTCCCGTTCATAAGGCTCACAAAATGAACGGGTCCATAAGTGTAGTCCACAAATAACGAGTACGTTATTTGTGGACGAGCCCTTACCAATGGTGTCTTTGCGAGCGAAGCGAAGCAATCTAGGGTGAGTGGTAGCACTCTGGATTGCTTCGGCCACAGGCCTCGCAAAGACGGCAAAGACGGAATTTCCCATTGACGGACAGTTAATGAGAGATGGTATAAGTGGCATCCACGAATAACACGCATGTTATTTGTGGACGAGCCCTTACCAATCCTGAGTTCTGTTCCGCCGAATCTCGACACGACCTGTGTCTCCTACTCCCCCTGCACCACCTCCATTATTTATGTGCTCTGGCGGAAGTGTCCGTGGCGAACCAGTAAGCATCGCTCTGAGCACCCACAAAGGCTCCCCTTCTTGCAGCGTCATAGTCGCCAGCTTGGGGAGGATGAATTGGCGAGCCCTTTCTCGAGATGGAGCGCTGACCGAACCCTGCATCTCCCCTGATGATCCTGACGAGAAAAAAGGTGTCTTTTTTTCAAATGAGAGTGTAAATGCATTAAATTTTTCGGCAATGGCAGTCTTGAGTGTCATTCTCCCGCGCGCATCGTCAATGCCCACTTCCATACGACCGACTTCACCAAAAAAAGCTTGTGCTTCGACATCGGCATCAAATGTTTCTTGTTGTTCATACGAGCGCGGCGCTGCCTCCGCGACCGTCGGCCGCGAAGCCTCTACCGCACCGAGCATGGTGGCGCCCGCGAGCGCAGAGCGGGCAATCGTCTCTATTTTCCCTTTCTTGGGGAACTTTTCCATATATACATGATATCACGAGCAAAAAAGGAGGACGACCGCATGGTATGCGGCCGTCATATGAAGTCACTGATGTGTGCGGGTCTTTTTTCTTTTTTCCTTTTTTTCCTTATTGCTGGAAAGTGCTTCGTCTTCGTATTGCTTCACCAATTCCTCGAGCACTTCGCCGATCCCGTACATGAGCTCATACTCGAGTTCAGTAAACCTAGTCTCATCGTCACGCTTTACACAGGTGATAAACACTTCTTCCGGGTCTTCCGACGAGTCTGAATCAATGTATGCTTCTATCTCATTGCCTTCCAGGTCATTGTCCAAGTGATAGTTGTTCAGCAATCTTTGGACGCGCTTCTTAAAATCTCTTTTGAACACCGCGTTCGTCTCTATATATTTTGGAAGATTGTGCAGAGTGATGTCGAATATGGTGCCCATGCTTACCTCCCATCGCTATGGTCAAAAAGCCTTCTATCATTCATGATACAGCAATGTCCCTCATAGACAACAAAAAGGCGGTGTTTGATTATCACATCCTCGAGACGATCGAGGCCGGTATGGTATTGCACGGGTATGAGGTCAAATCCCTCCGGGAGGGCCAGGGGTCCCTCAAGGGTGCGCGGGTAGTGGCCCGAGGCGGCGAAGCGTACCTCGTGGGGGCCACCATCCCCGCCTGGCAGGTCGCCAATGCCCCCAAGTCCTACGACCCCGAGCGTACACGTAAATTACTGCTTAATAGCAAGGAAATAAGCCGTATTGCCGCAGCAGAGGGTGAAAAGGGTTTGACAATAATCCCCATTTCGGTGTATAATAGAAAAACGAATCTGAAGCTCGAAATCGCGATCGCCCGCGGCAAAAAAAGAGAAGATAAGCGCGAAGCGATCAAAAAACGCGATACCGAGCGAGAGATACGCAGATCTTTGAAAACTAAATAGATGTTCTAAGGCTTAACCTTAGAACATTCACGCATAGCCAGTCCCCGTGAGATACCAAACTTCACGACAGCGCGAATGAGAGAGCTCACCGAACCTATTTCTTACTCTCCTCGATTCAGCTCACGAGAAAGCATTCTAGAACTTTTTGTTTTCGTATCTCACGGGGGGTGACTTGGCTTCGACAAGGAAAACGATTCTTGCATGCGCGTTGCACAGGTGCGATACCTGTCTAAACAGTCGCAAAAACCTAAGTGCGAATAAAACAGCACGGGCAATTTTGTCACCTATCCAGATGGCAGATTTGCAGCCTGGTTACGCTTTTGCCTAACCACCGTCCGCAGAAATGAAACTTGATTAGTTTCTCGCGGGCGTCATAAAATCTTCCGCCGAAGGCGGATCCTCCTCTGGAGGACAAGTACAAGCATGTGCCGTCTCACACATGCCCAAGGGACGAGACTAAGAGTACGATGGTTCTGTTCGCCTCACACATCGCACTCCGAAACCTTCAAGACGAACTACGCACCGTAGACCATGTAAGACATCTTTCTTTGGACGCGGGTTCGATTCCCGCCATCTCCACAATTACAAAAAGGCTCGTTTTAACGAGTCTTTTTGTTTGTGGAGATGAGAAAAGCGCCTGCGCGCTTTTCGGGCGGGAATCGAAAGGCGCAGCGATGTTGCGCGAGCACGCGCAACCGCGAGCCAGGGTCGTGAAATTTTTGTCGCGACGGCGACAAAAATATTCCTGACTCGAACCCCCCCCACCTCCACTCGATTCGGCCATAAGCTGGTATTTCAGGAGGAGGTGTAACCTCCGTTTTCCAAGTCCTTACATTTTTGACTATACTTAGGTGGGTACTTTGGCATAATGGACCTTCAGCAAAGGAAAACACATGAAGAAAAAAGTCCTCATTATCGGTAGTGGCGGCAGAGAACACGCGCTTGCGTGGAAACTCTCGCAATCATCTCAGATTGGCAAGCTCTTTGTCGCACCCGGAAACGGCGGTACGCGGCATATCGCCGAAAATATCGGGATTGACGCCATCAACATTGACGAGCTTGTCCTATTCACAAAGAGTAACGAAATCGACCTGACTGTCGTTGGTCCCGACGACCCGCTCGCACGTGGCATCGTAGATGCTTTTCAGGCGCAAGGATTGCGGATCTTCGGCCCGACGCGTACCGCCGCGGAAATAGAGTGGTCCAAGGCGTTCGCTAAAAATCTCATGAGCGAGGCGGGTATACCGACAGCCGCATTCGAGATTTTTAACGAATACGACAAAGCGCTTGCACATGTCCGTACACGCGGTGCCCCAATCGTCGTCAAAGCAAGCGGCCTTGCGCTCGGTAAAGGCGTGTACGTCTGCAATACACTTGCTCAAGCAGAAACTGCGCTCGCAGAAATCATGCTTGATCATGTGCACAAGGACGCGGGCAAGGAAGTGGTCATCGAGGAATTTCTTGATGGACAAGAAATATCCATTCACGCGTTCTGCGACGGCAAAACTCACGTCCTACTGCCGCCCGCACAAGACCACAAGCCGATCCACGACAACGATACAGGCAAAAACACCGGTGGCATGGGGACGATTGCTCCTGTCTCGTGGGTAAGCGCACACGCATTACAAGACATTGACGAACACATTGTCCGTCCTACACTTCACGCTCTTGCACAGCGCGAGAGACAGTTCAGCGGTCTGCTCTATCCCGGACTCAAGATGACGACGAGCGGCCCTAAAGTAGTGGAGTTCAATGCGAGATTTGGCGACCCTGAGACACAGAGCTATATGCGACTGCTCAAAACCGACTTACTCGACATCTTGGAAGCATGCGTCGACGGAACACTCGCCAAGCTCACCATAGAGTGGCATTCCGGTTTTGCAGCTTGCATCGTCATCGCCTCTGGTGGCTACCCGGACAAATACAAGAAAGGGTTGTCGCTTCGCGGCATAACCGACGCGGAGCATGTACCAGGCGTTGTTGTGTTCCATGCCGGGACGACTTTCGACGGCGAACTCAAAACGTCCGGCGGACGAGTGCTCGGCGTAACGGCAATCGGCAACACGCTCCACGATGCGCTTGACCGCGCATACGAAGCGGTAGAGCTGATTGAGTTTGAGGGTAAGCAGTATCGAAAAGACATCGGTGCGAAAGCACTCTGAATAGCGGCGTCCATTTTACGCATATTCCCCACCAGACTCTATTTACCCGCGTATGCTATGTATGACCTATAGGACATACATAGCATACGCGGTGTTTGACTTTTTTGGTGTGGGGGTCCTGACTTTATGGTCGGATCTACAGACTATTTCTATTTCTTTTTCTTTTTCTATTCTTTTATTCTTTTCCTATTTATGCCGCTTTCCCTCCCCTTTCTCGACGATCTGTCCGTCGTCGAGCACGATGATGCGACCGGCGAGATCGCCATATTCGGCTTCATGCGTCACCATGATGATCGTCTGACCTTCTTTGTGTAGATCGGAAAAAATATCCATGATTTGTCGCGATGATTCGCGATCGAGATTGGCCGTCGGCTCGTCGGCGAAAAGTATCGCGGGAGTTTCGGCGATCGCACGCGCGATCGAGACGCGCTGCTGCTCGCCACCGGAGAGTTGGCTCGGCAGATTGTGCAGACGATGTCCAAGCCCGACTTTATCGAGCGCGTCGGCGGCAAGCTTGTATGCATGTGCAGTGGACTTCTTTTCCATGAGGAGCGGTAGCACGATGTTTTCGATCGCCGTGAGCTCTGGCATGAGCGCGTAATCCTGAAATACGTAGCCAAATGTATACAGGCGCATACGCACTTTTTCTTTGTCCAAAAGCGTATGGGTCTTGCGCCCATTGATGATGACTTCACCGGAAGTCGGATCGTCAAGCAGGCTCATCTGATACATGAGTGTCGATTTACCTGCGCCAGAACGCCCCATGATAGCGATCCATTCCCCGCGCTTCACATGCATGTTGATACCTTTGAGCACTGGCGTGACTATTTCACCTACCTTGTAGGTCTTTACGAGATCTTTCACTTCAATGATGTGGTCAGCCATAAAAATATGATTATTCTCGCCCCAGAATGGAATCGAGGGTATTTTTGCGCACAATCATCCACGCAGGGATATAGCCAGCGATAAGCGTCGTGAATACAAGAAGCGCTACACGACCCAAGGTCGCATTGAGCGGTGCTACCAGGATGCCATCGCTGAATGGAAAGTCGATCGGATGCGCCTCAAAGAATGGAATCAGGACCGCATACACGAGCACGAGACCAATGACAGACCCGAGCACCGCATAGAAGATAGACTGAAATATGTACGAAATCTCGATCGCATGACCGTCGATACCGATACCTTTGAGGATACCGATGAACTTGCGGCGTGTGAGCGCATTGATGAAGATCACGATAAAAATCGTAATGGAAGCCACGACGAGCCCGATTGAGCTGAACCCTGCACCCAAGAGATCAAACGTCTTGATCATGTCCTTGAGGAATTTTGGCTGGCCCTCCTCGAATGTTTGGATCTTTGCGTATTCCCCCATACCGCGGAGCAAAAGCTCATCGCGCACCTGCACCGGGTCCGCGCCTTTCTTGAGCTTGATCGCGATTTCGCTCAGATTGTCTATGTCGCGACCGATCAGTCCGCGCACCTGCGCATCGAGCATGAAGGCCGACATGGACACCTCATCCACCTTGGTCTTGAGAATACCCTTGACTGTCACCTCACGTATGGCATGTCCGATACGCAAACGCACCTTCGAGCCCGGGTGCACGTCTTCGAGGGTCGTGAAGGCGGGACTCTCGATCGGAAGGTATTGTTTGAGTAGATAGTGACCCAAGACGACCTGATCATAATCCCCCGATTCGAGGAATGACCCTTCGATGATATTTTCGGAAAGATTGGTGATGATTTTCTCTGAAGCGAGATCAATACCGACGAGCTGTGCACCCGCCATGTTTGCCTTATCACCTTCGTTGCGCGTCTTGTAATTTGCTTCAATCTGTATGCCTTTTCGAAAGCGCGGCGTCGCCGCCTCCACCTCGGGAAGCGAACGCGCGAGTGCGAGGATATTGACGCTGTTTTCGATGAAGTCCTTATCGGAAAGCGGAGAGACGATGACATCACTCAAATACTTTTCCTGGACTGCATGCACCGCACCTTGGATGAGGCCGACCAATATACCTGATACGACGACCAGATTGAGAAACGTGAGCACCATCACGAAGACGATCAGCGATGTCGTCCACTTACTCGCGCGCCGAAGCTGACGCACCGCGAGAAACCAGCCGATGCGAATATTGAGCCAGGAAAACATATGGATTACTGTGCGGGAGCGACGACCGTCTCGCCTTCATTGAGTCCTGAAAGTATCTCGACGTGTCCGATCGACGAGACATCGCCGGTCGCTACCTGCCGATCGATCGTCGTCTCACCTGCATGTACCGTAACGTATTTTGCCCCATCACGCTCAAAGACGAATCCTTGCGGGATAGTCATGACACCTGATTTCTTTTGGGTCGTAATGACGACACTCGCTGTCATACCAGATTTGATGCGCGCATCGTGTGCAGAAAATTGGAGCACCGCGCGATATCGCGAGACACCGTCTTTGACGGTCTCGGCAGGATCGATCGAAACGACCTCTGCCTCAAAGGGCACTTCCGCACCATATGCGTCCAACGTGACGACAGCGGTATCACCCATTTTGATCATCGCGATATTGATCTCAGGAATATAGCTCTCTATCTGAAATGCACCATTACCGATCAGTGTTATCTCGGCGACATTGGGCGAAACGATCTTACCAACTTTGGCATCCATCATGGATATAACACCGGCGAAGGGCGCGACGAGGCGAGTCTTCCCGAGCTGTGCCTGCGCGCTCTCAAGATCTGCCTGCGCGGCCTGGACTTGCGCGGCCTGTGCGGCTATATCGGACTGCGTCGAACCAGCCTTCTTGAGAGCCAAGCTCTTGCGTGCGGAATCAAGCGACGCGACCGCAGCTTTCTGGGCAGTAAGCGCGGTATTGATCGCGACGACTGATGTATTGATCGTCGAGCGAGCGGTCGCAATATCGCTTATGTACGTACTGATCGTCGATTGCGATACGGCCGCCGAAGACACGGATTGCGCGAGAGCCGCACCTGCATCGGACAATATATCTGCGACCATACCGAGATTCTTCTGTGCCTGCGATGCGGCCACCAATAGATCGCTGGAGGCCGTCAACACAGAGAGCAAACCCTGCCAATCGGAGAGTGTCTTTTCGATGGTGATGCGTTTCGCGGGGATGTTGATCGCGAGCTGTGTGGCGGTCGTCGTAAACGTAAGCTGCGGATTCGTGCTGCGCGGATTGCTGATGAACTGGTCGAGCTGATTGCGAATCGCATCGTCAGACTTTGCATACGCATCGCTGATCGCATTGACCACACTCTGATTGGCTTGCTCGAGTGCTGTCTCTGCCCCCCGGACGCTCGATTCAGCGACCGCAATATCCTCAGGGCGCGTACCCGCCTTGAGTGAATCGAGCTTTGCCTGCTGTGAAGCCACCACAGCCTGCTTTTGCAGCACAGTGGCGCGCAGATCGCTATTTTCTATCTCGGCTACCAGCGCACCTGCAGCGACCCTGTCGCCCACCTTGCCGCGCACGTACGTCACGCGCCCACTCTGAGAGAAGCCAAGGTCCACATCTTGGGCCGCCACGACCTTGCCAGAAACCGATACCTGCTGGAGAAAATCACCTATCTCCACGACATATGTCTGCTGCTGTGCATCATTGCCACGTGAGAGAAATGAATACGCAAGGACACCCACCACAACGACAGCGATTAAGACAAAAAGGACCCCGTTTTCCTGGAATTGTCTATGTACCCACTTTTTCATAGTTGACCGCCATTATAGCATCACAGCGCTACTCTCTCGAGCTTATTGGATGACCGTCGAAATAGTGAAATACACTCTCCTATTATTAGAATTAGATAATCAGGAAAAGGGCGTATGCTATCTTGTCGCTATAGCGTAGAGATAGCATAGCGGGTCGCGGACTTATGATACGAATTTTTGAAGTGGTTCTTATGCGTCGGGGTGTAGATAGGAAAGGGCCTCGCATGCGCGCATGCGAGGCCCTCATGTACTCAATCCGCGTCTCATATATTTACTCCCGGCAAGACCACGACCGTAAAGAGCGTCCGCGATTCCGAAAGATCGCGCGAATACACTTCGACTTCGACGATCCCGAGGGATTCCATATTGAAGGGAGGCGAAGCCCATCCGCGCACCTGTCGCTTGAGTCCGATATCCTGGATATCGATCACTGTGAAGGGGTGTAGCTTCCGTTTGACCGTGCACTTCCCCATCGATTCCAAAAACAGCAGGAGTACCGTAGCTCTCCTATTGCCCTCGTTGATATCCTGCGTCTCATAAGCCACACTGATCAACGCCTCCAGATACTTCGGATCCACGCACGTCTGAAGCATGCCGAGATACGTCCTACCCACGAGCTCTCGGGGCAGTTCATTTGCGAGCGCCTGCTCCATCGTCTCTGATTCGATCACGAGATCATCTATGTCCGATCTGTCCGGGAGCTGCGATATCGCCGGCTTCCATCGAAAGGATTCCCATACGCTCGGGACAGTGAAGCTCGCGGTCGCCAACACGAGAATCGCGAACAGAATGTATTTTCCGTTCATCGGAGCCTCCCCTTTTGTTCAAATACGCCAACCTCTGTCAGCGTATCGCGTATTGCAAGAAGCGGCAATGGCCCCGGCCGCGCGAGCGCGGCCGGGGCCATACGCACTCACTCCTCGAATCGCTTCAAAGCCTCGTCAAAATCTTCTGGGAGCGGCGCGATGAATTCTTCCTGACTTTCATTCATAGCAAACGACATCCGATATGCGTGGAGTGCCGGACGTGAAAAGGAAAGCAGCGAGGCTCGCTCAGGCGCATACAAGTGATCGCCGACCAGCGGATGACCGATCGACGCGAAGTGCACGCGTATCTGGTGCGTGCGTCCGGTCAGCGGATGCGCTTCGACATATGATACCGGCTCGCCCGATGCCGGATCAATGAATCGCGCGAGTACACGCCACTGCGTGATCGCCGCACGCACATGATCGGATTCGCGCGCGATCGCATACCACCGACGAGGGAGTTCGCGCGTCCGCGCGATCTCGGCGACGATCGTCCCCTCCTCGTCCGCCTCCAGGTGTCCGTATACAAACGCTCGGTATGTCTTCTCCACGCGACGCTCCTTAAAAGCCTGCCTCATCTTCTCAAACGCATCGGATGTCTTTGCGGCGATGATGACCCCGCTCGTCGTCCGGTCAAGACGATGCACGAGTCCGCATACCGACACCACCTCCCCTTGTGGCGAGACCCAAGGCTCTCCCACATCTCGAAGCGCCGGATACCGCTCTACGATCCAGTCGGCAAGCGATGGCTCGACCGTACGCCCATCGCTGTGCACGATGAGCCCTGCAGGCTTATTGATAGCAAGAAGCTCTTGTGTCTGAGCAATACTACGCGGCATATGTCGACAGCATACCCGCTTTCGCCTCTGCGGCAACAAAAAGAAAGAGTCCCGCGCGAAAGCGGGACTATCTATTGACGATGAATTCGACCAGTACGAAGACCATCCAAAAGGTAAACAGTATCCACGCTTCACGCTTGGTGAGCGTGCGCCCCGAACGCATGAAGTGGAAAAGCACGAATGCGGCGATCACCATGAATACCCCCGTCACATAGATGATGTCGCGCGGGAAAGAGAATGGGCTGATCAGTGCGATTAACCCGACGACGATCGTCGCATCTGCGAGCACCGTCCCGAGAATATCGCCGACGGCGAGCGCATCGTCGCGCTCCCTCACTGATTCGAGCGAGAAAAAAAGCTCTGGCATCGTCGTACCGAGTCCGACGACAAGCATAGCGATGAGTGTCGGGCTAATGCCGACGTACCCGGCAAGCGATATCGCTGAATCGACGGTGAAGTGGGCGCCGACAAGCAGAAGCGCCATACTAAAACCAAGCATCAGGACACTCTTCCATCTGCTGCCAGATTTTTTGTCATGCGAGGATCGCGCTCCGCTATGCCGAGCATCATGCTTGAACGCAAGATAGTAGAAGACGCCGCCCACGAGGACAAGTGCGAGCCCCTCGAGCCGAGAAAAGTGCCCGTTGAGGCCGAGGACGAGCGGCAAGAGCAGCATGAAAGGATACGCGGCATTATTTTTCAAAATCTTGCTTTCGACCTTGAGGCCGCGACCCGCAAACAAAATAATGAGCGCAAAGATCAGCGTCAGATCTGCGACATTGGATCCAAGGAGCATACCAAGCCCAAACGATGGCATGCCGCTCATCGCCGCATTCACGGCGATAAACAGCTCCGGCAACACGGAAACGATCGCGACGATGATGAAGCCGACCGTGTATTCGGACAGACGATAGCTCTTGGCGAGCAAGGCCGCGTACTTCGTGGCGAGCGTCGCGCCCTTGACCACCAAAAACAGCGCACCAATGAGTATAAAAAAGCTGTTGATCAACATAGACACTATACAGATTACCACCTCCCCGACGCGCCACCACCGCCAGAGGCTCCACCGCCGAATCCTCCGAGATTAATGGGAACAGGATTAATGGGGGGGATTAATGGGGACAGGCACAATTGTTTTTCGATCATTGTGGTCTAACTTATACAACACCTTTGACGATTTAATTGTGCCTGTCCCTTTTTGCCCTTTTGCGCGGATTGAGTACAGGGTCAGTTCCCGCGCCCGCTGAGGCCATGGCGCGCTGCGTATCGTGCGAGGTGTGCGAGGTGCGTATTACGCTCCTCCTCAAAACCAGCCGCCTGCAGGCCGTGGCGCGCGATCATAAGCGCCGCATGGTGAGCACCGAGATGATGCGGCATGACCACATACGACGCACCGTTGAGATACAGTTCTTTTGCCTCCTCGATCGTATGCGCGAGCATGATGATCGTACCGGATGCATTGTGTTTGCGATAGAAGTTCACGAGGAGTAGATTGGTATCTCGGACGGGTATCGAAGAAACGACGAGCTTTGCAGACTGCAGTCCTATCTCTTGGAGGAATTCGATGTCCTCCGCGTCGCCGTAGCGAAAAGGCACCTGCGCTTCCTGCAATTGTTTGATGGCATGCGGATCATAATCGACGACGAGATACTGCGGACTCACCTGTGCCGCGACTGAGACGAATTCATGGCCCACACGATCGAAGCCAAATATGATGATGTCGGGATTCTCGTCGTTGCTTTTTGGCTCGCGATGATGCCTCTTGCGAATGGAGACGAGTTCGAGCGTGTCGCGCAATACTGCATAGATGGCATCTGCATAGAGAATGAGGTATGTGGATCCGGCGATCGTCACGATACCCACGAGCGTGACGAGCGAGACGGTCTCCGTCCCGATATGGCCGAGTGAGTATCCGAGGCTCACGAGTATGAGAGAAAATTCACTGATCTGCGCGACAGTCAGACCCGCCATGAATGCGGTCTTCGTGCGATACCCGAGCAGATTCATGAGGAAAAAGACGATGATCGGATTCCCCACGAGCACAAAAGTCGAGAGTATGACTGCCGGCACAAATACCTCCGAGAGACTATCGAGCGAAAGACCCGCTCCGAGCAATACGAAGAAGATGAGGATGAAGAAATCGCGCAGCGGCTTCATGCGCGACCCTATCTCATAGGCAAAAGGAGAGATCGCGAGCGAGACACCTGCCACGAGTGCACCTATCTCGAGCGAAAAACCGAGGAGATAGAAGAGCGATGACAGGCCGAGCCCCCACGCGATCGAGAAGACAAAAAGCACTTCCTGATTGCCTCCGGCATACGATACGACGCGCGGGAGGATGTGCTTGCCGACCGCGTAGAGTGCAAAAGCAAGCAGCATCCCGACGAGCGCGAGCCGCGCGAATTCGGCACCGACGGCAGATGCAGCCCCCGGCTGCGCGGCTGCGACGACAGCGCCCCCGGTCGTCACTCCGAGGAGGATGAGCGTGGCGATGAGGTCTTGTACCAAGAGAAATCCTATCGCGACCTTGCCATAGAGCTTGCCGGTGTCCCCCCGGTCGGTGAGCAGCTTGAGGATGATGATCGTGCTCGAAAAGGTAAGTGCGACAGCGGCATAGAGCGAAGACACCCCATCGTACCCGAGGAAAATCAGTATAAAGAAACCGAGCACCGAAGTAAAAACCACTTGTCCGACACCCGTCACGAAGGACGTCTTGCCCACTTCGCGGATGATGGCGGGATTGAGTGAGAGGCCGACGATAAAGAGCAGCACGGCAACCCCGATCTTGGAAAAAAGCTCCATCTCCTCTTTCGAGTGCAATATATCAAAGACATACGGCCCGGCGAGAATGCCCGTCGCGATGTACCCGACAATGAGCGGCTGCCTGAGCGCACGCATAGCGAAAGCCACGACCGTGGCACATACGAGGATCAGCGAGAGCTCCAGAAATATTTCCATAACGATACTATTGTACACTGAAGCGTGGGCTGATTCACCATAGCATGATTCACCATAGCATTTCGCCTGAACACGATGGCTGACAAAAATCCCAATTGGGATTTTTGTCAGCCACTGCTTTTTGGATGTACTGTTTTGATGTGCTGTACAAGGCTTCTGCGCTTTCCCCCTTACCTCAAATCTAGTGCCACAGAATGGCTTACCTACAAGTCATTACAGGAGGAGGTTTAACCTCCGTTTTCTTCAAGCGTAAATGCAGCTATTGGAGCATTTCGCTCCACCCTCCTTCAGGTAGCCATATCTGTAAGTTACCGACAGTGCGAATAAAGGAAGGGTGTGCCTTATCGTTTAATCGCTCGGCATATGTTGCCAATTCTTGGGCGATTGACCAAATCTTTGAAACCTCTATATCCAAAGATTGACCCGAGAGTTTTTCATAGGTACCCAAGGCGGAAGATAAAACTGTTTCGTTAATTCGGTACAGTTGTCTAAATTCTTGTTCTGGCGTCCCAATATTAGTATCAGCAAAATCTAATACGCCAACCAATTCCTCACCTTCAAATAGCATATTATCCGTATGAAGGTCATCGTGGACAGATACGGTGGGTGGTTTATTTGCTTTGGACTGCCATAAGTCAAAATACTTTTTAGCAAATGCGTCTTGTGTCGGAGTTGGAAAGGTTGTCTGGATAAGCATTTTGTACATATGTTTATCCCACGGCTCTTCTTCCAAATCATCCAACTCGTATTTCTTACGCAGCTCGTTGACTGTTTGCACGGATAATAGCGAGTGTAAGGTATGTGCAAAAGTAGCAATTTTTTGACCAATCTTCTTTTGGCTTTCAATTGGGAAACTGTTGACTTGAGATTTGGACAAATGCTGACCCCTAATAAATTTGGTTATCAGAAAAGGTGGGTCTAATTCCTCTCCCATAACTTTCGGTATATCTACTCCTTGAAGCGACGAAAGTTTGAGTAGCACTTGCTTTTCATACTGGCTGCGCCTATACGCATTCAGGTTTCTTGGAAAACGCAGGGCGTATCGCTCGTCCACAAGTACTACGAGATTGTCGTAGCCGTGTTCTATGTAAGAAATTTGCTTTGAACTATTGTACAAATTTCTCACGATTGTTTCCGCTGCTTTTTTGTCTGCAAATGTCATAACCTTCTTGTGGTAGGTGAAGTCCGGCTTCAATATACGTGGCTCGCTCAACGGCTTGCCGCGAGGCGGCGAAGTCGCTTTCGTGGCTGTGTCTCCTGAACAAAATCCGAACTTTTTTCCGAGAAAATCCCGACGCTGATTTCTGAAAAAAATTCGCTCGGGCGGGCAAAAAGGAAGGGGGTTGGGGGGGAAGGAATTTTTGCCTGCCCT
>VGJQ01000019.1 GCA_016867375.1 Candidatus Kaiserbacteria bacterium | reverse complement strand
GGGCGAGCAGATCGATATTCATACCGGGGGTATCGAGCATATCCCCGTCCATCACAACAACGAGATCGCGCAGTCTGAAGCGGCGACCGGCAAGAAGCCCTTTTCACGCTTCTGGATGCACCGCGCACATATACAGATTGATGGCGGCAAGATCGCCAAGTCTGGCGGCAATGTCGTATATCTCTCAGAGATCGCTGAAAAAGGTTTCCATCCGCTCGCGCTTCGCTATCTCTTCCTCGGCGCACACTATCGCACACATTCCAATTTCTCCTGGGAAGCGCTCGGCGCATCGCAGACTGCCTTCATTAAGCTCGTCGCCATCGCATTACACCACAAACAAAAATTACAAAGCGACGCTTCGTATTCTTCGGGTGTGGTCTCGTTGGATTGGCAAAAAAAGTTTATGGAGCGCATCAACGACGACCTCGATACCCCAGGAGCACTCGCGGTCGTGTGGGAGATGACAAAAGACACTTCCCTTTCCCCCGCCGACCTCCTCGCCACACTCCTCGATTTTGACCGCGTACTCGGACTCAATCTCGCCACACCAGATGAAGCAGCTCACAAGATCGCCGTGGCGGAAATAAAAGAAGAGATCGCGCTCGGCGCGCTTTCCGAAGATGTACAAGAGCTCATCGCACAACGCGAGCTTGCCCGCAGCGAGAAGCGCTGGGATGCCGCCGATGAAGTGCGCGCAAAAATCGCGGATGCAGGGTACACGCTCGAAGACGGTGCCGCCGGTCCCCGGATTTTCAAAAAATAACCATGACAAAGAAATCTCGCGTGTCATTCAAAAGCAGGGTCGTCGTCTGGCCAGGCGACAAAGCGGCCTGGCGTTTTCTCTATATGCCAAAAAGTGACAGCGCGATGCTCCGCAAAGAATTCGGACGCCTCTCGCGCGGCTTTAGCTCGCTACCCGTCACGGCGACGATACACAAAATCTCGTGGGACACCTCTCTCTTTTACGACACTCGCTCCGCCTGCTACCTCCTCCCGCTCAAAGCCCAGATACGCCGCAAAGCCGAGATTGACGATGACGATACACTGACCTGTGTCATCGCGCTGCGCATATAGAAAAGGACCCGCGCACAAAGCGCGAGTCCGTATCATTGAGGTGGCCACTGCTGCCATATGTTATTGAAATGCTGGTACCGCTCGCGAGCGCCTCGAATCTCTTCGAGGGATCTCATGAGCCGCAGCGTCTGGATATACGAATAGTCGCGCGCATCGGCCTGAGCAATCTCTTCGATCGTCCAGGTCGGCTGACGACCCAGTGATGCCTCCGCTGTGGAGGACATAATGACGAAGCATCCGATCGCAGAGACAAGAATCTTACGCATCGATTCATCTCCTTATTCTGTATCTAGAGGAAATTATACTATCTGTTTTTTAATTGTCAAAGTTACAAAATTTATCAATCTGCCAGGGACTATTATGACACGTGCGACATTCTCTCCAGCGAGTCGGTCAGCGACCACTGCGCGCGCTGCGGCTTCCACTGCTTCCTTGTCGGCACTTGCCGGGACCTGTGCCTCGCCGCGCATTTTGCCGTTGATCTGGATGATGATCTTGACGGTGTCGGACACCAGCTTCTTCTTGTCATACTTGGGCCACGGCTGTAAATGAACCGAGTTTTTGGCGTGCTTGGCCTTCGAAGCTTTAGCGAAGGAGGCCCAGAGCTCTTCGGTGATATGCGGCGCAAACGGAGCAAGTAATCGGACAAGTGTCACATACTGTTGCTTGGTGAGCCCCCTCCCTTCAGCAGTATTGAGGAATGTCATCATAGCCGCGATCGCAGTGTTGAATTTGAGCTCTGCGCAATCCTCCCCGACCTTCTTTATCATCTTATGTAATTCCCGTTCAATCTCGGGGCGACCCTCTGGAGAAACTGTTTCTCCGGGTCCGGGTCTGGAGAAACTGTTTCTCCGGTCATCGACTATTTTGTCTTGTAGGCGCCAGGTGCGCTCAAGGAAACGCCGGACGCCAGCGACGCCGTCGGGATTCCACGGGTAGCTGCCCGGCTCATTGTACGGTCCGATGAAGGCGAGGTAGAGACGCAGCGTGTCAGCGCCGAGCTGCGCGACGATGTCGTCCGGGTCGATCACGTTGTTCCATCGTTTGCTCATCTTCTGCCCATCCGGCCCGAGGATGAGCCCACGATTCATACGCCGCACGTACGGCTCTTTGTCCTTCACGAGCTTCAGATCATAGAGGGCCTTGTACCAAAAGCGGCTGTAGAGGAGGTGCATCGTGGTGTGCTCAGCGCCGCCGCTATAGAGATCGATTGGCATCCATGCACTCTGCTTTTTCTTGTCGGCAAATGACTTTTTGTTCTTGGGGTCGACGTAGCGCAGGAAGTACCACGAGCTATCGACGAATGTGTCGAGTGTATCGGTCTCACGCTGCGCTTTACCCTTGCATTTGGGACACTTCACATTGACCCACTTCACCGCTTTGGCAAGCGGCGATTTGCCATTACCCGCAGGGAGGTAGTCTTTGACCTCTGGAAGCTTCACCGGCAAGTCTTTGTCGGGGACCGGGACCGCACCGCAGGTATCACAGTGAATGATCGGGATCGGCACACCCCAATAGCGCTGTCGCGACACACCCCAATCACGCAGACGATAGGTCTTCTTGGCACGACCAAATTTTGCGGTGATCGCCTTCTTCGCCTCTTCTGAAGGCATGCTGTCGAAAGTACCTGAGTATGCGAGGATTCCTTGCCCCGAATGCACGTCGTTGCCCGTCCGCATCCGATTCAGGACAATATCGAGTTCTCCATGAGACATTCTGTCTCTGGTGATTTCGGATTCATTGAGCCAGGTGACCTCATGCTTCTCGGCTTCTTCCGGCGCAAGCGGCTCCCGCACTTCGTCTTCAAGCTCAAACAAAAGCGTCGTATTGTGCGCGATACGATTGACACCCTTATGGCCTGCGTGAAATTCGGAATGAATCGGTCCTCCTAAGGCGCGCACCAGTTTTACATTCACATAGCCACTCTCTTCTCGTATTTCTCTGCGTGCCGCCTCTTCGAGCGACTCACCTTCCTCAACACCCCCTATCACAAACGTAGTCCATTGCGGATTTTTCACTTTGAGCGCTAGGTATTTGCCGGTCTGAGGATTGCGGACAATCGCCATAACCAGATTCCTGAAGACGACTTCTTTGCCCGGCACATGCGGATTCTTCTCATCGATGCGCACAGGGAGCACCACATGCCTGATCGGCAATCCAAACTTCTTCGCAAACTCAAAATCGCGCTCATCATGTGCAGGTACGGCCATCACCGCTCCCGTGCCATAGTGGCCGAGCACGTAGTCAGCGACAAATACCGGGATCGTTTCACCGGTTGCGGGATTGATCGCTTCCACACCATCGATTCTTACGCCGGTCTTTTCCTTACTCTCCTGGCGTTCGAGATCAGACTTCTTGTTGGCCTTGGTCACGTACTCGTTGACCTCTTGCTGATTAACCCATGCTTGCCCTGCGAAGCCTTGGCGAAGCAGGGGGTGCTCGGGAGCAAGCACGATGTACGTAGCCCCGTAGAGCGTATCGGGCCGCGTGGTAAATACAGTAACTGATGGGGTTAGATAATTTAGCAACACCAACTCTTTATCTCCACAAAAGTGCGGCTTCTGTGCCTCCACTCTTGTAAGTGGTATTCCCAGACACTCACTGAGCCGCCTCGCCTGGTCCTCAGAAATAGCAGTATCGGTTGTATCGTGCAAAAGGTGTATATGACCCACCTTACTTGTGATCGTAATGGCGTCAAACTTCCATGAAAATTTCTTCTCAAAATTACGACTATGGTCTTTGAACTTTGGGTCGACGAATCCACCGGCAAGCACCAGGGCTGCGATCTTTGTATCTAACTTTTCTAGTGCCTTCATGGCAGCCACAGCACCAAGACTGTAACCAAATAAGACCGTATTCTTATCATAGGTTGTGGCTCCGAGGATTGCCTCTACCCACTCCTTTTCGTTTGGAGATGATGCGTTTGGCAAATGCGGAACAATAACCTCATGTCCCAGTTTCTCGAGTTCTGATTTTAGCCAATCGTAATTTGAGACATCTCCCTTAAATCCATGAAGTAGCACATATTTCAATTTATCTGCACCTACTGGGAATTGTAGAGGAAATAAGATCTCGGCGCCTTCAGAACGGCCGATCCAATTGCGCTGACTGTCTTTGATCTGCGTGGGCCAGTCGAGCTTTTCGAGATCATCGACGAGACGGTCGGCATACTCCGTGATGCGTAGATTCCACTGCAGCATCATGCGTTGTTCCACCTCGGCGCCACAGCGTTCGCAGTGACCATTGACCACCTGTTCATTGGCAAGCACGGTCTTATCTTTAGGACACCAGTTGGCGGGCGTCTCTTTCTGGTACGCGAGACCTTTTTTATAAAACTGGGTAAACATCCACTGCGTCCACTTGTAGTACGCCGGATCGATCGTTGCCACTTCCCTGCTCCAATCAAATGATGCACCCATCGAGGCAAGCTGCCCTTTCATGTATTTGATGTTTTGCTGTGTCCAGGTGCGCGGATTGAGGCTGCGTTTGATCGCGGCATTCTCGGCCGGTAAACCGAAGGCATCAAAGCCGATCGGATACAGGACATTGCGCCCCTGTGCGCGACGATAGCGCGCATAGATATCGGGAATAGCAAACGCGTACCAATGACCGACATGCAGATTGCCCGACGGGTACGGAAATTCGACGAGGAGGTATTCATTCTTCTTGCCCTTGACAGAATCCTTGACGACGTGGGCTTTTTTCTTCGCCCACGCTTTCTGCCACTTTTTCTCTATACGCTTATGGTCATAAGTGCGCAGTTTCTTTTCTGCTTGCCCCGCCGAAGCTTTGGCGGAGGGGGGCCATTTTTTCTCGATTTTCTTGTGATCGTACTGCTTCATTGCAGTACACGATATCACAGTTGTTTCGTCTTCGAAAACGGCGGGTAGCGGTCCGGATCAATGGTGCGCGCGAAACATTTTTCTCCCGCTCCATGAGTCCACGGCTCGACATGGAGATCAGCCCCCTCGAGTGGACCAGCGGCCATCGGCTTGACCGGATACGTACGCGACATACCGTCAGAAGAGCTATACTTCTGTGTCTCCGCGTTGAAATCCGCACAGAGTTCAAACGAGAGTGTATCAGTCACGCGATAGGTATACGGCTCGCCTGTCTGCGGATCGACCGGCACCATAAAGCCACTGATCGGATCCATAAGATCAGCAAGTGTCGCCGGCAACATTTCCTTGGACTGCCAATAATTTACGATTTGGTACTGAATATTCTGCAGGTCGCTCACTTTCTGATCATCGTAGCGATAGAGGCGTGCCTGCCACGGCGTACCGACGATAAAGAATCCTGCGATGATCGTGAGGACGACCACGAGCCCTGCGGCCCAGCCAAGCATCTTTGCCTTTGCCGGATTCTGATCCCAGTACCCGCGCAGATCGGCGAGAAAATGGAAGAATGCTCCGCCAGAAATCAGGAGCAATACCGCGACCTTGAGCAAGAAACGCACTGTGACATCGCCGTTGAGGAAGTACATGATGAGTGTAATGAGGTCTCCTGCCATGACAGCTCCCGCGATGAAGAGCGTGAGGTAGAGCGCCCAGCGACGCACCCAGATCTCGCGGCGCGTCTGATCCTGTGCGATCGTGCCACGAATGACACGCATGAGGACGAGGAAGATCGGGAAGAGGACGATCAAAACAGCCATCTCGTAGCTGATATTCCCCGCATACGGATCGGTATAGTAGCTCAAGCGATCGGGAAACAAATAGTCGAGATAGCCAAACACAAGCGCAATGAATGCGAACACGCTCGCATACAAAGACACCATGGCGCCCACCCATAAAAAGAAGTCTTTCGGAGTCGTTTTGATTGGTTGCATATACTGCTTACTATACCACCACAATTCGTATCTGCCACTCTATGCACAGGGGGCGTGAAATGTAGACAAAGTGGTATACTCGTATCATGCAAAAGAAAACCGGACCCGAATTGCTCCGCTATATAGCCAGGAACGTGACGATCGTCATTGGGCTCGTGCTCATCTGGCGCGGCATCTGGCACATCCTCGATGCGGCTGATGTATATATATTTGCTGGCAATCCATTTATCACGACCGTCGGCGGCATCCTCATCGGACTCGCCCTCCTCTACTTCCCCGACCACGATCTCAAGGAGATTGAAAAGCTCTAATCAAAAGAAGGGTCGTCAAGCGCTCTCACTCTTCTTTTCTAGACGGACCGAAGACCAATACGCAAACGAGACGAACGTGATGCCGACGAGACCGGTAAACGGTTCTGGGACGTGGAAAAAGATATTGCCGAGCATCGCAGCGGCGAGGCCGAGGATCGCCCAGTGCGCGCCATGCTCCAGATACACGAAATGCCCCAAGGTCTCACGCCGCACCATGAGGACCGTCAAGAATCGGACCGCATACGCGCCGATACCAAGACCGACGATGATGATCGGGAGCGAAGAGGTCAGTGCGAATGCGCCGATCACGCTATCGAGAGAAAAGGCGGCATCGAGCACTTCGAGATATACGAAGAGTGCCAGACCAGCATGTGCAGACGCTTTTGCAGACTCGACCGAAAAGAGGCTTGCGATCCCGCGCACAAGGATGAAGAGTGCGACACCAAATACACCGGCAAAGAGGAATGGTCCGCGCTCCACCTCTTCCAGTAAAAATGTGAGGCCCAACAGCAAAGACAATGCGATACCTATCGCAATCGATTCAATCCTCCCCCACCCCGCAAGCTGCTCCTCGATGATCTGTAGCCAATGACGCTTCTTCTGATCGTCGAAGAAATACGCCATACCGACCATGAAAAGGAACATCCCACCAAACGCCGCGATCGTAAGATGTGCCCCCTCCAAGAGCTCGCGATAATGGACCGGATCGGCCCATGCCACATGCGCCACAAACCATGGAGAAAGTGCGGTCGATGCCGCGACGATCACAATCGGGAGGATGATGCGCGTCAACACGACGGCAATGAAAATACCCCAGGTGAAAAACCGATGCTGCCACACAGGTGACATATGCTTGAGCACCTGCGCATTCACGACTGCATTATCAAACGACAGCGTGACCTCAAGCACGATGAGAAGTACCGCGAGAAACATCGCAGACCATCCTGACCACAGGAAAATGCCGACGAGCCCCACGAGTGTGATCGTGATCAACGGGAAAAAATCCTTTAAGAGGTCGGTCCGTATCATACTGATGTCTCTATTGTATCAGCTGTGGCGAAATTCCATCACATCGCCGTCCTCGACGACGTACTCCTTCCCTTCCGCTCGCAGAAGCCCCTGCTCGCGCGCTTTTGCATAGGACCCCGCGGCAATGAGCTTGTCCCATTGGATGACCTCAGCGCGGATAAATTTGTCGCGAAAATCCGTATGTATAGCGGCACCTGCGGTGGGGGCGGCATCACCGCGATGAATGGTCCACGCACGCGTCTCGTCCGGGCCGGTCGTGAAAAATGAGATGAGATTGAGAAGATGGTACCCAGCACGGATGAGCGATTCGACGCCACTATCGACGACACCAAGCTCGCGGCGAAATTCGTCGCGCTCGTCGTCGTGCACGTCGGAGAGCTCCTGCTCGACACCTGCATCTACCATGACCCACTGACCACCCGAGTTCTCAAGGAATTGCATGAGTGCCGTATAACGATCGCCCTTTTCTGCGTCCACATTCACCGCACCGCTCTTGCGATTGAGCACATAGAGTATCGGCTTCATGGTGAGGAGATGCATCGACTTGATGGCGAGTAACTCCTTTTCATCGAGTGCAACCGTGCGCGCGGCCTTGCCCGCATGGAGGACGGGCGCGATCTTCCTGAGCGCGGATTGTTCGATAAGCAAATCTTTGTCTCCCCCCTTCACGTCGCGCTCAAGCCGCCCGATACGCTTCTCGACCATATCGAGATCAGCGAGCACGAGCTCGAGATTGATCACGTCGATGTCGCGCGCTGGATCGACTTCCCCCGCCACGTGATGTACATCTTCGTCATCAAACATGCGTACCACCTGCGCGATCGCGTCCACTTCGCGAATATGCGAGAGGAATTGATTGCCGAGCCCCTCCCCTGTCGAAGCGCCTTTGACGAGACCCGCAATATCGACAAACTCAACGATTGCTGGCACCGTCTTCACCGAATGACTAAATTGCGTCAGACGATCGAGCCGTACATCGGGCACCGCCACGACACCCACCGACGGGTCGATGGTGCAGAAGGGATAATTTTCAGCAGGCACCCCCTTCTTGGTGAGCGCATTAAAAAGCGTGGATTTCCCCACGTTGGGAAGACCAACTATGCCGATTGAAAGGCCCATATGTGTATCGTAAAGTAGGAGTGCTTAAGTATATCGCACCCCATGAGTGGGCGACAAACCTTACTCCTGCACTGAGGTTTCGGCAGCAGGAGCGGCAGCACCTTCGACTGCGGGAGCTTCGGTGGCAGGAGTGGCCTCGACAGCCTCCTCTTCCTGCTCGGTGACCGAGACGACGATTTCTTCGGAATCGGTAACGAGAGCCGCGCTCTCAGGGAGCTTGATCTGCGCGGCCGTGATGTGGTCACCCACTTCAGACAGGGACGAGATGTCGACATCGAGACTGTGTGGCAAATGTGCCGGAGCGACCTCGATCTCAATCTCGTGCAAAGCCTTGGCGAGCACATGGCCAGCCTTCTCGGCAGGGGCTTCGCCTACGAAATGGAGCGGAACGGCGATCTCGATCTTCTTACCCTTTTCGAGCACATAGAAATCCATATGCAAGATCTTGCCGGTGACGGGATGCACCTGCACATCACGAATAAGCGTCTCTTTATCGTCCTTGAGACCCTTCAGGGTGATCACGGTGGTCTCGCCCGCATCGCGCCAGACACCCTCCAGCACCCCGGCATTGATCGCTATAGACTGAGCAGGCTCTTTATGGCCATACATAACAGCCGGCACGATACCTTGTCCGCGCAATTGATCCGAAGTCACCTTCGGGTCGCGTATTTGTACTTCAAGGGCTAACATGGGCGAAAGTATACCCCGTTAGAAATAAGAGTCAATATTCCTCAACATTATGCGATAAAAAGGGAAAATCTCTAACGGCGTGCGTAACTCTGTACAGCATACGCTAGTTTGCGCAGATATGGCCTGGAAATGCACGTGAGAAGCGGCCTCGGTCCCTTGAGGGACCGAGGCCGCTAACGGGCCATTTTCACACAGTGGGCGGGTAGCAACCAAATCGGTGTATTGTGCCCGATATACTGATTGAGGTGGCGCCATTTGATAGCCAAAACTCCATCTTTTTCCCGCCCCTCCAGCAATCCGGGCACCCGCGGGTAACGCCCCCCATCCAGAGCACGTGTCTGCCACGCCAAGACAGGCTTCCCGAAGTGTCTCCGAAAGAAAAGGACCCCTTTCTCCTGAATAGCTTCCAGATCATGCAGGCTCAGGCATCTTGAAAAGAGGCCGTGGCAAGCAAGGTACGTGTAGACAGCATGCCCCACGATGGTCCCCCCTTCATACTGGGCAGGATGGAAACACTGTTCGAGCTCCCTGACATTATATGCCTCTGGTCCAACATGATGCGCCCTATGATACCTCGTCTCCTGCCTCTCAAAAGATTCGGGGAGCACGAGCGGGACATCGCGCCGGACACGAATGATCGTGTCGGACATAGCCACACTCCTCTTTTTGGGTCCCGTTCATAAATAAGGCTCGCTTCTGCGCAAACGACTTTTTAGTCATTTGCGCAAGTGTGCACTTATGGGCCGGTTTATATTCTTATAAACCGGCCCGAAATTCAGCACAAAATGGACGAGCCCTTAAGGGATTGAATCTGCTCTCGTTATACCGCGCACCTGCGGAAAAGCAATGAGGCCTCGTCCATCATTCGTGGACGAGCCCCCTACATCCCCGCAAACAAACGAAGGTACTTTTCGGCCATATCTTGGACATCCTTGGCGCCCTGAGCGAGGAATTTGTACGGCGCGATCTCATCAGGGTGTGCCGCGAGCGCCGCTTCGATGCCTTTGCGATACGCGACACGGATGTCGGTATTGATATGGATGACCGCACACCCAGCCTTTGCGGCAGCAGCGAGATCGGCATCCGATGACCCGGACCCTCCGTGCAAGACGAGTGGCACACCCGCCGCTTCGCGTAGGATCGCGACACGCTCAGTATCAACTTTCGGAGCGGGGCCGCTTTTGAGGCGACCATGCATGGTACCGACCGCAGGTGCTAAAAGATCGATAGACGTCTCACGCACAAACTGCGCCGCTTCTTCGGCGGTCGTCAGATCTTTGTCGATATCTTCGGGCGGCACATCAAGAAGCTTGCTCGAAGTCCCGATACGACCGACCTCTGCTTCGACAAGTGTCCCCTTCCCCGCCGCGCGCGCATACTCGACCGCTTCACGCGTCTGTTTAATGTTGTCTTCAAAAGACAGGTGACTGCCGTCGAAAATCACCGCATCGAATCCGGCCTCGACCGCTTCTTTTATACCGTCGAGCGAATACGTGTGATCGGCGTTCAGATATACTTGATGCCCGTCGGCGCGGGCCGCAGCGACGAGCGCCACGATGTTGTGCACGCCAATGAACTTCCTCTCACCCTCTGAGACGCCGACAACAACGGGCACGCCGACGACCTCCGCCGCCGCTATGACCGCCTTGAACTGATTGGAATCGGATACATTGAAATGTCCGATCGCGATCTGCTTGTCGCGTGCGACCTCGATTGCTTCTTTGAGTGTTTGCATGGAGAAAAGTATATCATCTTTTTCGGGCAGATATGCTCGCCATCCTGTGCTACAATTTCCCCTATGCAATACGACTTCGTAGCTTTTGGCGATATCGTCATCGACGCTTTTATTAAGTTACAAGATGCTGAGGAATTTAATAATCATGGTGTACGCGAACTCTGCGTGCGCTTTGGGGAGAAAGTCCCCTTCGAGTCGGTCACGGAGGTACTCTCCGTGGGCAACGGACCCAACGCCGCCGTCGCCGCTCACAAAATCGGACTCAAGTCAGGTCTCGTCGTCCATGTCGGCGATGATCTCAATGGGACTCGCTGTATCGACGACCTAAAATCTCGCGGCATCGACACCTCGCTTATCTCTCGCGATGCTGGCTATGTGACCAACTATCACTACGTACTCCAATTCGGCCCCGAACGAACCATCCTCATTAAACACGCGGTGTTTCCCTACAAGCTCCCCGCATTCGATACCCCACCGAAGTGGTTTTACCTCACCTCACTCCCGCAGGAAACCCTCGAACATCAGATCAGCATCGCTCGTTATGCCAAGGAAAACGGCGTCAAAATAGCCTTCCAGCCCGGCACCTTCCAGATCAAGCTCGGAACCGAAAAGCTCAAAGAAGTCTATGAGGCGTCAGAAATATTCTTCTGCAACAAAGAAGAAGCGCAAAAAATCCTCGGCACGGAAGAATCCGACATCAAGAAGCTCATGGAGGGTATCCGCATGCTCGGGCCCAAGATCGTCGTCGTGACCGATGGTCCCAATGGATCCAACATCCTCTATGAGGATGGCCCTACTTCGCCCCCTCCTTCGCATGAAGCTACGGAGGGCACAGCGGGGCTACGAAGGACAAGCGCATGGCATATCCCCATGTACCCGGACCCTGCTCCCCCGGTATCACGCACGGGTGCCGGCGATGCGACTGCATCGACAACTGTCGCCTACATCATCAAAGGCCTCGAGCCCAAAGAAGCACTCATGCGCGGACTCATCAATGCAGCATCGGTCGTCCAAGGCGTCGGCGCTCAGACCAAGCTTCTCACTGATGCAGAAATAGAAGAGTGGTACGCGAAACGCCCAGCGGATTTCATCGCGACCGCGCTCTAAGAGCCTTAAAAGGCGACGCCTTTATCGATAAAGGCGTCGCCTTTTAGTTGTCTTGAAAACCGATATCAGTGGTTGATTGAAAACCCGACCCCACGATCGGGTTTTCCATATCTGCCAATTCGAGTATTTGGAACGTCATGAAAATGCCAAACACCGCAATAAAACAACAGCTGACCGCAAAATGCACTTGTTGCTTAAACAATCCAGGAGAAAACATATCAGCGGTGTCTTCTTGATGCAGCGCGCCGCACAGCGTCTTTGATATGCGAGACACCCATGCGGTAATGCTCGATCAATTCTTTTGGGTCGCCCGATTGGCCGAAACTATCGTGCACGCCGACATATTCGATCGGCACCGGATACTCCTGAGCGAGAATCTCGGCGATCGCACTCCCTAAGCCCCCGGCAATCTGATGCTCCTCGACGGTCACGACCGCTCCCGCTTCCCGCGCCTTTGCCACGATAGTGTCCGTATCGAGTGGCTTGATCGTCGCGACATTGACCACATCCACCCCCATCCCCTCGTCACCGAGCTGCTTTGCTGAGAGAAGCGCATTATGGAGCAGCGGACCGGTCGCAAAAATCACCACCTGCGGATTTTCCGCGTAGAGAAACACCTGCGCCTTGCCAATCTCAAAGGGTGTATCGACGGTCGTCATAATTGGCGTCTTCTCGCGCCCAAAGCGCATATAGATAGGCGTGCCCGACTGCGCTGCTGCGAGCGTCGCCTTGCGCGCCTCCTCGGTATCGCACGCCGAGATGACCGTCATGTTGGGCATGGCACGCATGATCGCGATATCTTCGAGCATCTGATGTGTAGCGCCGTCTGGACCGACGGAAATACCCGCATGCATACCGCACACCTTTGCAGGGACGTTGTTGAGCGCGATCGTCGTACGGATCTGCTCCCAATTGCGACCAGGGGAAAAGGTAGCATATGAGGTAAAGAACGGTATCTTGCCGTAATTGGCCATGCCCGCGGCGACCGTCGCCATATTTTGCTCCGCCACTCCCATCTCGATAAAGCGCTCAGGGAATTCCTTGGCAAACCATTCGGAACGCGTCGATTCGACGAGGTCGGCTGTCAATACGACGACACGAGGATCTTCCCTTCCTGCCTCGAGCACTCCCTTACCAAAGCCATCGCGCGTCGGAGCTGCGTCGGGATGATCAAAGATATTTTCTTTAAGCTTTAGTTCTGGATTCAACATATCAAGATATTGCGTTTATAAGATAAATTAGTGGGGATACTAAAATTACACAGATAGCACCGAGAATATACGCCCATTGAAGAAATATTGCTTGCTTGTTTCTTATCACTCTTCCTGTATGTATTTCGTATGCAAAAGTTGGAGCAAGAAACAACACAGGAAGAAGTAAGAACCAGCTGTATAAATAAATGATGAATATCGCCTCTGCCAGATTGCTTAATATTTCATCTGGTATTAGATACATAAAATCAAACTCCGAATTTAAAATTCCGACCACACCAAATAGTGTGAGAACCACAAAGAACACTGACAGTATTCCGTATGTTCGATAAAACAAGCTATTCATAATCATTGATGTTCACTCGCAATTTTTCCCTGCATGGTGCGCAGCTCCGCGAGGAAAGCCTGCGCCTCTTCTTTGGATGGCGGTTTGCCATGCCAGCGATAGTCGCGCTCAATCTCTCGGATGCCTTTGCCGGGGATGGTGTGCGCAATGATGACTGTCGGCTTCTCATAGATCGCCTTTGCCTCTTCGCAGGCGGCGATGAATTGGGGGATATTGTGGCCGTCTACCTCGAGCACATGCCAGCCGAATGACTCGTATTTCTCGCGGAAAGGCTCCAGCGGCATGATCTGCTCGGTATAGCCATCTATCTGGATGTTGTTGCGGTCGATGATGCCCGTCAGATTGGAAAGTCTATTTTTGCCTGCAAACATCATCGCCTCCCAGAGATTACCCTCCTGATGCTCGCCGTCGGACATCGCACAGTAGATGCGAAACTTCTTGCCGTCCATCCGCGCCGCATATGCATAACCAGATGCCTGTGATAGTCCGCTTCCCAAAGGACCGGAGGTCGTCTCGACGCCGGGAAGCTTCTCGCGCTCCGGATGTCCCTGCAGACGCGAGCCAAACTTGCGCAAAGTAAGGCATTCTTCTATCGGGAAATACCCCGCATGTGCCATCGCCGCATAGCGTACCGGCGTGATGTGGCCATTGGAAAGCATCAGGCGATCGCGCTCTTCCCACTCGGGATTCTGCGGATCATGATTGAGTACCTTGAAATACAGCGCAGTGAAAATATCCGCCATACCCAAGGGACCCGCCGTATGCCCCGATCCCGCCGCGACGAGCATCTCGATGATCGTTGCCCGGATCGCATTGGCACGCGCGGTAAGCTCGTATACTTCGGTATCGGTGAGCGGTTGCATACCCGGTTAGTAATACCTCACTAAACTATTAAAATCCCTTGATATGAACATAAGCCATACGCGCATATGTTTTGGTGCAGCATCACTACATAATAACGCAAATAACAAAAACACAATCACACAAGGTCGGATAAGTGCGGGTAGTAGGTGGAATATGCTTTAACACCCTCCTCCGTATATTCCGATTCCCGTATAAATATTGTTTGGATTTGCCGGGGTAGGCCGAACGGGATTCAAGAGATTCGACGAAAAGTTGCTCATCTTCTCCGGAGTTCTCCAAAAAAGGATACAATAATTGTCATTGTTACCGACGTACAAATATCCCGAGTCGCCGCCGAGACTTTTTGGGTCGGCGATGCTTCGCAAGTAAGGAGAGAGTGCAGTTGAGAGGTTCGCCACGTTGGGATTGACAATTGGATTCGGACTGTATGTGGGGGAATCGAATGACGTCCATGCACCATTCGAGTGAGGGTAGTGACCGATTGTATCATTATACAGCTCAATCGCATTTCTCATTTGATTCATATCTGCCACGCGCCGCGCATCCCGCGACTTGACACGTGCGGTATTAAGCGATGCCAAAATGATCGATGCAAGCATGCCAATGATCGCAATGACGACGAGAAGCTCGATGAGCGTGAAGCCTGCCGATGTTTTCTTTCTACATGATTTTCTATCATTCATACAAATATACCTTACAACGCAGCCTCGGTAGTGATGGGTTCACCAAGCTCCCCTGCGGAGTAATTGGCAGGTCCGGAAAAGACTTTCGAAGAGAAGTATGCTGCCACAAGGAGCGCAAGCACGACGACTCCAAGCAAGACATATTCCGCCTGCTTTTGCGTGGAGACGAATCCCCATCCGATCAGACGGTCAATAAGATCGGGTTCTTTTGGTGTGTACGGGATCTTTGTAAGACCACCTGTCTGACTTTCGTACTGTATCTCGGACATATGAATACATTATACACTTGTCTTTGCAACAACACCTTCCGAGTATGGCTAAGTGTGGACAGCGGCAAGGGTCTTTTTGTATGCATCCACTGGATCGGTGGCTTGCATGATCGCTGAACCGACACAGAAACGCTTTGCTCCTGCTGCCAAAAGATCGCTGACATTCTCTGCATTTACGCCACCATCGACTGAAATCAGTGCGTGCGGATGCGACTTGTGGAGGGCACTCACACGCTCAATCGCACGCGGATCAAACGGCGCACCCTGAGCCCCCACGCGCGCAATCGACATCATCTGTACCACGTCACAAAATAGTATCGAACGCTCCATGTCACCAAGCGGTGTATCAATGAGTATCGCCAGTCCGACTTCCCGCGCACCTGCAGCCCTCCATTGTGTAAGTATGTGTTCCGCCTCCGAAGGGTCGGCACAGCGCTCGATATGACCGATCACTGATTTGGCGCCCGCACGGATGAGGTCGAGCCCAATCTGAAGTGGCTCCTGTACCATGAGGTGCACGTGAATGGATACTGCAGTCGGCAAAGAAATACTCTGTGCATCATATTTCCCCAGTCCGGTATACGGCCACGTCACCTGCGAGGTGAAGAGTCCGTCGTCGATATCGACATGAAGCCGTGTGGAGAAGCCTTCCGCAATGCGCACCGCCTCTTCGAGCTCCTCACGCGTACGGGGTACGATTGTCGGAATGATGTCTATCATAGAGTGACCACGACCGTCTCGATTTCAGCTATACGACGCAAGTGACGATCGTTTTTTGGGAATGCAGTGGTCAGCCATTCTTTGACGGCTGCCTTTGCTTCGTCGAGTGAGAGGAACCGCGCGCCGAGTGAGAGGACGTTGGCATCATTGTGCTCGCGGGACAGCTTGATGATCTCTGGTTTGCCTCCGTAGTACACCGTAGCGCGCACTTCTGGAAACCGGTTCGCCACGATCGCCTCACCCTGCCCCGAGCCACCGAGAATGATCGCGCGACTCTGCATCCCCTCCTTGAGATCGCGCACAAGCATGCGTGCAGCGACCGCGATCATGAGTGGGTAGTCATCCTCAGCATCAAATTCGCGCGCCCCCACATCCTCAATCTCGTAGGCGAGCTCATCGCGCACATAGGCGACGAGCGCATTTTTCATTTCAAACCCCGCATGATCGGATGCAAAATAGATTTTCATGTATTTGATTCCCTTATACTTGAATATTCTTCCCCGCCTCCACCACATGCCGCACGAGCGTATGGGTATACCCCATTTCGTTGTCGTACCAGGCGAGGACTTTGACCAGATTACCATCGACGACGCGCGTCATACCGAGGTCGGCGATAGAGCCATAGGGCTGGCCGATGATATCTGATGAGACGAGCTCGTCTTCTGATGCAGTGAAAACCCCTTTCCAGCGATCACTCTGTGCAGCAGCTTTGAGCACGGCATTCACCTCGTCGACCGTAGTCGGGCGCTTGGCGATAAAGGTGATATCGGCGATTGAGCCTGCCGGCACGGGTACACGCAGCGAGATGCCGTCAAATTTGCCTGCAAGTGCGGTGTACGCCTTGGTGACCGCAATCGCGGCACCAGTCGATGTCGGCACGATATTTTGCGCCGCCGCACGTCCTTCTTTCTTGTCTTTCTTTGAAGGCCCATCGACGATTGATTGTGAAGCAGTATACGCATGAGTCGTCGAGAGGATCGCCTTTTCGATACCGATCGTCTCGTCGAGAATCGCGATAATGGGTGATGCGGCATTGGTAGTGCAGGAAGCATTGGACGTCACTGCGCAGGTGGCGACCTTGTCGGTGTTGAGCCCCATGAGGATCGTCGCACCCGGCACGCTGCCATCACCGTCTTTCGAAGGTGCCGAGACGACGACACGCTTGGCACCAGCTTTGATGTGCACGCCCGCTTTGTCGAAATCGGTGAAGAGCCCCGTCGCTTCGACGACCACATCGACTTGCATATCTCTCCACGGAAGCGCCGCGGGGTCTTTTTCTGCGAGCACCTTGAGCTTCCACTTCCCCGCCGTGATGACACTATCGGCTACCGATACCTCAAATGGTGCGCGTCGGTAGACTGTGTCGTATTTCAAAAGGTATGCGAGATTGTCGATATTGCCGAGGTCGTTGACCGCGACGATATCAATATCTGCTCCCACCTCATACGCTGCGCGCACAAAAGCGCGCCCGATACGTCCGAAACCATTGATAGCTACTCGAGTCATAGATTATAAAGAATAACGAATTACAATAAAGTGTACCATATTCTCGACATGCAATGTACGCAGGCGTTTGGAGGCAGGCGTTTGGAGGCATCTCCTCCCTAAGGACCTCCTTAAAGATACCTTAGGCATCGGTGGTTATCGTCATATCGTTTGACACAGCAGCTTCACTAAATAACTTTAAAAATATAGCTATTTCGGCTATATGAATTGTCTAAATAAGTCTATTTCCTGCGGTAATTGAGCTCGGGGGCGAGGAGATCCTCAAAGAAACTGATAGCCTTCTCAAAACCAGCCGAGGCGCTGGCACTCAATGAATCTACCCTGCTACCGACCACCGGCGACGACGTACCTATAGATAGTGCGTAGTCGCCCATATTGACGTGACTCCCCGTCTTACCGATCAATATGACTCCGAATACGACGATCACGACGACGGCCAGCGCGAATGCCGGGACTAGAGTGAGATCGTACGTCTTATGAGATTCCTTTTTCGGAGCAGGTGTCACATCCATCGAGCCATTACTACGTAGACCACGCGTAGTGGTACGCGGTGACAAGACCCTTTTTGTCTCCTCATGGCGGACAACCTTAATCAGAATCGCATGTTCAGGAGCCTCATCAGTATAAAAACCATCATAATCCTCTTCATTGACAGTATCCAGTGAGGGGAGAAGATCACCTTCATCATTGCTGTACTTCAAGAGCGGCTCTTCTGAGCGAGTATCGGCATCCGCTTGTTTATGCGGGATCCCTACTGATTCGGCTTGGACAGCGGCAAGTAACGAGTCTTTTTCTTTCTTGTGATTCAAAAGATTGTCCTTGTCGACATACCAACGACTCCCTACTTGCTTAGATAAAACCTTGCCTGCTCGGGCGAGTTGACCTACATAATCCTGATTATATCCAGTAATCTTCGAAGCTCGGTTTGCCGAGATGTACTCTTTTCCATCGAGATTTACGAAAGTATCGGCGCTCGGCAGATGATTTTCGTGGATCGGCTGCTTTGGCTTGTACTCATCCGCTTTATCTTTGTACTCAAGAAGCGATTTCATCGACACATGCCAAAGCCCACCCATCCTCCGTGCCTCGATCAGCCCACCACGAGCGAGCTGACCTATGTAGTCCTGCGCATATCCTGTAGATTCCGATGCTCGCTTCGACGAGACAAAGTCATCGGATTCGATCAGTGTGTTCGCCTGCATAGGATCCAGTATACCCCAACTACACCTACCTGTCCGCAAGTCCCCAATTAATTGGGGATAGAGATACATCCGAGAAACCCGACAAGCTATTGATACCGCAAGTAATCATCCCGCACGGGGGCTCCGTACCATGTCGAGGGATCCGAGTACTCGATACCCGAGACACGTGATTAGATCCCTTTCATACATAAGGCGTCCGCACATAACGGGTACGGTATCTGTTGGACGAACCCTTATGATCCTATGATCGATTTTATGGCTTCACGGAGCATCGGAGGATCACCGGCACCACGTAGCTTCTTCATACACTGGCCCACGAGGTACTCAAGCACGGACACCTTTCCACTCCTGTATTCCTCGATCACATTCGCGTTCTCTGCCAACACACTCCTTACTACCTCGTTGATCTGCTCTTCTGAGACGCTGCCTTTGAGCATACCTTTCTCTTCAGCGACTTTTTCGGCATCAACATCTGCCTTGGCGCATATCGCGATAAGATCCTTAGCCGATCGCGAGGATATCTTGCCACTACCCGCCATATCGATTATTTTTCTGAAATTGGCAGCGCTTATCGGCATTTTATCTTTAGAAACCGAATCTAGGATCTCGGAATCTCGGATTATTTTTACAAGGTCGTTCGCGATGTAATTGGAAGCGAGCACGATCTTTTGATCCCCAGATGCATACCCTTCGACAATCTGCTCGAAGAAATCCCCGAGGTGCGGTGTGCGTACATACGCATCGGCATCATCTGTCTTGATGCCGAGGGATACGTAGCGTTGCCTACGTTGCCATGGAAGCTCCGGCAGGCTCGACGCCAGGGCCTCGGAAGTAAACGCGGGTATCTCGGAAATCTTGAGGGAGGGGAGGTCTGGATCGGGGAAGTAGCGGTAATCGGCGCTCCCTTCCTTGATTCTTTGGGGAAAGGTCGCTTGTTTATTCTCGTCCCACCCGAGTGTCTGCTGCTCGACTCGTCCACCCGATTCAAGTACGGAGATTTGGCGCTTAATCTCGTACTCCACCGCCCGTTCCATAGCCCGGAATGAGTTGAGATTCTTCACTTCAACCTTGGTACCGAATGCATCGGTCTTGGATACCGAGATATTGGCCTCGACACGCATCTCGCCCTTTTCCATGTTGGCGTGGCTCACGCCGAGATACCTCAGGAGGAGCTGTAATTCTCGGGCAAACGCCCCCGCTTCTGCAGCGCTATGTATCACGGGCTCGGTGACCAACTCCATGAGCGGCACCCCCGCACGATTGTAGTCGATGAGCGTCGCGCCAGTCTTTTCGTCGTGTATGGAGCTCGCCGTATCTTCTTCGAGATGCACGCGTGTAATGGCGACGCCGTTGAGGGTGCCTCCTGTCACCAGGGGAAATTCGTACTGACTTATCTGGTAACCCTTCGGGAGATCGGGGTAGAAGTAATTCTTGCGGTCAAATTCGCTATAGTCTGCAAGCTTCGATCCAAGGGCCAATCCGACCCTCAAGACATGCTTCACAGCCTCCTGATTGATAACGGGAAGGGTGCCTGGGTGGGCCATACAGACCGGGCAGACGTTTACATTGGCACGAGTCTCATCGGGATCATTTTTGGAACGGCAGAACATCTTGGTAGCCGTACGGAGCTCTGCGTGTATCTCCATACCGATCGTCGCCCTGTATTCTCCTGCTGCCATGGGTATAAATGTAGCAGGTTGAAGCTGTATGGCAAACAAGGAGGTTGTAGTCCGCAAATAACGTACCCGTTATTTGCGGACGAACCCTTATAAGTGAAGTCCGACTTCAATATATTTGTGGGTATATCCGTCAATGGGAAACTTCGTCTTTGCGAGGCCTTTGGCCGAAGCAATCCAGAGTGCTACCACTCACCCCTAGATTGCTTCGCTTCGCTCGCAAAGACACCATTCGTAGGCTAGGTCCCGTTCATAAATAATACCATTCCCAACAAACCCGTTCCTATTTTTATAGTACTTGTTTATGATTCGCGGCCGCGAATCATAAACAAGTACTTTCATCCGGACAATATATTTTGGAGATGGTATAAGTTCAAAACCAGATGAACGGGCCCATACATAATCTTGTATACCCGAGATGTTCATATTATAAAGGGAATCTCGGATTCCGAGATAAAGACCATGCAAAAAAGAGCCCCTGAAAGGGCTCTTTTTATTCTTGATTTTCTTTAATTCTCCATTCTCCAGATTGTAAAAGCGGCTCGGCCTTTTTGTATTTCATTTCACGATCTTCGACACCGTTGGTGATGACGACGCGGTCATTGCGCCCATACTCTTTAGTACCGCCGCCCTTGTCACGACCGATTATCGACATGACCGCCTTGTGGATAACCTCGGATTCTCGCGCGCCTTGAGCTGCTTGTCCTGTGACTGTCCCTAAGGGGACCATGGCAGCCACCTGGCCAGTGACCTGCTCCTGGTAGACCAGCTCCATAGACTGGTACATCTGGAGACCCTCTCGCTTATACTCGACGAGAGGATCCCGCTGACCATAGGCACGCAGATTGACACTGCTGCGAAGGTATTCCATAGCCTCCAAATGCTCCACCCACAGGCGATCGATCGTCTGCAAGAGGATGCGTCGCACGTGCGGATAAAACGCGTCTGCGAAATCTTGTCGCTTCTGACCGATCACCACCGCAAAGCCTTCATGTGCTTCGGCGATACGGACAAGCTCATCGTCGAGTGCTGAATTGTCTCCCGTGAGAAGTGTGCGCCGACGCGCATATATACTTTGACGCTGAATATTGAGTACATCGTCATATGAAAGCACATGCTTACGTGAATCGAAGTTGATCTCTTCGATACGTGTCTGCGCTTTCTCTAATGAACGAGTGATCATACTGTTGTATATCGGCTCATCCTCAGGGATCTTGAAGGTCCCCATCACGCGCTTAATCATGTCGGATGCAAACACACGCATAAGCGAGTCTTCGAGTGAGACAAAGAACTGCGTCTCCCCTAGATCGCCCTGTCGGCCAGACCTTCCGCGGAGCTGATTGTCAATACGTCGCGCTTCATGGCGTTCGGTGCCGAGGACAAAGAGGCCGCCCGCTTCCCTCACCTGGAGGGCCGTCTCGGGGGTGCCTGGATTGCCCCCAAGCTTGATATCGACACCGCGGCCGGCCATATTGGTGGCTATGACGACCGCCCCGGGGCGCCCTGCCTGGGCGATAATCTCGCCCTCGCGCTCGTGATTCTTGGCATTGAGGACCTCGTGTGGGATGCCTTCCTGCTTGAAATAGGCACTGAGGATTTCGTTCTTTTCGACGGATACCGTACCCACGAGGACCGGCTGACCTTTTTCGTGCAACGCTTTGACATGCTTGGCGATCGCGCGGTATTTGCCGTTTTCCGTCTGGAAAATGAGATCTTCGCGGTCGATGCGCTTGGGTGTCTTATTTGTCGGCACAGCAACGGTATTGAGTCCATACACTTTGTAGAATTCTTCTGACGAGGTGGCAGCAGTACCAGTCATGCCTGCGAGCTTTTCGTAGAGACGGAAATAGTTTTGAAATGTGATCGAAGCAAATGTGCGCGATTCCTGCTGGATCGTCACACCTTCCTTGGCCTCTATGGCCTGATGCAGACCTTCTGACCAGCGGCGTCCGGGCTGCAAGCGGCCTGTGAATTCGTCGACAATCACGATATCGCCTCCGCGTACAACGTATTCTTTGTCGCGATGGAAGAGTGCTTTGGCGCGCACTGCTGTCTCGAGATGATGGACGTATTTGATACCCACATCCGTGTAAATATTTTCGATTTCAAGGGCTTTTTCGGCCTTTTCGATACCCGCATCTGAGAGCAGGATCTGCTTGTGCTTTTCGTCCACCTCGAAATCCTCACCGGGCACCATCGTCTCGGCGATCTGCGCAAAGCGCGTATAGAGCGACTCTGCATCGGCTACCGGTGCCGAGATGATGAGTGGCGTGCGCGCCTCGTCGATGAGGATCGAGT
>VGJQ01000018.1 GCA_016867375.1 Candidatus Kaiserbacteria bacterium | reverse complement strand
GTACTATATGCCGGGCGATCTGGGTTTTATGACAAACGGCTATCTCACGATCACTGGTCGGGAGAGTCGTTTTGGTAAGGACCGCAGCGGTGAGATGATCAACTACACGGAGATCGAGGATGTGCTGGTCAGCGCGTTCCCGCCTTTGTCGGAATCATCCGGCCCGCGTGTGGCCATCTCTGCGGGCAAGGATCGCACAGATGAAAACAAAGATCCGCGCATCATGCTCTGTACGATCGATGTCGCCATCACGGTGCAGATGGCAAACGCTGCCCTCAAGGATGCCGGCTTGCATCGGCGCAGCTTCGTCTCGTGTCGGATTGTCCTTGCGGAGATTCCAATGCTTGGTGGCGGGATGAAGGTGGCTCACAAGAGCCTCCCCAATCCCGACACGGTGGACGAAAGCGTCCTTGAAGTTGCATAACAATATCCCCGGACGCGGTGTGCGTCCGGGGACTTTTGGTGTGTGGACTCGTGTGATTGTACGGGAGTTCGATACGTGTGCTCTTGCTTCTCCACATATTCCGCATTGTCGCGCGTATCCGCATCTTTTGATGTATTACAATGGCATCATGGCGACCAAAATCCCCGTTCGGCATGCGCGCGCACATGCATCACATACGCATCACGCGCATGCTTCTGCATCTGCACATACCCGCAAAGGTACGATGCATGCCAAGGTCCCCGGCAAGCTCGTAATCGTGGGATTCGGTTCGATCGGTCAGGGTACACTTCCGCTCATACTCCGCCATCTCGATATCGACTCAAAGGACATCACTATCGTGACAGGTGATGATCGTGGTAAGGCGATCGCTGAAAAAGAAGGAGTTAATTTTGTCGTCGAGCCGCTTGATCCGCAGAATTACCACAAAGTGCTCGATCCTCTACTGGGTGAAGGTGGTGTCCTGGTCAATCTTTCAGTCGATGTCTCATCAGTCGCGCTTATCCGCTTTTGCCAAGATCGCGGCACGCTCTATGTGGATACCTGCATCGAGCCATGGACGGGCGGGTATGTGGACCCGACACTCACCTTTACTCAGCGATCCAATTTTGGCCTGCGCGAGACCGCGATCGCGCTTCGTGATCCAAACAAAATGACCGCAATCGTCGGCCACGGCGCCAATCCGGGTATCATCTCGCATTTCACCAAACGTGCCATGATGAATCTCGCGCATGATCTCGGATGGCAGCGCGAGAAACCGCGCAATCAGTGGGAGTGGGCGCGCCTCTCACGTGACCTCGGGATCAGGACGATTCATGTCGCCGAATACGATACGCAGGTCACCGATAGCCCCAAAAAGCCCGGACGTTTTGAAAACACGTGGTCTGTGTTTGGCTTCCATGCCGAAGGTGTCACGCAACCGTCGGAGCTTGGGTGGGGTACACATGAGAAGCACTGGCCCGCGGATGCTAAGCGGCATTTCGATTGGCGCGACTCCCCCATCTATATGGAATGGCCGGGCGCGTTTACCTTTGTCCGCACATGGACGCCGAACCAAAAGCATTTCATCGGGCGCCTCGTCACCCATAACGAATCCATTTCCCTTTCCGAATACTTCACCTACAAAGAAAACGACGTGTTGCTCTATCGTCCCACCGTGCACTACGCGTATCGTCCGTGCGATGCGGCTGTACTCTCACTCGAAGAGGCATTTGGCAAAGACCGCCAGCTCCAGGATGAGCAAAAGATCCTACTCGACGAGATCGTCTCCGGCATGGATGAGCTCGGGGTGCTCCTGATGGGCCACGAGAAAAATGCGTATTGGTATGGCTCACAGCTCTCAATCGAGGAAGCGCGCAAGCTCGCACCGTATCAGAATGCCACAGGGCTCCAGGTGACCGCCGGGGTCTTAGGTGCGATTGTCTGGGCGATCGAAAATCCTCACCGAGGACTCGTCGAGGCCGAAGATATAGACCATGATCGTGTAATGGAGATCATCGAGCCATATATGGGCCGCATGTACGGCGAATACACCGACTGGAATCCGCTCAAAGGCCGCGATGGCCTCTTCCCTGAAGATATTGACACCGAAGACCCCTGGCAGTTTAAGAACTTTAGATATTGATCGTGATCGTCGCCTATTTTGAATTGCTCGCAAAATCGGGTACTCTGTGATATATGAATACAAAACTCTTGTGGGGTGTCATTATCATCGCGCTCATTAGCGTCGGCGTGTATTTCGGCATGGTCAAGAAGGTGGAGGCGCCTGCCACACCGCATGACACTACAGGAGGAGGTGTAACCTCCTCATGAAAAAATCGCCCCGAGATAGTCTCGAGGCGATTTCGCATTATGCACATTCGTACGTATGCGATTTAAATGACGCTCGGATCAGCCGCGCAATCGTGTGTGCGACTGATGGAAGGTACTGAAGCGCAAATCGGTGATCCGATAGTATGCGCCCATGATAGTGAGCATCGGGATGTTCTGCACCCCACCAGACGAGCGGATCGATGCTCGCTTCGAACGACACCACAGGGATATCTTTGGACCTTTTGTGCGCGCATATCCCGATTCTTTTGGGAAATACACTCCAGAGGAATGTGTGCGGACTACAGATCGTCGCGACGCCGACGACGCGCGTATGCCGGAGGCGCTGCGCGATCTCATACCCCATGACGCCACCCATCGAATGACCGACGATCAGGATCTTGCCGCCTTTGTCATATGTGTCCACTGTCTGGTCGCAAAACTTCCTCATGCGTCTGAATTGCCAGGGCCACAAGAAGTGCATTTCCTCCAAGCAGACCTCAGGATCCGCTTCGGGAAATTCTTCGCGAAGCGCCGGGATCAGATGGGTCCAGGCTGGCTGTGGATGCCTCAAGCACCAGGCGCCAGTGATACAAAGTATGCGCATTTTCGCCATGCGATTCCCCTTTTATGAGCCTACAAACCTACAAAACTGCAGATAAAATACCACGATTTTTGACGTACGCAAGTACACAGGTCAGACTTGTGTACTTGGGATCCCATTCAGGGTGTGTCACTTGACACACGGAAATGAATAGTATACGGTGCTGTCTGGAATCAGCCAAACGTTGGCTGATCTCAATAGGGAGTAAACTTTCATGCTTGCAGAATTTCTGGTCTTTATGACCGGTACGGGTATATTGGCGGGTATCCTCGGCCAATATATCGGATGGGGACTTTTCCTCATCATCTTCGGCACCTTGTGTCTGTTGATCATCCACGATTATGCCTTGTATTCATTCGGCGCCTTCGTGACGTTGGTGTTCTACATGGCCCTGTTCTGGGGAGTGAATCTCATTCCTCTGGCGCTGGCGCACCCCTACTGGTCTGTGCTATTCATCGTGGTCTCCGTGTTGGCGGGTCCTTGGTTCAGCAACTTTAAGCTGGGGCGGCTTGCTGACGGTGTGATCGAGAAATACAACGAAGAGCTCAAGAAGTTTCTCGCCTATACTGTGAGTGTCGTCGGCAAGAAGGACTGGCAGCGGTATGACTATATCGCGGCAAACACGTCTGAGGAGGTTCGCCTGCGCATCCTGCAGGAAGCCAAGTCGGGCAAGGTGTCCGACGAACTGGTCGCCAAATGGAAAGAGCATTGCGCGAGTCATCCCTTCAGGCGTGTTGACCTGAGCGTGAAGGTCACGCCTGACAAGTTTAAGGCGCGACTCTTCCTGTGGTTTTTCTTCTGGTGGATCAGTGCGCCACTGTTCTTCCTTCACCACTGTGTGGTGCGCTTCTTCCCGAACCTCGCGCGTTTTCTGCGCTACGCTTGGGACTGGATTTTCGAGCGTATGCGCGGCATATACACGAGGACAGTCGACAAGAGGTATGAAGGTGTCGACCCTCGTCTCGTGCGCAACGAAAAAGACGACTAATCGTTCAGAGCCCGCGGCACTCTCGCCGCGGGCTTTTCTATATATGACTATTTAAAATATTCCCAATTCGACGCTATAGCGTCGAATTGGGAATATTTTTTTGAGCTTAATGCTGATCTGAGCATAGGCATACCCTTTATTTAGCGCATCACCGCCTCCTGCCACTGCGTAATGAAGTCAAATTGATGGAAGAATCCGAGGATATTGAGCGCGAGATTGTCGTGGATAAAATACGCGACGCCGATCTCCATCGCGAGCGCGAGTACGACGATAAGCCACACGGGCGCGCGCCATGCGAGCACGAAGCCGATCACCATCATGAAGGTGTCCATGACCGAATTGATAATGCTGTCCCCTACATACCCGCGCGCGAGCGCCTGCTCTCGATAGGCTTCGATCACCATCGGGGTATTCTCCGCGATCTCCCACCCGATCTCGAGCCCCATCGCGATGAGGAGGCGCTGCCATACTTTTGTGCGCGGGAAGAGCAGCCAGAGCGCGAGGTAAAAGAGAAAACCATGGATGATGTGCGAGAAGCTGTACCAATCAGAAAGGTGCTGCGACATGCCGGCGGAATTGATATCGCCCTCCCAGAGCTTCACGAAGTCGCATGTGCAGATCCCCGGCTGGCCAAAGAGATACAGGGTGCCGATCTGCACAGCAAAGAGCGCGATCGCACCAAGGGTGAATAGGTGCCAGGTTTTCAGATACATACAGATATTGTAACGCATGTCGCGATGCGACACAGACCATATACATTATCTAAAACTCAGGCCTTCGCACGCTATGCTATCCTTGCGCTATAGCGCAGAGATAGCATACCTCCGTTTCTCGGAGTGATTGCCCAAGAGTACTATAGGTCCATACCGGTCCTTTTAGGGCGGGGGTGATGAGCATTGCGTGCCATTGACTTCAGGCTCGCGGGTGCGCATACTGTGGCGTTTATGGGGTCGTATGGATACTAACGCCGAATCTCACATTGCCCGCTTTGTGTGCGAGGAGCTTCAGAAGGCGCCTCATGCTCGTTCCATCGTCCAGATAGTGGAAGCGATCGTGTGGGATGCGCATCGGGCCGGAGCGTCCGATGTGCATTTTGATCCTACGGTCGAGAGTGTGCGCATACGCTTTCGTATCGATGGAATGCTTAATGATGTCGTCATACTGCCGCGCGGGATGCATGCGGAAATGATCTCGCGCATCAAGATCCTCTCGTCGCTCCGCACGGATGAACATCAGGCCGCACAAGATGGACGCTTTCGTATTACCGCCAAAGACTGGAAAGAAGAGTGGAAAGTCAGACTCTCCAGAGCTGGAGAGTCTGACTTTCCAGAGCGTTTTTCGCCACAAGGGGATGTGGATGTGCGTGTCTCGATCGTGCCGACATACCATGGCGAGAACGCCGTCATGCGCCTCCTTTCGGATCAGGCACAGGAGTTTACGCTCGAGAGCCTCGGCTTCACGCCGCACAACGCCGACAAAATCCTCCGCGCGGCGCGCAAGCCCTACGGCATGATCCTCGCCACCGGCCCCACGGGCTCGGGCAAGACGACCACCCTCTACACGCTCGTGAAAATCCTCAATCATCCGGATGTCTCCGTACTCACCATCGAAGACCCCATCGAGTATTCACTCGGCGGCGTCAATCAGATCCAGGTCAATGCGCGCACCGGCCTCACCTTTGCCAATGGCTTGCGCTCCATGCTTCGCCAAGATCCCAATATCATCATGGTCGGCGAGATACGCGACATGGAGACGGCAGGGCTTGCGGTCAACACCGCGCTCACGGGCCACCTCATCCTTTCGACCCTGCATACCAACGATGCGCCGACCACACTCCCGCGCTTGCTCGATATGAAAGTCGAACCCTACCTCATCGCCTCGACGGTCACTATCGCGATCGGCCAGCGCCTCGTCCGGCGCATTTGTAAGCACTGCAAGGAGGCGCGACAGCTCACCGACGCCGAAAAGAAGAGTCTCCAGGAGATAATGCCGGCGGACCTCCTCAAGCAGCATCAGACTTTTTATGCTGGACGCGGTTGCAATGCGTGCAATGGCACTGGCTACCAGGGCCGCGCCGGCATGCACGAGGTGATGGAAATCGACGGACCGATCCGCGATGCGGTCTTGCGCAAGTCGTCTGCGGCAGAGCTCCATGAGATCGCGATCAAGCACGGCATGGTGCCGATGATCGTCGATGGGCTCATGAAAGCTGCCCAAGGCGTGACGACGATAGAAGAGGTATTACGCATGCGCTATGAATAAATTTACCTGGCGCAAAACAGATACCCCGATTTTTCGTTCGAGGACCGAACCCGCAGGCTCGCGGAGCGGCCGTGAGGGCGCTCCGCGTTCCGCAGAACGAAAAATCGGGGTATCTGTTTTGCGCCAGCCGTCATTTATGCGGTTTCCGCTGCAAGACCGCATTCTATTTATGAAGCGCCTTGGCATGATCCTCAATGCGGGCATGTCGCTCATGGAAGGACTCCATATGCTCAAAGACGAATCACGTACGCGCAGCGCGACGCATATCTATGCGAGCATCATCGCCGATGTGTCCAACGGCCAATCTCTCTCGAGCGGCATGCAGCGCTTCGAGCCGCACTTTGGCGCTTTCTGTGTCAATATCATTCGCATTGGCGAGGCGTCGGGGACCTTGCGTGAAAATCTCGAATACTTGGCCGAAGAAATGAGACGCAAGCAGACGCTGCGCCGCAAAGTGATCGGCGCCCTCGTCTACCCCGCCGTCATCGTCATCGCGACAGTCGGCATCGTCATCATGCTCACGGTGTACATCTTCCCCAAGATCCTGCCAATCTTTTCGAGTGTCAATGCGGCGCTGCCACTCTCGACCCGCATCCTGATCGCGGCATCAGGCTTCTTGAGTGCCTGGGGTGTGGCGCTTCTCATAGGATTCGTCGTCTTCTGTGTCGCGTTTGGATTCCTCATGCGCGTCCCCCGCGTGCACTATGCGGTAGATATGGCTCTCTTGCACACGCCGCTTTTTGGTGCGCTCTCACGCTACTACAATCTCGCCACTATAGCGCGCACTATGTCGCTCCTGCTCAAGAGTGATGTCGGCATCATCACCTCGATCGATCTCGTCGCCGACTCGACGCGTAATCTCGTCTATCGCTCTGAGCTTCATGCCGCGCGGGGCCGCTTGGTCCAGGGACAAAAGATCTCCGCGCAGTTCAAGCAAAAGCCTTTGCTCTTCCCCGGCATCATGGTGCAGATGGTCATGGTGGGCGAATCTACCGGCAATCTGACCGGCGCCTTTGCCTATGTCTCGGACATGTTTGAGGAAGAGATCAATGAGCTCACGCGCAATCTCACGACCATGCTCGAGCCGATCCTTATGATCGTGATGGGCATCATCGTCGGCTTCATCGCTGTCTCCATCATCACGCCGATTTATTCGATCACGCAGAGCTTGAGCCAGCACTAACTCGAGTATGCGCACGGCTACACAGGCGAAGGGTTTTACGCTGATTGAGATATTGCTCGTGGTAGGCATCTTGGTGCTTTTGTTTGCGATCGGTCTCTTTATGAGCATGGATGTGTATCGCAGCTATTCGCGGCGCTCTGAGCGTGACACGGTGGTGGCCATCCTCCAGCGTGCGCGCAGCCGCGCCATGGCCAATATCAATCAGAGCGTGTGGGGCGTGTGTATGCAGGGAGATGGCTATCGCATATTCAAAGGCACGACCTACAGCGCGGATGGCGTGACGGAGACGATCGAAGGTAATCCGTCGGTGATCATCACCGACACGTCTGCGACGCAGCGCTTTGCATGTGCCGACGGCGGCATTGTCTTTGCACAGCTCTCCGGCGACACGACCGACCAGATGATCACCGTAGTGCAAGCAGGCATTGCATCCACTATTTCGACAAATGTTCTCGGGCGCATTGATTGGTAATATGAAAAACAAGTATCAAAAAGGCAGCAGCACTATCGAAATCCTCATCGCCTTCGTCATCCTCATCATGGCGACATCGGCCGTGATACTCGTCGTGTTTGGCAATCAGAATCTCATCATCGATACACAGACCAACAGCGAAGCGCTCAACCGCGCACGCACAATGCTCGAAGAAGCGCGTGCCGCGTCGCGGTCGGATTTCAGTTCGGTCGTCTCGCAGACTGCAATGACGGAAGCGTCGGGTCCTCTCACCTATACCAAAAGGCTTGATGTCGCCGACATCGACAGCTTCACCAAGGCCGCGACCAGTACTGTGTCCTGGACGATCGGGGCACGTGATTTTACCGTCACACTATCGACGCTTCTTACTGACCCGTCCGGTGCTCTCGGCGGTGACACATGTAGCGACACTATTTCGGGCGATTGGACGGCACCGCAAGATTGGAAGGGCGGATTTGGGTATGCGGATATCGTGAGTCCAAGCGGCGCGTCAGGTGTCGATGCTTTCAATAAGAAAGTATATCTGACGTCCAACATCGACAGTACGGATAATTTTTATGTCATAGACGTGAATAATCCGAAGCCCGCGGGTCTTGATCTTCCCATCCTGGGAAAGCTTCGGTTTGATGTGGGTGGCACCAACAGCGACGGACTCACCGCTGTGCGTGTGGCAGGTAATTATGCATACGTGGCGGTCGGCGGCACGCAGACGGTGCATCTGCTGGTGATTGATGTGTCGGATGCGGCTAATCCTGTGGTCGTCACGCAGCGCGACGTGACTGCGGCGGGCGTCTCCGGATACGGCAATACGCTTGCGTACTCAAAGAAGACACTGTACCTTGGTCTCACCATATCGACCGGGCCGGAACTCTACATCATCGACGTGGCAGATCCGCTCAATCCTGCTATCAAGGGTACGTTTGAGACGGGTACATCGATCAATCAGATTGCTGTCAAAGATGACCTGGCCTATCTTGCCACGCCGTCTTCGACGCAGTTATGGAAAGTGGATGTGAGCGATCCGACGAATCCGACACTCGTGCAGGCATATAGTCCTGCATCAACCAACTGGAGCGGGCAGAGCGTCGCCGTCTCCAAAGACGGCACAACAGTCTATTTCGGTCGCATCTACAATATCGGCGCAAACAAAGAGGATCTCTTCGCATTCAATACGAGCAACCTTTCCTCGACGATCGGTTCGCTCACGCAGGACAAACAGTCGGGCTTCACACGCATGGTGGTGCGCGGGACGCTTCTGTTTGCGAGTAACACAAAGTCGAACGATGGCTTCCAAATATGGAACGTGAGCAATCCGGCAACTATAGTCCGCTATGATACGACACCGGTCAATATCCAACAGGCATCGACCGCGGGCATGGATTGCGACGGCGACTATATATACATCGGCCAGCGCAGCAATCGGGCGCTCCAGATTATCGGCCCCTCGTGATGCATATGAACAAACAATCCGGATTCACGCTCATGGAAACGATCGTCTATATCGGTCTTTTTGGCATCATCATGGCGATGGGCATGCTCTCTGTGCATCAGCTGCTCGGGGGGAGTGCCCAAGTCAACAAAAAGTCGACCGTGCAGGACGAACAAAATTTTGTGTTGCGTAAGATCATCGGAGCGCTCGGCAGCATTGACCCGACGGAGACCTACACGCCGTCTTCGGGTACTTCGGCGACGCTTTCGTTTACACGGTATGACGGCATGCAGGTGGCCGTGAGGCTCAGTGGCACGCGCGTAGAGATGAGCGAAAACGGCGGGACTACCTATGAACCCATCACGACCGACAATGTCTCCGTATCCAATCTCATGTTTACCTACGTGGCGCCTTCCGGCGCGGGCCCCGCAGGCATAGCGGCGAGCGTCACCGTAGATGGCCTCGAAGCGTCGACTACGCGCTATATACGCAAATAACATATGCACACACATACCAGCCAACGCGGATTCGTCGCGCTCATATCCGTCATCATCATCGCGGCGGTCTTGCTTCTCGTCGTCGCATCGTCGGGCCTCACGAGCTTCTACAGCCGCTTCAATACGCTCGATGCCGAGCTCAAGGCACGCAGCGAGGGTGTGGCTGATGCGTGCGTCGACTATGCGTTGGTGCAGCTGGCGCTCGGGAGCGATCCGAGCGGCAGTACGCTCTCGCTCAACGCGATCGACGAGTGTCGGATCGGCGCCATGACAGGCTCGTCGCAGATCACTTTCCGCGTCCAGGCGACATCGAGCGATCAGGCGGTCACCAATCTCCAGATCGTGGTGAATGGGGGCGACCTTTCGGTCGTCTCGTGGGCCGAAATCGCGACTTTTTGAGTCGCCGCATCTGTCGAGGTCAGACCTCGACAGATGACAGATGTGCTGAACTTTGCTCTTTCATGAAAAAATGGTAAAAGGTATAGGATTTCTTCATGACGGTCGTCACGGAGGATAATTATCATGATTATGTATAATCTTAAAAACATGCAGAAGAAGATTCAAAATAAGGCCACGCCTGCCAGCAGGCAGGGCTTTACGCTCATCGAGATACTGGTGGTCATCGGTCTCATCGCGATCCTCGCGGGCGTAGTGCTTATCGCGATCAACCCGGCTCGTCAGTTTGCCCAGGCGCGCAATAGCCAGCGCGTGTCAAACGTCACGACGATCATGAATGCACTGGGTCAGGATTTGGCGGAGCATAAGGGCGTTTCGTCGTGCACAAGTATCACTAACTCGACGACAACCATCGGCACGGGAGGCACAGATTTGTCCACCTGTCTCTCGTTGTACATTGCATCAGGAATCCCCATGGATCCTGTGGCGTCAAGCAGTGCAAATACACTCTACGAAATCTCTGTTAATTCATCTGGTCGCTATACTATCTGCGCGCCAAAACATGCGGAAGCAGTCCTCGGGACGAGTGTCTATTGCTTGGTCCGCTAAGGGCTCGTCCACAAATTAACGTACCCGTTATGTGTGGACTACACTTATGGGCCCGTTCATTTTGTGTTGCAGTTATTTATGAACGGGACCTAAGCAATCTTTGTTTTCAAGAAAAAACTACTCCGACAATCACAGGGCGGTTTGCTTTTGGTCAATTATCCAGACGATCATCCAATTCATCCCACTCACGTCATCCATTGCCACTACACCTAAATCACGCTATAGCGTGATTTAGGTGGGGGGGTCAGGAGTGATGTGGGTGTGTGTGGTCGGGTGGTGTGTATGTTGCACTATATAAATAAAAGGAAAGAGCGTAACAGAAAAACCGCCCCGACAATCGTGGGGCGGTTTTGCTATTAGTCGATACGAGCGGCCAAGGTCTCGTCCATGAGTTGTTTGAGGTATTTCATGAACGGCGTGCCGCCGGTGCCTACCTGATTCGAGTTGGCAGTCGTTCCGCGGATGGTGGCCTGCTTTTGGATATATTCCGCCGCATAGCCGTAGTGTATCCACAAGAATTCATGAGCCTCGGTAACGCAGGCGTTGTAGACATCCTTCAGATAAGCATGCCGCATTACGAATGGCCGGATTTTCGGGCGTGCTTCGATTGCGTACAGGAGACGGCGATGGCCGCGCGGCATGTATTTGCGCATCTCCTCCAGATATTCGGTGAGTTCGGTCTTCACATGTACGACGCCGAGCGCTGCGCGGATCATGGGTATCGTCGGGCTCTGTGAGCCGGTCTCGCCATGCAGGTGTTGACCAATTCCGCCGTATGCTTCGACGCCTTGGTAGACGACGCCCTCGGGAAGGAATGGATTATTCTTCCATCCCCATATCCACAAGCGTGCGCCATCGAAGAAGGCATGAGGATCGCATTCATCAGGCATACGCTTGAGGACCCTCTTCATCTCCACTAAAGCGGGATGAAGTTTGGTGAGCCCCTGCTCGCATAGGTGCGGATCATTATCTAGCACCGCATCTTGCGCACCTACGACGGCGGGTATCGCCTTGCCGCCATGCGCCTCGATCTCAATGTGATCGAGGATGAACCATCGTTCGTCGCGTCTGTCTGCGCCGGCGCAAAAGTGCTGCATGACCTCGATGTTGCCGAGTGCCACTGGACCGTCTTTGCTCACACGGCGGTAGTTTTGCGGTGCGTAGTCGTCGTACGAAAGTATCGGCATGCGGCCGAGTAGATCCGAAGATCGCTTGAGCGGTATCGCGATATTGGCCGGGATGTATGGCCGCGGCTTCCCTTCCCGTGAGCCTTCCAAGACGAACCCTGAGGCGGCATAGGCGAGCTTTTGGTGGAAACGCGGCAGCTCGCGATACGTGACTTTGTCTGCGTCGTACTGGGGTATGGCCTCGCACGCCGGCCCCCATGTGTGATTCATGAGGTGTGTGGGCAAAGTATCTAATATGATCTCGAGCTGCTCGAAATCGCGCGAGAGTCTTTGCAGCGGATCTACCGGCAAGACTCCAAGCTCGGTGATGCCGAATCCGCTAAGGTCTAGGCGATGGGACATGCTGTCCTCCTCGTATGTGTCAAACAACAGGCCTGGTGTGAAGTCAGGCAGTCTGCTCACTAGGCTACGCAAAATCGGAAGCTTGTCAATCTATCGACGAGCCTTGTCGCGACGGTCTTCTTCCACGACACGGTCGACTTCGCGCTCGCGCATGTCGAGCATGTGTTTGCTCTCGACGAGCTTTTTCTTGAGCTCCTCGACCTTTTTCTTGGCGGCTTCGAGTGCGAGCTCCGCTGTGTGCAGGTCCATTTCCTGATGTTTGACCTCCTGTGTGTGCCAGGCGACTTGGCGCTTCATCTGGGCGAGCTGCATAGGGTCCATGCGGTGCATTATACACTACCCATATTCACTTGCCCGTCTCGCCATGTGCTACGGTTGCATACAAAAATCCCCGCAACATGTTGGTGCGGGGATTTTGAGTTAGAACGAAATATCGATCGGCTGCTTTGAGTGCGCATGCGTGATTCTTTCGCTCACGATGCGCAGTACGTGCCGGAAGGCGTCGGATGCCTCGTCGATCGTTTCGTTGGTCGAAGTCCCGATCACGGGAGACACCCGTACGTATGCGATGTTTCCGTGTACCCTGCCCTCTTTGCTAAATACGCGGGGTCCGAATCGTCCGCTCAAGAGCATGCGGGCGATGGGTTCGCCCGATGCGAGGCCAGTGATTTTCACGGCTATGAGCGCACCCTCGTACTCCACTGATACATGCGGGATGTCTCGGAGATTTTCTGAGAATCGCGTCCCGACCTCCCACGCTCGTTTGTCGAGCGGATGTGCGGTGAGGTATTCCAATATCGCCGTCGCCACTGCGCAGGCTCCTGCATTTCCGCCATACGTCGATCCATCGTCTCCGGGCTCGAAGATGGACATGAAATCCTCGGTGCCGACGAGTGCCGAGATGGGGATGAGTCCTCCGCCGAGCACCTTTCCGAGGGTGACTGCGTCGGGTCGGTATTGTGGTCCGAACTTTTGCCATGCCATCCGATAGCCGCAGCGATCAAGACCGGTCTGGATCTCGTCGACGACAATGAGGAGTCCGTGTCGGCGCGCCACTGTGTAGATATTCCGATATTCGCCTGTCTTGTCGAAAAGCGGCCCGCCTTCCCCCCGATGGATTTCCATGAGGATGCCGACGGTATTCTCGTTGATCGCCGCTTCCACCGCTTCCGCGCTGTGTGCGACGGTCACGAGCTTTGGATACGCCGTCTCCTCCGAAGCGTACATGCTTTGGAAGTGGTTGACGCGCCCGTGGAAGCCATACTGGATGACGATTACTTCGGGCTTTTTGATATTGCGCCGCCGCTGCGCGTGCAGCTTGAGCGCATGGAGCGCGCTCGCCGTCGCTTCGGTGCCGCCGTTTTTTACCAGTACCCGGTCGTATCCCGTATAGGTGCAGACTGTTTCGCAGAAGCGTGCGTAGTACCTATTCGGTACCAAATTAGGCACCAGATCAAGGCGCTGTTTTCCTGCCGCGACTTCATTCAGGGCATTGATCGGCACGTCCCACCCATGCGCTACAAGGATGGTCGAATAGCTCGCGAGCATGTCGATGGCGCGCTCTCCTGCCTGGTTGTACAGGAAAGGGCCTTCCGCATGATCTGCCACGAAGGGTAGCCGATGGTAGTTGCGAGCGCTGTATTTACTGATCAGCTCCATAACCGTGGGGTCGTCCATGGATGCCTCCTCTTGTTGCTATATAGTTGTCCTTATGTTCTTGTATCTTTGTAGCACAGTTGAAATGCCGTCGCCAGGGATGTAGTAAAAATTTGGGTTTCGTAAACCCAAATTTGGATTTACGAAACAACCAACAATATTCCAAATTTCGCGCTATAGCCATGAAAAAGGAATTTCGGCCCCAATCCTCCCCGCTTACCTCAGATCACAGATATTCACAATAGTAGGCTATAGCCAAAGAAATGGAATATTTTAGTGAGAGCTCTTAGGTCCCGTTCATACATAAAGTTCAACACAAAATGAACGGGCCCATACGTGTAGTCCACACATAACGGATACGTTATGTGTGGACGAGCCTTTATCCATCCAAATGTTGCCGATTCAATTCATGGAGCGCGACGATAAAGAGACTCTCGCTCCAGCCGAGCGGCGTGTTGTCATTGTATTTCGTAGAGTTGGAATAGTACAACTCGGGCACTTTGCCGTCTTTGGTCACGGTCTGTTTTGCTTTCTCCAGGTACTCGGCGGCTTTCTCGGTATTGCCAATCTTTTCATAGATGATTGCAAGCCAGCTGAGGCCAAAGGTCCACTCAGCCTCCTCGGACCACCCGTCAGGGTTTTTATTGTAGTATCGATCGCCTTTGTAGCGGATCACGCCGCGTTCGCGTGGGAGGTGGTATTCGACGTTTTCAAGGATGACGGCTGCGTGCCAGGGCGATAGGACGTCGTATGGCCATATGAGCGACAGGAGTGCCAGATCCACGAACTTTTGCTTCGATTCGCGTGGCAGGAGTGCTTTCAGCGCTATCTCCCCTTTGTGTATAAGCTCATCAGGGACCTCGATCCCCTCGATGTGTTTGATGGACTTGAGGCCGGCGAGACAGGCGCCAACCGATGACGCATGCACCTCTTCATTTTCCTCCCACATGCCGGAATCCGGATCATGCCAGTATTCAAGCGTGGAGAGGTACCAGATGAGCTTTTGGATGACGCACAGATCGTCTTCGTCGCGTACGATCATGCCGGGCTCCTTGGCTTCGAGCTTGCCTATCTGGAAGAGGATGCACCCGATGGAGTCGTTTTGCTTATTGCCCCATTCCTCCCAGTATTCGTCGAAGGTCTCCGGATGATAGCGCGGGTGGATGTATTGGTGCGTGTATTGCGGCTTCTTGGCTATCGCATGATCGATCTTGAATTCGTGTTTCTTGAAGATATCGAGGATTGCGCGGTAGGTCTTGCGTACGGTCTCGTAGTCTCCGAGCACTTCAAACGCCATGCATTCGTAGAAATTGTCGCGCAGCCACGCTTTGTCGTAGCCTGTCTCGGCGCCTTTTTTCGAAGCCGCAAAGAGTCCGGAATCATATTGCAGATTTTCGAGAATCTTGAGGTGCTGGGCGATCAGCTTGTCGTAGATAGGGTGTGGTGATGTCGGCATGAGGATATTGTAGCGCAATTCATAGATTTCTCGGCATACATACAGGTGTGTACACAAAGGTGGTATACGAAAAGGGTTGCAGGTGCTATACTTTGAATCAGAAGAGAAGAAGTGTCGGTCGGTATTGACTGACGATCACGCAGGGAGTGACGAACATGTCTCATGGATTTTGGAAAGCGGTCGCGACAGGGCTTGCGCTGTCGATCTTCGCCGTCTACGCGGCGTACTCATGGCCCGTCTTGATGCTCTGTGTTGTCATGCTGGTCGCATGGATAGCCGCTCGAAAATGGCAACACAACTTCTGGTTTGTTGTCTCGCTGGCCGTCTTCACGGCGTCAATGTGGTTCTTGCACAAGGACATAATGCATGACTCTCTCACGCATCAGATCGCTAGTCAGTTCAACGCGATGGTTGGTGGTATCTTTGACGGCGTGAAGAGTAATTTCTTGACTAAGTAGCATCGTCCATCGGACGATCCGCCGCACTCTCATGAGTGCGGCGTTTTTCATGACTCATATAGTAATGACACCCGAGCGCGCGTCTCGGGTGTCAGTCTTCTAGGATAACCGTCCGTTTTGGTGTCTTCTGCACTTCAACAAGCACTTCCTTCATGAGGGATCGCGCTCGTGCCCCCACTTCGGAGATGAGAAGCGGAGTCAGAGGATGGAAGAAAGGCACGGGAATGGGAAACAGTGCTTCCGCAGACGAGGGAAAGATGGCGAGGCAGTTGATATGCGCCTTTGCCAGCTTGCTCATCCTGCGCAAAGCGCGCAGGGTGCGTTCATCGATGCGTTCCATGCCACGCCGGATTGCCGCAGAGGTGTCCGAGAATCGCAGGGTCACCTGCGTGTACCACTGGAAGAGCGCGTGCTCGGTCCAGTGGATCTCATCAGGCAACGGCCGGCTCCCGATGATCAAGATGTCGGTCGGCCGCACGATGCGGATCGCTTCGATGAGCGGGACTGGTAGGCTCGCCGCACCGTCCACACACTCCACATCGCCGAGTTTTACCTTCGGGAAGATACCCGGCACGGCCATTGAGGCATGCGCTACGTCGATCCATCTGAATGGGTTTCGCCGATTTTTGAGGTCGACGAGCTTGCCTTTGCCGTGCGGAGATTCCGTCACGACAGCGTAGAGGCCCATGTGGACTTGGTGGATCGCGTCATCTCCCAAGAGCTTATTCACTTCGTCGATGACATGCTCTTTGAGTTTGATTTTCCCTTTGCGCACCTTCTGCTTTTTTTGCGGGATGGGCGGGTTCATCTTTTCGATAAGGCGCTCCTCAGAGAGGAGTCCCGCATAAAACGGTACAAGCTCGTGTGCATTTCCCGTCGCAAGCCCGATCCCGGTCATGACACCCGATGAAATGCCCACGATCGCTTCGGGTATCTGATTGAGTCCGGCATCTTGCAGCGCATGCGCGATACCGGCACCGAATGCTCCGCCCCATCCCGCACCCATGACAATGATAAGCAAGCGGAACGCGCGACCCGTTTCGTCAATCGGAAGCTCACCTGCGTCGAGACGTTCCTTCGCCCAAAAAGTTCTCCTCAATACCGCTAAAGGGTCATGAGGAGTGTTGTTGATGGTCTTCATTCCACCCTCCTCACGTTCAGTGTTTCTTCGTCTCTGTCCTCACAATAGCGTACCTGCTATTGCGAGGCGTGCAAGTGTATATCCCATTGACAAAATATCCCCATCGCATCAATATCATGAGTAGAAAATAGGTCATTCCCCAGGGAAGGATACGAAAATGACAGATGCACATAGGCATAGCGCTGGCGCGCCGCCCATATCTCAAGAATGGGATCTGTATACCGAGGAAGAGCATGATCGGTGGCGCCGACTCTACCGGCGGCAGATGGAGATACTGCCGGGACGTGCATGTAGTGAGTTTCTCGAGGGCCTGAAAAAGCTCGACATGTCGCGCGGCATCCCAAACTTCAAGAACATCAATAAGAGCTTGAGGGCGACGAATTGGGAAGTCGTCGGGGTCGAAGGGCTCGTGGAGGACAAGCATTTCTTTGAGCTCCTTTCGCAGCGACTATTTCCTTCGACATGTTTCATACGCCGCGAAGATCAGTTCGATTACATCGTGGAGCCGGACATCTTCCATGATGGTTTTGGACACTTACCCATGCTGATGAATCCGGTCATTGCCGACTACATGCAGGCGTATGGCAAGGGCGGACTGAAGGTATTGGATGATCCAGTCAAGCTCAAGCAGTTGGCCAGGCTGTACTGGTACACGATCGAGTTTGGTCTCGTGCAGACACCAGACGGATTGCGTATCTACGGGTCGGGCATTGTGTCGTCACCGAGCGAATCGGTCACCTCACTGGAGCTTACAGGCCGGCTGCGCGTCGCGTTTGATCTCATCCGCGTCATGAGTACGGAATATGAAATCTTTCATGAGCAGGATATCTATTTCGTCATCTCAGGCATTGAGCATCTCATTGAGGTGACGATGCGGGATTTTGCGAGGGAGCATGTTTATGAAAGTGTTGCCGAACGACCGATAATCTCTGCCGGTGGTTGGGTGCCTTGCGATAGGCTCTATGGCCCGAATCCAAAACGGGTATGATGCATGCCGCCGATCCTTCTAGGATCGGCGGCATCTCTTTTGGAATTATCCAGTACCCCATCTCGTGTGTGCTCGTTATCCTGCTATCATGTACGCATGTGCTTTTCAGCTACGGCCAGTTTTGCGGCGGGAGCGGCGCTCACGGCAGTCGGCGCGGCTACCATGTTGCGTGCGAAGAAGTCCCACCAAAAACCCTTTGCGGCAATACCGCTTTTCTTTGGTATCCAGCAGATCGCCGAAGGTTTCGTCTGGCTTTCGCTTGCGCCGGGTGGTGTCGTTTTCAACACCATCCCGATCTATCTGTACTTCTTTTTTGCGCATGCGTGGTGGCCCGCATACCTCCCCTTTGCGGTCTTGAGTCTCGAGACGGATGCCTTCCGCAAGCGCTTGATACTGCTTGTGCAGATCGCCGGACTGATCGTCGGCGCCTATTACGCATATTATCTGGTGACATCTGCTATCTCGGCCCGGATCTTCAATAGCTCGATCATCTACAGCTACCCATGGGACACATATAGCCCGTATATGGTTGCTGCCTACATCCTCGCGGCCTGCGGCAGCTGTCTTTTGTCGAGTAGCCGTATAATCCAGATATTCGGTATCCTGACGCTCACGTTCCTCATCGTCGCAGTGATGTTTTTCTACGCCGCCTTTGTCTCGGTATGGTGTTTCTTTGCGGCGATACTGAGCCTTATTGTGTATCTGTATGTTTCGCGACGCTAAGGACTCGTCCACGAGGCTCGCATTGTAAGGAGTCGGGTGGATATGGGATTGTTTAGAGAATCTTTGAGAGTGCCTCTTCTACCTGAGCGAACAGATCGTCAGGCGTGCCGTCGTTGCGAAACTGCTTATCGGCCATAGACATGACCGCCGAGATGTTTTGCTTGGTCGGGTCTGTATTCGTCATTTCGCGAGTCTCGTCCGCCCTAAACTTCTCAAACGACACCGCGTCGGTCCCTGATCCTCGATGCGTGATGCGTCCGTAACGGGCCTCGATATCTGCATCGACAGCCCATAGGAATCCGCCATGTTCTTTGAGGTATTTCGCTTCGCCAATGTTTCGAATTGATTCAATAATGACATGATCGCCGCTCTCGAGCGCATGCCCGACAAGCTGCTTGGTGATGTAGTCAGAGCCGTGCGTCGCGCGCAAATCGTTGCCGACCGTGACCATCGTATCTCGGTTGTTGGGGAGACCGCGGCGCGCGATTTCCTCGTTGAGAAAAGCGCGCACTGACAGGTGTCTGAAGCCATGCTGTCCGACCAGGTAGTCGACAATGGTGCCTTTCCCCGCACCCAAAGTCCCGGTTATGCCGATGATGATTCTCTTTTTTGTGTCCATATTTCATCTCCTTTTGTATACGAATGAGCACTCGCTTGATTATACTCGTTTGCGGGCGGTGGTGATGCATCGTGACATAACTTCACAAAAAGTAAATGAACCCGGAGCATGATTTTAGAGTATTGAAGTGTCATGCGGATATGAGATAATGCGTATTACTTAACCAATTCAAGATGCTCATTCCATGAACAAAACACTTTTTGCAATTATCGGACTTCTCGTGCTGATCGGCATTGGATTTGGTGGTATGGAGATCGCGCGGCGCTCTTCATCGCAGGGAGCCACGCCGCTCGACACTTCTTCTTCTGCATCGGTGGGGAGCGTCCCGGACGAGCAAGGGGCCGCCACAGAGACTCCAGAAAGCGTCCAGCCATCGACAAGCGATACAGCTGTCGCAGAGAATCCTGCGCAGCCGGGCACCTATACAATGACTGAAGTGCGCACGCACAACACCGCATCAAGCTGCTGGTCTGTCGTTCAGGGTGTCGTCTACGATCTCACGAGCTGGATCAGTAAGCACCCGGGGGGTGCAAAAGCCATCAAACAGCTCTGTGGCACCGATGGCACCGACAAATTTGTGGGTAAGCATGGCGGCATGGAAAAACAGGAAATGACCCTCGCCTCGTTCAAGATCGGGATACTCGCCCAATAGGAGAAAGGAGCGACATGAAAACCATTCACCTCGCGATTCTCTTGTGCACGGCTGTCGTCATGCTGATTGCCGACGGGCATGGATGGAGGTGGATGCGCGGCACCGTCGCGACACTCGATCGCCGTGCGGTACGTATGCTCCACTACCTGATGTGGACCGGGCTATCGCTCATGATCGCGACGGGGCTCATACTTTTTTCCCGTGCACCGTCGTACTATCTAGGGAGACCGGCATTTCTCATGAAGATGTGCGTCGTGGCGATCCTCGTCGTCAATGGCATCCTTATCGGACGCTTACAAGGTATCGCGCTCGAGCGACCCTTCGCTTCCCTCTCCTCCAAAGAAAAGCTCCCGCTCATGGCAAGCGGAGCCATTTCTACCGCCGCCTGGATCGCCGCTCCGCTCATCGGCTATTTCCTCATATAGCATTACACCGCATCCGAAATTATGGATGACATACCATCTTCAAAAATAGAGTGGGCGCAAGACACATTCGGGAGGTTCTGTAGAGTAGAAAAACACCCGAATTTGTTTCGCAGGGACTATATATTGTCCGGAAAAAAGTACTTGTTTATGATTCGCGGCCGCGAATCATAAACAAGTACTATAAAAACAGGAATGGGTTTGTTAGAAATGGTATCATCTCCATAATTTCGGATGCAGTCTAGTGTGTCGATTCTCTCGCTGCATTGACAAGCTTCTTTATGTCTTCAAATCTTCCCTGTTCGGTAGAGCCGAGGACGACCGCGACGACCGGATGATTCGGTGCGGCGTCAAATACGACCGCGAGATTGCCGCCTGCCAGATCGGTGTAGCCGGTCTTGCCCATGATGATGCCGGGGATCGCATCGAGTGCTCTGTCGGTATTGACGACGTATGCCGTCGCACCATTGATCGAGGTGAGTGAGAAAGAGGGCTTGGTCGTCGCCGAAAAGACATCGTGGAAATGCATGCTCGCATACGAAAAGAGAATCGCGACATCATGCGCAGAGCCGAATGCGCCGGATTGCGTCGTGCTCTCGTCGAGGCCGCTCACATTGAGGAAATAGGTCTTGGTGAGACCAAGCTGCCGAGCCAGATCATTCATGCGCCAGAGCGTGGCTTGTCCGCGCGGTGCCTGTGGATATTTCATGCGGAGGGGTTCGTCTGCGATTTTTGCGAGTACTTCGGCGCCACCGTTGCTTGATGCGGTGAGCGTGAGATCGATCACGTCTCCTGCGTACCATACATCTCCTTGGGCGAGGCGCTCGTCTCTGCCTGGTGTTGCGGTGTCTTCGGGAATCACGATTTGCATGTCGGAAGCGAGGACTTCCGCGACGGCCAGAGCCATCGGGACTTTGGTGATCGAGGCGAGCGAGAGCTGTGCATCGGGATTGAGCTGATAGAGTACACGTCCATCGGTGATGTCCATGACGTAGGCGGCCTTGCCGATGAGTGATATGGATGCAAATGCTTCATCGGGAACGGGAGCAAATTGAAGCGTAGCCGCTACGGCAGCGCTCTGTTGGGTGGGCGTATGTTCCGTCGCGACTTGTGCGGGTGGTGTATGTTGCAAATAGGAGGCGGTAAAAAAGCCGCTCGCGACGAACATGAGTCCGAGAGCGGTCGCACCCGCCGCACGAGCTCGGGGTGAGTCAAGCGGATGCTTGGTCTCCTCCGGCAAGGTCGTCGGGGTGGGTATGGTGTCCGTCAGTATTTCTTCCATGAGAGTCGTTGAATGGTTCTTCCCCGCCGGAGGCGGATCCACTTCCGGTGGAAAAGTCAGTCAACGTGGCTGCTATTTTATCATAATTCGGCAGATCTTCTACGCGCGTCAGCCCCAAGTGGGCCAATAATTCTGTGGTGGGGCGATACAGGTATTCGCGACTGTCGGATGGATTGCTCGTGCGTTCGATGAGTCCGCGTGCGAGGAGTGTGCGAATGGTCGAGCTGGTATTGACGCCGCGGATGTAGTCGATGCGGCTTTTTGTCGATGCGCCACGGTAGAGGATGATGGCCAGTACTTCAAGCCCCGCGTCGCCGACCTCTTTGTCTTCGATATATGCAGATTCGATGACGCTACTCACTGCGGGAGCGACGGCGAGCGAGACTTCGGTCTCGGTGCGGATGAGCGTGACTCCCCTCCCTGCAAAGCGCGTGGTGAGCTCGTCTAGAATGCCGTCGAGTACGTGCGGCTCGATATGAAGCTTCCCCGCGAGTGCCTTTTTTGCCATCGAACCTCCTTCGACAAAGAGAAATGCCTCTGCTTGGGCAGCGAGGTCTCTGGGTGCTGATGATTGTGCCGGTTCCATAAGTAGTAGTGAAGAATAATGTAGGACATCCGATGTCCTACATGCCGTAGGTGGGCGCAGTGATCTGTTCGACCTCGATCGTGATGTCCTCGAAGAGTCTTTCCTGTGTGACAGAGGCGCTGCCGGATCGGACGAGCTCGAGGACTGCCAGGAAGTATACAATGACTTCGTGGCGGTCTTTTGCCGATTTGGTGAGTTCGCTCCAGCGCGTCCTCACGGCGCTATGGATGCGGCGATTGAGCTGCTTGATGACGTCTTCGAGCGCAATGACGGGTGCGACGGCAGCCTGTGCCATTTTCTCCGGCATAGGGAGGATGTTTACGAGGCGCTGTGCAGCTGCGGCGATCGTGGATGCGCCCGCTTCTGCGGGGGTAAATACCGTCGGGCGCAACGGAGTCTTTTGCATCATGATAAGCGGCGCCTTTCCCCACGCGGCTCGGAGCTCTTTAGCGGCAGTGCGGATGAGTGCGTATTGTGCGAGGCGGCGTTCGAGCTCTTCGACGGACTGGCGCTCGTCCTCGGAGAGCTCCAGCCCTGGCAGGAGCGTGCGGGATTTGATGACGAGGAGTGTGGAGGCGACGAGGATGAATTGTGCTGTCTCTCCCAGTGGTAGCTCGGGCAGGCTCTCGACATAAGCGAGGTATGCGTCCGTCACTTCGGCAAGTGAGACGTCCGATATCGACATCTTGCGCGCCTCGATGAGCTCCAGGAGTTTTTCGAGCGGGCCTTGGTATGTAGTAGTATCGAGGGCGAAGGGCATGGGGATAATGGGCTTGACTTTTGGTAATGACTTGATATCATTTAACTACAAATGGCCATTTGGCTCCGGAGACCCCCGCCCTGCGGGGGTTCGTCTGTGAAAGAGGAGGTCTGACAAAGCAGCGCGCACCACCATATTTCACGCTCATGCACCGCTCCGGTGAATTCACTTCGGTGTAGAGTTTGCTTCTGGTCGCTCCACAGCTTGAAGGGCTTTTCCGTGTCCATATCTGGTGTACAGCACATAGTATCACAAAAACCGCCCGGCTGGCTGAGCGGTAAAGTTGCACCTATGACATTAGGCCGAAAGCAGCGTATCGATGCGATTCATATCGCGGGGGAAGAGGGTCGCTTCTTTCACATTGTCGAGGCCGAGCATCTTTTGGGTGAGGCGCTCCAGGCCCATCCCCCATCCGCCGTGTGGCGGGATGCCATATTTGAATGCTTGTAAGTAAAACATAAAGTTCAGCGGATTGAGACCCTTGAGGTGTA
>VGJQ01000017.1 GCA_016867375.1 Candidatus Kaiserbacteria bacterium | reverse complement strand
CTCGCGCGAAGCACGCGCAAGTCGAAAGTCGAAAGTCTAAAAAGCCGAAAGTCGTAGCGATGCCAGACTTTATGGACTTTTGACTTTATGGACTTTTGACTCGCTTGTGCTTCGCACAAGAGGCAGGCCATATTCCGAAGTTACGGCCGCTTTTTTGCCGAGTTCCTTGAGGATCTCTCACTCGTTCGCCTTGGGCTACTCGCCCTGAACACCTGTGTCGGTTTGCGGTACGGTCCAACACTGATTATGCTTAGAAGTTTTTCTTGAAAACGCGCTCCTGTACATCTGATTCGGCCGAGGCCTCCTCATTTCCACTCCGCTCGGACATGTCGCGACGGATTTACCTATCGCTAGTCCTCACGGCATGAACCTCAAATCCAATAATGGGCGTACAGTACAGCATTCCGTCCCTCCATCGCATCAGTGCCGGGTCATGGAATATTAACCATGTGTCCATCGCCTCCGGCGTTCGCCATCGGCTTAGGCCCGACTAACCCTTCGTTGATCTCCATTGCGAAGGAAACCTTGTTCTTTCGGCGTGCGGGAATCTCACCCGCATTGCGGTTACTCGTGCCAACATTTTCACTTCTACACGCTCCACCATGGGTCACCCCTTTGGCTTTATCGCAGAGTAGAACGCTCTCCTACCGCGCGCGCAGCGCGCAAGTCAAAAGTCTGTAATGTCAGAAGTCTGTAATGTCAAAATGCAACGCATCCCGACTTTATGGACTTTGAACTTTACGGACTTTCAAACTGCGCGCTACGCGCACCCGCAGCTTCGGTAATATGCTTAGACCCGATCATTTGCGGCGCAAGATCTCTGAGTGAGTGAGCTGTTACGCTTTCTTTAAAGGATGGCTGCTTCTAAGCCAACCTCCTCACTGTCTCTGAAATCTCACCTCCTTAAGTTCACTTAGCATATATTTAGGGACCTTAACTGGCGATCTTGGGCTGTTTCCCTTTTGACCAACGGAGCTTCGCCCCCGTAGTCTAACTGCCGTGCTACTTACCTCTGGTATTCGGAGTTTGATAGGAGTCGTGGCCTTGCGGCCTATCGACACCTTCCAGTGCTCTACCCCCAGAGGGAACGCACGACGCAAGCCCGAAAGCTCTTTCGGAGAGAACCAGCTATTACAAGGTTCGATAAGCTTTTCACTCCAACCCACAAGTCATCCGAGGATGTTGCACAATCGACCGGTTCGGGCCTCCATCTGTATCTCTACAAACTTCACCCTGCTCATGGGTAGCTCACCTTGCTTCGGGTCTGATACGTACGACAAACGCGCTATTCACACTCGCTTTCGCTCAGGCTCCATCCGAAAGGACTTAGCCAAGCCGTACGCATCAACTCGTTGGCTCATTCTTCAATAGGCACGCCGTGAGCGCGCGCAGCACGCAAGTCAAAAGTCGAATGTCGAAAGTCTGAAACGTCAAAATGCAACGCATCCCGACTTTATGGACCTTGGACTTTATGGACTTTCAAACTACGTGCTACGCACGCCTCCGACTCCTTGTAGGCATGTGGTTTCAGTTCTATTTCACTCCCCTCACCGGGGTTCTTTTCACCTTTCCCTCACGGTACTAGTTCACTATCGATCTGAAGATGTATGTAGCCTTACCAGTTAGTTCTGGCAAATTCACTCAAGCCATTCATGTCTTGAGTTACTCAAGAACTACAGCCATAGAGATGCTTTGTTTTCGTGTACGGGGCTATTACCCGCTGGGGCTCTTCTTTCCAGAAGATTCCACTAACGTAGCATTTTGTAACTCTACCTATTACTAGCGCTGTAGCCTTATGACCCCCATCCCCATAGACAGTTGCCAGTTGTTAGTTTTTAGTTGATAGAGAAATGCATTGCTGCTTTCAACTACCAACTGCCAACTTTCAACTAGCCGCTATCTATGTGGCTGAGTTTGGGCTCCTCCCGTTTCGCTCGCCGCTACTAAGGGAATAACTATTGTTCTCTTTTCCTCCTGGTACTGAGATGTTTCACTTCCCAGGGTATGCTCCTACAATCGTTTAAGTCGTAGGTCTTAGAGGTTTGCTCTAAGGGGTTTCCCCATTCGGAAATCTCCGGATCAAAGGTTGCTTAGCACCTCCCCGAAGCTTATCGCAGCTAAACCACGTCCTTCATCGCCGTCTTCAGTCTAGGCATCCACCACACGCCCTTACTCAGAACTCCCGCTAGGAATTCTGAGAACCGCGTATTTCTTGCCCTGCATAGCTCGCGAAGCGAGCGACGCAGGGTCCTTTGTCTTTCCTCCGAGGCACCGCTGCCCCATCAGAAAGACGTTTGTTTGCTTTATTCACCCCGTGGTCACGTTAGTGACTTTACGGGGTTCGGTTACTTCTCGCCACTACCTTACGATAGTGGAAAGATTTTTCCTGCATCTACATCCGGAAGACCATTCCGAATGTAGAATGTTTGATTCTTTCTTATTTCTCAGGACGTACGAAATTGGATGCCAAAAGCACCAATGACGTATGTCCTGTGATGTCGTTATTCAAATGTCAACGAGCTTGCATATGGGACTAAAAAAGCCGCTGTTAAGCGGCTCCGATCGCTGGCCAAAAAGCCGGCTACCCTTGCCACTTCATTAGCTTTTTAGTGATTACCATATACGCTCGGGAGTATATACGAAGCCGTTTTTCCTGTCAAATCGCGGACGGCTATAGCCCATCCCGCACCACCTACACATCACCCTTTTAGCACAGAGCGATGCATTGAACTCCTGCACAAACAGCAAACCCCGCGTGCGAGCGGGGCTTGCTGTTGAATGTGGGAGGAATATTAGTCCTTTTTGCTACGAGAGAGTTCCGAGCGCATATGTTCGATGGCGCGTGCCGCAGCTTCTTTGCCGCCGAGACCAAATGCGAGACCAAATGCGAGCGAGAGTGCGATCACGAAGCCCGTGAAGAGAGTCTGGACCAAGGTGACAGCGACACCAAGCTGTTCGAGAGCGGCAAGCACTGCGAGGATCCAGATCGCCCACTTGGCGACCGAGCCCGCAACATTTGCCCCCTGATGTGCGCCGGCAAATCGAGCCGAACCAGAGATGATCTTCTTGACCCAATCAGCGATCACTGCAGCAAGCACCAAGATGAGTGCTGCCACGACCACCTGCGGGATGTAGAGGAGGATGACTTGCTCGAGGAAGATCGTGACACGTGAAAGACCGAGGATTCCGAGCGATACGCTTAAGAAAGCCAAGATCACAAACCACTTGATCAAAATACCGAAGAAGGCGCCGACATTGAGATTGAATCCTGCCTCGCGCGCAGTTTCTGTGAGGCCCGACGATCGCATAAGCTCGTCGATGCGGAGGAATTTGAAGAACTCGACGATCGCGCGGTACAAAAGCACGCCGAAGATCCATCCGATAGCGAGCACGATAATCGCTGCGATAAAGGCAGGGACGTATTGTCCTACCATAAACCACATATCATTAACTGAGTTGCCATACATACCCGTTTGATAAGCAATTGGTTGCATAGATATTATAAATAAAATGTATAAAATTACGTACCATAATGATATCACCCCTCCTCTCGACCGGAGCATAGCCGGGAGCGGTATGTGGATAAGGTGAGCCATGCCCCCACGGAGTATAGTGGGGAGTATTTTCAGCGCGCGACCAATTTTTCTTAGCTAAAGGCTAAGGTGTTAGAGCAGGTGTCCCCGATCCAACAAGACCGTATGCGGGTAATCTAGCGTATCGCGGATGAGCCTATCCTGGATAGTGAGGCGGTAGCGGAATTCAGGGGTGGAAAAAGCAGCATACCTGATCTCTCGACCAAACAGAGGCTCGAGCTTGCGCACCGCCATATCGAGACGCGCCTCACTAAAGCTCTCTGCAGCCACGAGCAGATCTACCGGACGCGACGTATCGCCCAAAAAGGTCCCCGACAGGATGACCACGCCGAGCCTACCGGTGCGCTTGAGCGCATCGAGCACCACATCGTACTGGGCCGGAGACACCTCATGCACAAAAGCCGAAAGAGCTCGCAAATGCTTGAAGCCAGGATCGACAAACCACACTTTCTGATTTTTACGTACGTGTTTCTTTGTAGACTTTTTCTTCTGCGTCGTGTCGGCCGTATCTTGGACCATGAGAATCGTCCTGCCTTTGATGATGCCGAGCTTGGTAAGCACGCTCACCTCGAGCTTGGCCATAGCTAGTGATACTCCCCCACGCTTGGCAATCTGCTGAAGTGTAAACACGGATGATTGATCAAAGATAAACACACGCAAGACACGCGCAAGCGCTGAACTATCCACCAGTAATGCCAGGAAATCTTCTTTTGCACCGTTCGAAATACTCATAGTATCCAAGATATATCATCGCAGCTAACCATTAGTATGACCCCCGATCATGTATCGACTATTTCTAACGGGGCTCACAAAGTGATTGTACCAATCGTGCAAAAAAGTCAAAGGAGGTGTGTCAAGCCCCCTTCATAGAATCATGAGAGAGTCATGAATCTGCCACGACCGGACGTGCTAAGATATGTTGAGAACTGGTCGGGAGGATGCTCATGGCACGAACCCTGCTCGTCATTATAATCATAGGCGCACTCCTCGGTGCCATGATTCTTTTAAACGTATACTACGGTACCGGAGTCACCTTTAGCAAAGTTTGACTTCAACGAAAAATCACCCCGACCTTTCGGACGGGGTGATTTTCTTGTAATACCGATAGGAAGGATTGGACTACTTCAGGGTTACCTTTCCACCAGCCGTCGTCGCTCCGCTCCTCCCTAAGAATCCTCGGTTCTCAGCGAAGAAATCCGCCTCAAGCGGATTTCTTCTGCTCTCCGATACGGGAAACTACCGTTTCCCGGTCACGCATAAATCGCTGGTGCGATTTTGCGCGACCCCGCCTCGCCCCGTCGGGCTGCGGCCTTGCGCGACTTCGCGCACTCGCCGCTCACCCTTCCCAAGCAGGCGGAGGTAACTTTGAAATTATTTCAAAGTTACCTTTCCGCCTGCTTCCTCCACTTTCTTCTTGAGCGCCTCGGCGTCCTCCTTCTTCATGCCCTCTTTGAGCATAGCTGGAGCACCTTCGACGAGGTCCTTGGCCTCCTTGAGACCCAAGCCCAGCGCCTCCTTCACCACCTTGATGACGGCGATCTTCTGTTCGCCGGCGGCGGTGAGCTCGACGTTGAACTCGGACTTCTCTTCGGCTGCTGAGGCACCCGCAGCCGGACCCGCGACCGCGACCGCAGCCGCAGACACGCCCCACTTCTCTTCGATGGCCTTCACGAGCTCATTGAGCTCGAGCACGGTCATCTTCTCCACTGCTTCGATGATTTTTTCTTGTGTCATAACCAGTTGATAGTTATTAGTTAATAGTTGTTAGTTCTGGGATACATGGGTCAGACCTATGCATCACGATTTACGCTGCACTACCCTTCGTTTCAGCAACCTTACTCAGCACGACAGCAAACCTGCTGCGCGGTGAGTTGATGACCTGTGCAAACATTGCCTGCAAGACCGGCATCGGCGGGATCGTCGCGATCGCACGCATTTCGTCGGCGTTTTTGAGTGCGCCCTGGAAGAGTCCTCCCAAGATCATAAACTTGTCGGTGCCGACTTCCTTGCCAAATACATGCACGCGGTTGGCGGCGAGTGTCGGCTCATCACTCGTCGTGTTGTATGCGATCGCCACCTCTCCTTCGAGCGGAAGCGTCGCCTCATGTCCGAGACTCCCAAGCGCGCGGCGAATGAGGCTCTTCTTGGCTACCGTGTAGCCGAGACCATCATTGCGAAAGGAGCGGCGCAAGCCAGTCTCCTGCGCGACATCAATACCACGGAAGTGGACAAATACCGACGAAGCCGCCTCTTTCAAGAGCTTCTCAAGCTTTGTCACCGCTTCCTCTTTTTGTGCCCTCGTTTTTGCCATAATGGTAAAAACTGCAAACTGGTAATACAAAGGCTTCGAGAATCCTCCATTTAAGAGAATCGTCGACCTCGGCAAGACTGATGCCATTTCCACGGCTGCTCGCTGTCTCTGGCCTTATGAGGGATATTCTACATTGAAATGCCACGGAGTCTACTTGACATATACCATTACTATTGTACCATTGCATTGGTGACCATGCTGTGGAGGAGTATGCGACTATGCGGGAATATCCTGACGGCAAACTCGTTACGGATGAGCAAGCCGCGCTCGTTGACTGGGTGGGGGAGAATATCAATCCGCTCGCCAAGGCTTCCTTGGAGTGCGTCCTTATGGATGGACTGAAGAGATTCGTGGGCGTAAGCCCACTGGATGTCGAGACCATCTGCATCCGAGCGAAGGAGTTAAAGGCATTTCTACCCATCTAAAATACAACTTGAGCGATCGACGCCGGACCATTGTGTCCGGCGTTTCTTTTTTAGTTTTAATGCCACTCCAGCATAGCGGCGACCGCGGCGGCAGTCTGCTTTTCCTGCTCCTGCCGCACCGTCACCGAATTAACGAGGACGGTCAGCCCCACACTCAAGCTGATAAACAGCGTGAATCCGAGAAAAAACCGCATGAAAGATCCGGCCGGAGTCTCTTGCATGGGTTATATTATACCATTCAAAGCACACCCCTCTGTCTTGTACTGCGTGTACTCCAGTTGTAACTATATTATTGGCTTACAGTATCCCCTTTGCAGATCAAAACTACATGTGCCTGTCCCCTGTATCCGTATTATTTCCTTGTCCGTTTTTGGATGAATGAAAAGATCCAGTAGAGCAATAGGATGTTGATGGAAACGGTGGCCCAAAACCAAGTCATGCCACTTAACTCAAAGAATGGCGTCTGTAAACCATTTTCAAATACGACCACCCAGGGGAGCATCGCAACTACAATCCCTGCGGCGCAAAACATACCCTGACAATTCGAAGCTGATACAAACAAAAAGCCGATTAAAATCAGGTAGACAACAACTGCGACTGCCCCCACGTAGATATTTTAATCAACATACCTATCTACTATAACGCACTTTCTATCTGCCCGTGGTGATAAGTTTAACTTGTCACCGTACGGCGACCTGAATATTCTTGGGCCGTGGAATCTACTTGGAGAGCTTCCTTGTAGCGAAGTATTTCCAGGCGATGATGGTGAGGGAGATGAGGACATAGAGGCCATAGAGGATCATGAGAATGAAAGGCCCGAGGCCGAAAGAGAAGTATGCGTTGCCTTCCCCGCCGAGGATGAGGAGTGTCGTGACGACAAGCATCACCGGCACCGCCCACACCGCAAAACGTTTCCATGCTTCAAAAATAGCGGGAGTGAGGGGGAGGGTTAGGAGAGAGAAAAAGAATGTGAGGATCGATGGCCAGAAAATTATCTGTCCTATTAAGCCAATCTCAGTCCAATTCTTCCAACACCACCCTAAAGCATCGTAATCACACGTTTCTTGTATAACAATTAAACAAGCCACGACTCCGACAAAAAATAAGCTCAACAGGAACCCATTTTTTTTGCTCAAAAATTTCATATTACAGCTTCTATCTGTACCAACAATTGTAACAGCTCCTGCATACTTGCATCACTCATATCCCCCTTTTTCCCCTTCCTCATTATTGTAGCCGAAATCTTGGAGAGCGCCCTGGTGAGCATCTGTGTATTCTCGAGCTTCTCCACCCGTCTGAGAAGACCGCCTTTCAAGCTCTTCTTGAGGTCCAGTGACTGTATTTTTTCTTTGAGCTCGGAGAGCAGCTGAGCGTCAAGTGCGACGGTATCAGCGTACGCTTCCAATGCGTCAAGCAGGGCGATGAGCTCATGAGCATCAGCACTATTGAGCTTCCCTTTTACTTCTTGTCTAACGATTTTCTTGTTGAACGCGGAGAGGATTTTTGTATTTTTCTCTTTCTTCTTTTCAATCTTTTTCTCAAGATTTTCGACTTTCTTGAATAGATTCTTCTTGAGCGTGTCTGGTGCATCTATTCTTCCGATCATGTCCTTGAGCACGGTGAGTAACGCCGACAATGAAGGCTCATCGCGCGTCACCTCTGCACTTTCTTCCGGCGCAAGCGTGAAATCAATAGTGCCGTTTCCATCGTAGTCTATGGTGAGGTCTCCGGCATTTTGGATGGTGCCGTCAGGGAAACTCATCGTCGCAGAGGTGTCTGCCAATGATGGGACACCAGCAAACGTCGTGGTGGCCACCACGATGCCGCCGGAGTATTCCTCGACCTCGAGAGTGAAGGAGCCGTCTGAGACCCCTGAAAGCACCACTGTCGGCGACACGGACTGCGGGATACTGATCACCTGCACTTCTCCATAGCGCTTGTAGGTAGCGCCGGGGATGGTAGAGGTGGAAGCGCTGATCTCCTGTCCTGCCGCATCCGTCGCGGAAAGTGTAAGTGGTGAGTGGAGGGTGAAACGGAGGCGGTCTTCGCTATCTATAATTGGCTGTACATCAGAAAGATATTCAAGATTTATATCAGAATCCCCTCCAATAAAATGGTTAAAGATTAATGCTCGTAATTCACTAATTTCCAAGAGGTCTTTATGATTGGTTCTAAGGAACCCGAGGCCGGGAATATTTTCTAATATCCCTCCGTTGTACTTTTTCAAATCCACCCACCATCTTTTCACCGCCTCCGTACTCGTACTCATCGCCAGCGCACTCGGTACGACGACGGTACCATCACCATCAATCACTTCGTTTAGTGCATACGAAAGCTTTGGCTGGTACTCAAGACAAAGCACGCCGCCCGGAAAAGCAACTGCCCGTGCACACTCCTGCACTGTTTTGTATGTGATACCGGCGAGCGTGTCTTCGCCAATACCGGCAATCTGATGCACGATGATACCTGCGGGAGGTTGCCACGAAGAGCCGATGTGTTGCTGGAGGTTTTTGGCAGAGGTAAGAAGCGTGGTATTGCCGCGCGAAGGACCTTTCAGGTCACCATACACGGGCACTTCTCTCCCCTCCGCTCCCTCAAGAAAATCGTACAATTCGTCGCCATTACCCAGAGCCATACCATACCTGTCGGTGAATAATTGTGTGGCCGCACCTGATTCGAACGTGACCGGCGGAGTGGTGATAGATGAGCCTATGTTGTTGTAATAATCTTCGTGTGGTAGGAGATGGTAGGCAAAGGGAGCATTTTGCGCAAAGTCGCGAGCGCGCTCCGGTGAGAGGATGAAGGGAAACCAGTCGAACGGGATACCTGTGTCATAGCCATGCAGGAGCGCGCCGATGGCCTGCGGAGTACCGAGCTGGGGGACACCGACCAATATGATCTGATCGATGAGGTCGGAGGCTGAAGGGCCGAGCGCGCGTACAAGCGCCTTGGCAAGCAGGCCGCCATTGGAGTGTGCGACGATAGTCACCTTACCTGTCCGTGACGATACAGCGAGGGTACGAAGTGTCTCTTCGAGCGCACCCTCTGCGAGAATGTCCGGAATGGAGAGGCGCCAATCGTATGGAAACGCTGCATACCCCGCGATGGTCCCGGTAGAACTCGCGGCAGCCAAGTCGGCGACGAAGGATTTGTATATGTTTCCACCCGTGATTGGAATCTCGTTGATCACCTCTGTGGCAATGACATCAGGACTCACGCTCTTCCCTACCGTGTCTAGGTAGAGTGCTTGTACATCCTCTTCCCCTGAAGGCTCCCATCTTTTTTCCCCGTCATCATAGAGTCGCGAGCCCATAATCCCCGGCAAAAACAGCACGTTGGAATTGCAGTGTTCTGTGCAGGCAGGGGTGGCGGTGACCACATCGTCTTCTAGGATGTATGCAGAGGTGGTGCCGTTGCCTTGGAGGTACGCGAGACAGTACCCGCTGCAGGGGTACATGCCGTTGCTGGAGAAAGTGGGGGTGGTGGCACGTTCGGCGGTAATCATAAATGAGCGGGCACCCGCGAGAGATGGTGCGGAAGTGGCGACGTCCTGACTGCCGTAACCTCTGTACAAGAGACCGTCCCAGAAGCCGAGCGTGGCATCAAAGGTATGCGACGTGTTGTCGGCGGTCGGCTGGTATGAATCTTTGTAGATCCCGTATCCGATAGGTCCGCTCGAACAGTCGGGTGATGCGAATGTGCCGATATATGTGATCCAGTTCGGGCCCGGAGGAGCGATGTTGGTGAATGTGTTGGTACCGAAGAAGAGCGTGAGGTTGCCGACGCGATTTGATGTGGAGGTAGCAAGTGTGATGCAGTCGCTGCCCATGATAATGCCACGCGTGTCTACCGAGTGGTCGGGCTGTGAGCTCACAATAGCGGCAAATGAGATAGTGGGGAGGAGGAAGAGGAGGGCAAGAAGCGGCGCGGCCGTGAGCTTGGCCGTGCCGCTGGCGAGACTCTGTATGTTATTACTCTCACTTACCTGACCCCATTTCATGCCGCAAAAATATCACGCTGGCCACGTGGTTGCAAGACACTATGATTTGGGCATGTTTGTGATGGCACAAGTCAGACTTGTGCCATCACTATGGGAACGGATATTCACCGCGGATGACAGGGATCAGTGAATAACAGAAGACAAGACATGATCTGCAAATGATGCTATTTTGACAGATACATCACTATGCGAGGCATGAAATACATACTCACCTTCGCGGCGCTTTTATTGAGCATGCCGTTTATAGCGCAGGCACAAAACACTCTCGTCGCAGACCAGCACACGTATGAAAAAGCCCGTGTGGTAGAAGTCCTCGCACAAGACACACGGATTATCCCTGGCACAGACACCCCGGCACAGACCCAGACGCTTCGCGTCGAGATTCTTGAGGGACCTGATGCGGGAGCGATGATCACCTTTGAAAATGACTACACACAGCTCGATACAGGCGATGTCTTTTATGCACGTCATCTCACCAACGACATCGAGGGCACTGATCTCTGGTCGGTCGCCGATCCCTATCGCCTCAATACTATCCTCATCCTCACTCTCGCGTTCGTCGCGCTTATCTTCATCTTCGGCGGCATCCAAGGTGTGCGCGGGCTTGCGAGCCTCGTCGGCAGCCTCATCCTCATTTTCTGGCTCCTCATTCCCGGTATCTACTACGGCTACTCCCCTATCCTCGTCTCCATCGGCGTCGCGTCGCTCATCATCATCATCGGCTCATACATCACGCACGGATTCAATCGCACGACGAGCGCCGCCGTGATCGGCATGATCATTACTCTCATAGTCACAGGTCTCGCCGCGTATTTTGCCATGCACGGCGCAGACCTCAGCGGCTATACGTCCGACGAAAATGTCTATCTCAATTTTGACACGCGCGGGCGCATCGATATGGTAGGGCTCCTCTTCGGCGGCATCATGATCGGCCTTTTGGGCGTACTCTACGATAGTGCAATCGGGCAAGCTGTCGCGGTCGAGGAGCTCTTCCGTGCAGGTAGTCACATGACCCGCTCTCATGTGTATCGGCGCGGCATCCGCATCGGGCGCGAACACATCGGTGCGTTGGTCGACACACTCGCCATCGCCTACGTCGGCGCATCGCTTCCACTACTCCTACTCATTCAGAGCTCAGATAGTGGCATCCTCTTTATCCTCAATAGCGAAATCTTCGCGACCGAGATCGTACGCATCCTGATCGGCTCCATCGGGATCATACTTGCGGTCCCGATCACCACCCTCATTGCCACCTATATGCTCTCGGAAAAATACGCGACAGAGCATAGTCCAACCGGGCATGCGCATACTCACTAGCACAGGCACAGAGTGTGTGACAGCCCTTAGGTCCCGTTCATAAATAACTGCAACACAAAATGAACGGGCCCATAAGTGTAGTCCACAAATAACGGGTACGTTAATTTGTGGACGAGCCCTTAAGCGCGACTCTTGAGTGAAAATATCGCGAGGCATATAGCGAGCATGAGAGCAACGATTGTCCCGCCAGTCGATAGATCAAAGTAAAACGACACAACGATTCCGGTTAGGACGGATGTGACTGAAATAATCTCTGCCCATAAGAGCGTCTGTGTAAAACTACCGCGCAGCTGAAGAGCCGTGACCACTGGAATGACAATGAGCGCAGCGATAAGGAGGACGCCGATAATCGGGATCGCAAGCGCGATCGTAAACGCAGAAAGAACGATCAACAGCATATTGATGCGATTCACTGGTATGCCAGAGACACGCGCAGACTCTTCGTCAAAAGAAATATACACGAGCTCCTTGTAAAAACAGGCGATTGCGACAGCGACGATAACAGCAAGCGCGAGGATCATATACACATCCGCTTGCGTGACAGTGACAATGCTGCCGAATAGATAATTAAACAAATTTGAGTTGAATCCTTTACCCAAGCTTAGAAGTATCGTAGCAAGGGCGAGGGATCCCGATAGAAAGAGCGCCAACGCCGACTCTCCGTACACATGCTTTGTATTTCGTAAGCGCTCGATACCAAGACTCGAAGCGACCGTGACACCGAGCGCCGAGATGATCGGATTGATGTTGAGTAGAAAACCAAGCGCGACACCTGCAAGCGATGCATGTGCGAGCGTATCGGCAATGAGTGAATAGCGTCGTAGGACGAGAAAAATACCGATGAGCGGAGCGATGAGTGCGACGATGACACCTGCCTCCATCCCACGCACGACAAACCCGTATGTGAAGAGATCAAACATAAAATATTACGAGTGAGGGTGAATGAGCGTGTGCGTGCTCTTGAAGTAGTCGTCCACCGAACGATGGAAAAAAAGTGTGTGATCGAGGCAGGCTACATGCATCGCCTCGTGCCCCATACGCTCGATATCATGTGTAATGAGAACGACGGTCAGGCGCAGATCCTGATTCATCTTGCGCAGCAAAGCGTAGAATTCGTCTTTCACCTGCTGCTCCACGCCGACGGTCGGCTCATCGAGAAAGACGACCTCCGGCTCACCCGCAAGTGCCCGAGCGATGAAAGCCCGCTGCTGCTGTCCGCCTGAGAGATCGCCAATGAGCCGATCACGATACTGCCACATGTCCACATGCTCCAGCGCACGGCGCGTCGCCGATCGATCCTCTTCGTTGATCCTGCCCAATAGCCCATGTCGACCAAAACGACCCATCTGCACGACCTCCTCCACCGTCGCCGGAAATGAAAGATCGAAATCAGTCGCTTTTTGGGAGACATATCCGATCTTCCACCGATCTTTAAAAGCGGCGACGTCCTCTCCAAAGAGTTTGATCGAGCCAGACGAAGGCTGTAGGAGACCGAGAATGATTTTGATAAGCGTTGTTTTACCCGAACCATTGCCACCCACAATGGCGAGGTAATCACCGCGATGCACTGAGAGACTTACATCATGCAGCACTTCCGTCGTACCATACGAAAAAGACACATGCTCGATTTCGATGATGTTGGTTTTATGATCAACCACTGTGTCGGCCATACTCGTCACAGACATTACTCGCATTGTAGCGCGATTCTCAAGTGTGCGAGATTCTCGGACATTTCTGTGAGATAGTTCTTGCCCGCCTTCAAGTCTTCCGCTGCCAATCCTTCAATCGGATTCAGTACAAGTGTCTGTGCCCCAATCTCGGTGGCGACCGTCTGCGCGAGCTTGGGGCTCACAAGCTCTTCAAAAAAGATGTGTTGTACACCATGTTCCCGAGCAAATGTTGCAATGGTCGCCAACTGTCGGACCGACGGCTCCTCTTTCGGAGAAAGGCCCGAGATCGGCACCTGATTGATCTTGTATGCAGCAGCGAGATATCCGAATGCCGCGTGTGATGTCACAAAATCCTTTTTGGCGCAGCGCGCGAGGCCCGTCTGATACTGTGCATCAAGTTCTGAAAGGCGCGCTTTTAGACTCTCCGCGTTTGCGGTGTAGTATGAAGCATTGGCAGGATCAGCTGCGACAAAGCCTTGAGCGATACGATCCGCCATACGCGAAGCAAGCACCGGGGAGAGCCATACATGCGGGTCCATGATGTGATCGTCTTCGCCTTGCACCGCTTCGACATGTTCATCTTCTTCGTGTTCGTGTTCGTGCTCGTCACCCTCTAGAGTGGCGAGCCCATCAGCAGCCTCGACGATAGTACCCTGAAGAGCCGTATCTTGTAGTATCCGGCCGACCCACGCCTCAAAGCCCACACCATTGAATACAAATAAATCGCTGTCTTGAATGGCGATTATGTCCTGAGATGTCGGCTCGTAATCATGCGGCTCCGCTCCAGCTGGTGTGACATTCATCACTTCCGCCTTGTCACCACCTATTTCAGATGCAAAGAAATAAAGTGGATAAAAACTGGTGACGACACGCATCTTCTGGGATTCTGCATGCGGACGCACTGCAGTGATCCACACAAACCCCGCCACAACTATAAAAATTCCGACTCCCACTGCACTGTACAGCTTTTTATTCATAGCTATCGTAATTCTATTTTGTAATACACTCCTTACACAAACCGTATAAATCGAACGTGTGACCCGTAATCGCGGCAAAAGAACGCGATTGACGCAGAGCTTCCTTACCCATCTTTTCCGCGCCACATCCCACGAAATCCTCCACCTTGCGACATTCCGTACAAACGATGTGGTGATGATCATCGCGCGGATCGGTAAGCTCGTACTTGGGGCGCACACCGCGCAGATGTACCTCACGCACGAGTCCCGCTTTTTTGAATGCGTCGATCATGCGATAGACCGTCACCTGATCAACCTTTCCCGCAAGCTCCTGTGCGAGCTCTTGGATACTCATCGGACGCGAAGTCTTCGTCAAGCGAGAAAAAAGGGCAAGACGCGGCTTCGTGGCACGAAACCCCGCATCCCTAATTGTCTCCGCCATACTCCTTTCATTTCTCATAACAAAACCAGCATACACTACTTGCAAATTTATTGCAAGTAGTTGACAAAGGATATGGGGCGCGTATAGTGTCGCTAATGCAAATATATTGCATGTATTTTATTGAGTATATACATCACATCATCGTATGACATCTCTTACCAAACCGCTCGCATGGAGCACATCCGTGCTGCTCCTTACAAATATCCTCGTGCCCTCGTTCGTACATGCCCAATCCGCTGCGTGTCCGCATACATGGGATCAGAATCTCAAGATTGGCAGTACCGGAGCTGATGTGAGACTCCTCCAGGAATTTCTCAATCAAGATACTGATACAGCTATCGCGCTTTCCGGCCCCGGATCACGCGGCAACGAAACAGCTTCCTACGGATCACTCACTGCACGAGCCGTTTCAAAATTCCAAGAAAAATACCGATCCGAAATACTCTCCCCTCTCGGACTCTCGCTCGGCACCGGTTCTGTAGGATTGGCGACACGTGCCAAGCTCAACGCATTGTGTACCCTCGATTCGTCCGCTCAGGCGACGTCTACCACCGCCACAACAGGACACGATATGCTTACCGTGACGAAACCCCCACAACCTGCTATGACTCTCGCTCCTGCGGGCGCAGGCGGAGTACCGTTTACGACCTTCACACTCACTGCGGGAAGCGCGGATGTGACAGTGCACAACGTCACCGTCGAGCGAACAGGACCGGGTATGGATAATGTATTCGAGTCGGTAGTACTCATCGATGAAGATGGTGAGGAGGTCGGCGATGAGCGGCGTTTTCATTCCGATCACCGCGCAACTCTTGGCAGCGAGGTCGTCATTCCCGCACGTGAGTCGGTGACATTCACAGTCCTCGGCAATATTACAGACGACACCACTTCCTACGCAGGGCAGACTCCTATCATTCAGTTGATATCCATCAGTGCATCATCGCCAATCTCGGGAAACTTGCCGCTTGCCGGTACGGCACAAATCATCAACGACACGCTCACGATCGGCAGTGCATCGGCATCCCTCTCCTTCTACGATCCGGGGACCAATGCAAACCGATATATCAACGAAACGGGTATCCGATTCTCGGGCATCCGCATCACCGCAAACTCAAAAGAGGACCTTGCTCTCTCGTCGATCACCTGGGACCAGGCAGGGACAGCGGGGAGTGCCGATCTCACCAACACGGCGACCATTATCGATGATGTGTCGTACCCTACGGAGAATGATGGAAAATCATACACATCGACCTTTTCTCCAGCAATCAAGATACCGCGCGGACAGACGATCGATGCTTATATCCAAGGAAGTCTGACTACAACTGGATCAAGGCGGACCGTAAAATTCGACATACGATCCTCAGATGACGTGGCACTTTCCGGTGAGACGTTCGGATTTGGCGTCGGCATAGCGGCAGCCGGCAACACAGCATCCACAGGCAATTCAGTGTTCATAACGAGCGACGGTACCGAAGACGGCGATGAGGGATTACCTTTTTTCTCGGGATCAGTTGCGACCATAAACGGTGCGTCAGTAGTCTCGATTGGAAAGAATTAATCAGGTATGGGAATCAAGATCGCTTTTCTAGGGAAAGGCGGCAGTGGTAAGTCGACGCTTGCCACCGCCTATGTAGGGCACATGCTCGATCACGGTCATCGTGTGCTCGCTATCGATGCCGATCACAATATGGATCTCACCTATCTGCTCGGCCTCGAGCACCCGACTGTATTTCTGGGGACCGATCCATCACTCATCAAACAGCATGTCGGTGCCACAGAGTCGATGAGCTTTTTGGAGGCACGTGATCATGCGAGCAAACAAGGTGTCACCTTTTCGATCGACCCGATGGATAGCTTTACTTCCGCGACGACCACGCGCCTCACGGATAATCTTCTTCTCATGGTCGCGGGGCCGCATACCGATCAAGTACGCGGGGGTAAAAACTGCAGTCATTCGCTCGCTGCACCCCTAAAGGTATATGTACCCCTCTTGCGTCTTGCCGAACACGAGGTAGCGGTCATCGATGAGCGGGCCGGCACAGACCCGGTAGCCACGGGCATACTATCTGATATCTCGCTCGCAGTGATCGTCGTAGAGCCTTCGGTACAGAGCGTACGTGTCGCGCGACAGATCGCAGACGAACTCACGCTTGCCCATGTGCCATATGTGTTTGTGGCAAACAAAGTAGATGACGATGCATCACTGCTTTTGCAACTCCCTCAAACACCGATTGCATCTATACCTTTTGGCAAAACGATCGATATGCGCGACGCGGCATGCATGATTACAGATACGGCAAGACGCTAGGCGGTACCCAGCGTACGACCCACGATACGTCGCGGGCCGCACGCTGGCCTAGATCGCCAGCGTATGTTCTTTGGGAGAAAAACGATGTCGTTACCGTCGATTCCGAGCATTATGCAGCGTATGGGTGTGGTCCTCAAGACTGCCACGGAAGCCCAAATGGAATCTGCCCTCGTTGAAGCGATGAATAAAGATCTTCCCCTTGCTGTCAAGCATCTACACCGAATGTCTCACGGAAATCTGGAGACTGGTGGGTATGTACGTGGCAACGAGGACCCGAACTCTGAGCTCGGCAAACAGTTGATCCGTATATGTGCTTCGACGATACTGCGTGAACTGGCCGAGAAGCACTTCTGTCATGGACAGACGATCTCGTTTGTAAACTGCTGCGGTCCTATCGTCGGCCCCAAAAAGCCGACGCCGTTGGAGTTGATGAAGCTCCAGATCGCCATGCAAGACGGCACCATTGCCCACGCTGATTGCTAACCGGACTATCGCGTGCCACAATGTCTGTGAGTGTCTACAGACACTCACAGATCGTTCAATACAAAGACGGAGATTGGGGGATGAAAAAGATCATCGCGACTACTGCGGCACTAGCCGCATCACCCGCTTTTGCGTTCAGTCACAGCTTGTCTGTGCCGGATGCGATGCATCGCGCCGAGCATCTTGCCTTTTCGATCATCGTGCTGGTTGCCATCGCCGGAATGTATTTCTTCGCGCGGCGCACGCAAAAGTAATCAAAAGGGCCGGATTCCTACCGGCCCTTTTTCTTTTGTATACTGACAGCATGTCCTCAAATACACTTGAAACACTCTTCATAAACGGAATCGACCTGACCGAATGGGAGCATGTCGGCAGTAAAGATGATTATAGCTATGAAGGCGTGTCTATCCCCGGACTACAGCAAGACGTATATTGTCGCTTCATAGAAGATGAAGAAATCTCGATGGGGATATTCACCTTTCGCGGCCGTCCTGCCTATATCGCATGGGGTCGCCGAAGCGATGCACACTGTGGCTTCCATACGCCACTCTCCGCCGAAAACAAAATACTGGGAGCACGCCCTGGATGTCCGAATATCACACCGAGGAAAGACAATGACGGGCACGTAGTGGGTTTTATCCTCGATGAGATCGAGGTATTTGTCTAACTCTTAGACAAATATGGAGACAATGATCGCTGCAAGCGCGATGCGGTACCAGCCAAAATGTGCGAGCGACATGCGCGGGAGGTATTTTCGCAGGAACCACAGCGTCACAAATCCGACGACCGCAGCCACCGCGAATCCTGCGATCAGATCTGAATACGACGAAAGCGCCAAGAGCGCATCGCGCGATTTGTAGGCATCATACACGACAGCAGCACCCAAGGTCGGCAGCGCAAGGAGAAACGTATACTCGACGATTGCTGCCTTACTGATACCAAGCAAGATTCCGGTCACGATCGTGATGCCGGAGCGCGAGACACCCGGCACGATCGCCAGCGCCTGCGTGATACCGACGATCACTGCATCCTTCACCGAGAGTGCATTTTTGCCTGCACTCCCCGCAGTGGCCCGCCGCGATATCAGCGATTTCTCCAAATAGATGAACATGACGCCGCCAAGCGCGAGCACGATCGCCATGAGCAAAAAATTACCTTCAAGCAGATGCTTGAAGGATGAGTAGAACGCATATCCGAGGATCGCCGTCGGTATGAAACTCGCGATGAGATTTGCGATCATACTGCGATCGGTGAGGATGCGCTTGGCGAAAAGTGCGACACCCGCGCACAAGGCACCAAGCTGGATGAAAAGCAGATAAAACTTCACGTATGGATCAGCGAGATCGACCGCGAGGATCTTGCCCGCAAGGATGAGGTGGGCCGTGGAAGAAATCGGCAGGTATTCGGTCAGTCCTTCGAGAATGGCAAGTATGAAATACGAAAAGCTCATGAGAAGAGTGTACCGCGTCGTCACCTGTATCGCCAATCAAATCGGATAAACTAGATACACGAACAATATTCCCAATCTGACGCTATAGCGTCAGATTGGGAATATGTGTGCGTACCCAAAATAGGAAGAGAAAAAACCCTCCGCCGAAGCGGAGGGTTGATGAGGCAAAATGTTTGCTTAAGGCATTGCAATTCGCAAACCTCGATTTTTCGATTCCTTTGATGCTTGCGGAGCATCGAAGATATGTCTGAAGAATTGTTCGATGGGAATCTCCATTCCCGTACCGCGCCGGACTGCCATGATCGGCTCATCGATCCTCCGCTGGGCGAAATACCAGGAAGAATGAACTAGCTGGACTCCACGGCAAACCTTTTCCTGTAGATCGGAACCGAGACTCTTCACATCCTGGAGAAATGTCCCGAAAGCGCCGAGATCTGCGAGAAAACCCTCATTTGCCCGGGCCAAGCCATTAGCCAACGCACGGAGGCACGCAGCACTGTCACTATCCCAATCATCTCCCATCTTCTGGGTGAGATCGAGATCGAACCGTCCTTTATGCAGCCCTTCCGCCGCATATCGATACGCGGCATAGGTGTCGTGCTCCGATAAGCGCAGAATAGCGGAAAGCGTCGCCACTTCGAACCACGATACCTTTGGCGCGCGACCCAAGATCGTGATGCAAGACCCCTGCAAGCCAATCGGCGTATAGAGGTGAATCGTCCCGTTAGATGGAAACACGCGCTGAATGTCGATAGTGAGACCATCGGGAAGATCGTTCTCGACTGCCCACCGTCTGACCGCCTTAATCGCATCATGATGAGAATATTCCCCGAAATAAAAGGTGTTGATATTGCGCGGCTTGTCACCTGGGTGGTACTTGCCATTGCGGCAATTTCTTGCCACAGATCCAAAGATACATACGCCCGCAACATTGTAGGTGAAACTCATCAGTCCCATCTGTCTTCTCCACTCAAGGATCAGTTCCGGAGGACTCTCACCTCCTGCTTAGAGCGGACACCATTGTCCGTAGAAGCTGCGGACTATATACCATATTTTATCCGAATGCGTCAAGAGGTGAAAAGGTGTCACCTTTTCACCTCTCGCCTGTCACTCGAGCCCTTACAAATATTCCCAATCCGACGCTATAGCGTAGAAAAGGGAATCTTTTAATAATCTATAATCGGGATTACAGCTTGAGGGTCTCGCTCGCCGTGAGATTGTCCGGCGCCTGCATCGGCTTTTTGCGACCGATGCTATTGAGCATCCAGGTGAAGATAAGCAGAGCAATACCGATGCCGAGCGAGGCGAATGCATGGCGATAGTACGTTTCGCCCGAGTCAGGTATGTGTCCGGTCAAAATGGGAGGCAAAAGATCCGATGGTGTCGAGTAGTAAAAGTATGCGAGCGCGAGACATGCGACACCGATAAGGACTGCCGCCATCGTGATGATGAGTCTTAGAAAATTAAAAACGGATTTTATGAATGCCATATGTACATTGTACGGCATGTGTGTGATATCAAAAAGAAAGTGCCCCGGCGCACTTAAGCACCGGGGCGCGATCACCGTATCAAGTAGCGCTTTTACGCGCTCACTGAGCAGTGACCAGTTTTTTTACCTTGCCGCACGCCCAAAGGGTGAGGTCGAAGGCAATGACACCGAGCATTTTGATAAGCTCGACGATACCGACAATCATCGGCACGATTACCACAGACCACGCCGTTTCCGGCGGGGAGGAAGTCGCCTTCGAAGCCGTCGTCGACCTCAAGACCGCTTCCGTACCTTCAAGGACAGCTTCCGCGCCTCGATCGTAGTACGGATCTTCGGCTTTCACAGCCGACAGATCGAGAATCGCATCGCCAGGTTTCGCCTCCTCCGCAGAGACGACGATCCGCGCTGCGCGCTTCGCAGGTTGGACCGGAGCCTCGTTCATGTCGGTCACGCCGTGCGAACGGACCGTGACGTTGGTGGCACTCAGCCCCTTTTTATTGGTCTCGTCGATCTCGAAAACGAGCTCCATGCCCTTTTCGATCGGCCGACCAATTTTCGAATGATGGACGTAAACAGCCGCCGGATTTCCCCGGCCGTCGACGCCCGACAGATCGAGATCATGGGGCGATCCGTCATCAGCCATAACAATGTTTTCGCGCATGAACGCATACGCGCCACCACTGCATGGCTTATCGACGATCCCGATATATTCCTTAGACATGTCAGATCCTTTCTGGATCCTGGGCAACAAGTTGATTAATCTCAAGGAGCATGCCCTTTTCTCCAGAGATCCTTGGCGCCCATGAGGGGTGCCGAGGAGACTGGAGGAAAGACAATGTACATTATACACAATATGACCAAATTGTCAATGGACATTTTTAGTTGTAAAAAACCGGCCAATGACTACCGGAGGAGATGCAACCTCCGTTTTCCCCTATCTTACTATCTCGAAGTACTCAGTCGCTGCCGTCGCGGATGTGCTCGTGGCAATACCAAAGGTATTCAAGCACGATTCTTGGTGCACAATACCATATTGGTACTTGCATAGCATCGGTTGATGTACCAAAGGAGCGATGTATGATGCCGCATCAAATACATATAGCGAAGCAGCAATTGCAATCAACACCACACACCATCGCGCTGCCAGTCGACCAAAGGACGGCAAGAGCGGCGGTATGCGCGGCTGTGCAAACGAAGACATGACGAGAAAGGTCATCGTCAGGATGAGTCCGACAAACATGACCGCAAACCACATCGGCGGCATGATCGAAGCCACGAATGCGGCCACAAATGAGATATCTTGTGGTGTGGCTCCTGCAAGCGGGACGATCTGATATTTGTACACAGCAAACATCACATACGTGATGAGTGCATAGAGCGATACCCCCCATAAGAAGCCAATAATGGCACGTCGCTCCATGATCTGTATATTCCTCCCCCACCACCACGACAAAAGCAAGAGCACCAAAGCCACCAGTAGCGCCGGCCCCGTCTGTACCCCAAATGTCACGAGATTAAATGTCTTGGTGTATTCGGTGAGCCAATCAATGAGTGTCGGCGCAGCAAGTCGTATACCGAGACCCACAGAGAGTGCGATGACCACTGTGAGTACCATGACGACAAGCGAAGCGACCATACTCGGGCCTTTCGGCTTCATTGCTTGCTTTACCAGCGGCTTGAGTGCATCAGCGAGCGTCGGTTTGGCATTGGCGAGCTTGGGCGGTACCGCAGGGGCAGGCCTAGGTACTGGCGGGGCCAGACCCACCGATTCCGCTATCGCATTTGACGCCTTCATCGAGCTCGTAACGGCAGGCATAGAATGCATAATGGCTGCTTTCTTGGCGGTCTCATGATCCACCACTTTTTCGGCAGGTGCAGCCGCGAAAGGAGAATTCATATGCGTCGCATCCATCGAAGCAGCAGGTGTGGTGATGGGCGTAGCAACTGGTGGTACAGGCTTAGTCTCCGGAGCAAAAGGGCTTTGGAGTACAGGCTGTCCTGACGATACGTGTATGGGCTCAGAGGCGGAGTGAGCTTCAGCCGGAGCGATCTGACTTACCCCAGAAGAAGCATCTATGGTAGGAGCCTGCTGCGAGGATGCGAGTGGGGAATGCGGTGGTGCAGGAGGAGTCGCCTCAGGAGCAGGCTTAACTACAGGTGTGATGGGAGGGATGTGTACCGTCGCAGGGGTCGGTTTTGGATCGACCGATGGTATAGGGTCTTTCATTGGAGGTACCGATGTATCTTCAGGCATCGACTCCAGTATGACATCTTCAGCATCCACGCGCGACATTTTTCCACACTCTACAAAACTGGCAAGAAAACCGACCGATGACAGGGTCATCGGCCGGTGATTTTTTTCTTGCGTTTCGCTTTCGCTTTTTTGAGGCTTGGCGACGCAAAGATCTGCATGAGCACTTCGTATTTGCGTGGCCGGGCCTCTTGTGAGATACCCAGCACTTCGGGAATCTCCTCAAGCAGATACCAGAAATATCCTGAAAGCTCGCCGTTGATGTTGAGCTTGTGCGGTCCGCCGTATGCGACTAAAAACACAAAATACCGCTTCGTCGAACGACCGTCCTTTTGATGCACGGACGCCACGCTGAACGAACCTGCATATCCCTTGATGTGTTTCTCAAGGATGCGGACACGCAACTCCTGACGGATTTCGCGAATGAGCGCACACAAAGCACTTTCGCCTTTCTTCACACCACCTTTCACGAGCCCTGGATTGAGCAGGCCACCACTGGTGCTCGTGATGAGAAGAAATTTGTGGCTGCGTATATGATAGAGGACAGCAGCGACCGTCGGACGCTCCGTGCCAGCCTGGAAACACGCATGTACTTCATCATCGATTTGTTTCCACAACACTTTGCTGAGAGGCTTAAATAGTATCCCCATCTGCATCTCCCCTTCGGACAATTCAGATCAAAACTCCCGACAGATTACGATGAATCATAGAAAAATCAACTGCATCCGTTCAAAAGGCATCTTCGCTTCTCTTTTACCACAAATAGGGTTATATTCCTCTCAGCAAAAAGGAAGGAACTATGCGATGAGTAAAGGATTGCAGCTACCATCCGGCAAGACGCTCTGCGGCGCAGATCACGACCTGCTCAAAAGGTGGCACAAAATCGGCGTAATAAAATTCGACGAGAGTAAGCCATATGATCTGCGATCTGGTAAGAAATCTTGCTTCTACGTCTCGGCACGAGATGAACTGTCGCAACATACCGACGTCTTGTGTGCGACCGGCGACGCGATCGCCCGCACGCTATGGCGGCACATGGCGAATATCCGCGACGATCGAAAGCCATTCCTCCTCGGATTACCGACGGCAGGCAGGCAGCTCGCACAAGCGGCAGCAGAGAGTCCGCGCCTTGAGCGCGGATCCCTCGAACGTGCCGCGTTTGCCGACATCCGAGAAGTACAGAAGACGTCTCATGGACTCTCGCAACACCGTGGTGGGTGGGTCGTGGGCACACGCGCTTCAGATCACGACGAACGTTTCCGCGACATCCTGATCGACAACGCCGTATCGAGTGGCGGCACCGTCGCGGATTGGATCCCGCGCTTAGAAGAAGATGGATATCGCCGTGACGGTCTCGACCTGTGCGTCTTGATCGACCACGAGCGCGGCGCGGCGTCCTACCTGAAGATCTTTCACAACATCAGACACACGATTTCGGTCTTCTGGATGAGGGACATCGCGTATGTCTATGTCCACATCCTCAAAGTCTGGCCGGAGCAAGCGGTCGACATCCTCGAAGAAGAGATCGAATCGAGAAAAGTGATCACGAAGGAGTCTTCCCACGAAGCAGATTGTCAATTCACGCTATCAGAGGACGAAAAAACTCTTCTGAGCAAAATACATTCAGCGACGAAAGAGGAGATAGATAAGAGTCTCGTTGACGCAGGAGTATACACAGCTGACGGACGCCTTACAAAGAAGTATGGCGGCGATGCTTGAAAATATGGTAACGCGCCGGATCATTCAAGGTCCGG